>JBEDUI010000269.1:0-55673 GCA_040414495.1 Mycobacteriales bacterium
CGCGGCGGTCCGACTGGTCGAGGGCGTCGGTCATCCGGCCCAGGTGCTCGACGTGGTCGACCTCGGCATCAGCCGCGAGCTGACCGTCGCGTTGGATGGCGTCCCGCTGCGCCTGCATACGGCCGAGCGGTACCAGGTCGGCGACCGGTGTCGGGTGGAACTACCGCCGGCCGACCTGCACGTCTGGCCGAGTGACGCGCTGAAGGCCGCGTCGCCAATGCGAGGCGACGCGGCTTTGTAGCGGGCCGTCAGCTCTCGGGACTCTGATCGTCGGCCGGGGAGCTGGACTGCGTCTCGGCGCTGTGGGCGCCGTTGAGGCTTTCCTGAAACCCGGTCGGCTCCGACTCGGTTGACCGGCGACGCAGCAGCGCCCCCACGCCGGCAGCAATACCGGCACCGGCGGCGGCGCCCGCGACGAAGATCAACGCCATCAGCGGGAGATTGCGGTGCCGTTCACCGCGGGCCGCCCGCTGCACCTCGCGGGCCCGGCGCAGCGCCTCCTTGCGGTGCGGCTTGGTGGCCTTGTCCGCTTTGCGGGCTGCTTGGATTGCCTTCTTCTGGGCTTGCTTGCGTTGCGGCTCGGTCGCCTTACTGGCCGAGCGGGCGAGTCGCCGGGCGCCGCCGGCCGCTGTTGCCGCGCCGCTCACCGCCGGCGTCGCCACCTCGAACACCGGTCCGAGTCGGTCCCTGAGCGTCGCGGTGGCCGGTGCCAAGCGGACCCGTGTGGTGGTCCACGCTGCCTGCGCCATAGGTACGCCGCGCTGGCGCACGACGTGCCCGGCGGCGATGGCGGCCGGAACGGCGTGGTCGCGCAATGCCGGTACCGCCTTGTCCCGCATCGTGCCTGCGACCTGCACGGCGGTAGGGCCGGCCTTGTCCCGTACCCCCACCATGAACGCCGCGGCGGCCGGTGCGCCTTTCTCCCGCCAGGCCTCGGCGACATCCGAGGCGGCTGAGCCCGCCGTCTCGGTCAGACCGTGCAGCGCCGGATGTACGCGTTCGGCTAAATCGGTACGCGCCATCTGTGTGCCTCCTGTGATTCCGTTACCCCGTTGTCAGGTCGCCACCAAGGTCTCTTGCCACGCTAAGTACACGTCCTTGGTACGTGCCTTCTCCCCCCAGTACCCTTTGTCGCTCACGGTAATCCGTTCGTGAGAGCATGGGTTTGTACGCCGCGCCGCCCTCAATAAGGAGCCCGATCCCGTGGCTGAGCAGTACGCAACCTTGCACACCAGCGCCGGAGACATCACGCTGCGGCTGTTTCCCGACCACGCGCCTAAGACGGTGCGTAACTTCGTGGAACTGGCCAAGGGCGAGCGCGAGTGGACCGACCCTCGTACCAAGGCCAAGTCCACCGAGCCGCTCTACGACGGGACGATCTTCCACCGGGTCATCTCCGGTTTCATGATCCAGGGCGGCGACCCGCTGGGTCAGGGCTTCGGCGGCCCCGGGTACCAGTTCGGCGACGAGTTTCATCCTGACCTGCGGTTCGACAAGCCGTATCTGTTGGCCATGGCCAACGCCGGGCCGGGCACCAACGGCTCGCAGTTCTTCATCACGGTCGGAGCCACGCCGCACCTGAACAACAAGCACACCATCTTCGGCGAAGTGACCGACGAGGCCAGTCAAAAGGTCGTCGACGCGATCGCGACGACCCCCACCGACCGCTCTGACCGCCCGAAGAAGGACGTGGTGATCAACTCGATCACGGTCGAGGAGCGCTGACGTGCGCCCTTGAGCGCAGAGCAGGACGTTCGGGGATGAACTACCCGGAACAGCAATCCACAGATTCATCTTTTACGGGCAGGTGCTACCGGCACCCTGGCCGCGAGTCAAACGTGAGTTGCATCCGGTGTGATCGGCCAATCTGTCCGGACTGCCAACGATCGGCGCCGGTCGGCTTCCAGTGCCCGGAGTGCACCCGCTCCCGGAATGTCGCCCGCCGGCCGACCCTTCCCTACGGCGGGAAGATCGCGCAGCACGCCGGTTTGGTCACGATCGTGCTGGGCGTGCTCAACATCGTCATGTACGTCATCACCGCCGCGACCTCGCCCAGCGGGATCCATCACAACGCCTCGTCGCGCTTCTTCATCCGGCTGGTGCTGAGCCCGACGATCGTCGCCCAGGGCAACGAGTACTGGCGGTTCATCGGGTCGGCGTTTCTGCATTACGGCTTCATCCACCTCGCGGTCAACATGATCTCGCTGGCGGTGCTTGGTCCTGCGATCGAGCGGGTCTTCGGCCACGTGCGGTTCGCCGTGCTGTACGTGACCGCGGCCCTGGGTGGCGCGGTCGCGGTCTACGCCTTCGGCGACCCCATCACCGCGACCGCCGGTGCCTCGGCCGCGATCTTCGGCCTGTTCGGTGCGCTGGTCGTGGTTTACCGCAAGCTCGGGCTCGACCTGCGGGCGCTGCTGCCGACGATCCTGATCAACGTCTACATCACGCTCCGGGTCCCGGACATCTCATGGCTGGGGCACATCGGCGGGTTCGTCACGGGCGCCCTCGTGGCGGTGGCGCTGGTGTACGCGCCGCGCAACAAACGAGCGCTCTACCAGGTCGGTGGCGTCGCGGCGGTGTTCGTGATCATGGTCGGGCTGACCGTCTGGCGCAGCACCAGCCTCGGCGCAATCTCCTTCTGATCCTCTTGCCGCGTGACCGACCGGGCGTACGATCGGCGCAAGGCTACCGAGGAGTAACTTATGCGCGACGCGGTGATCGTTGCGGCGGCACGTACGCCGATCGGGAAGCGCAACGGGGCCCTCGCCGGCGTACATCCGGTGGACCTCTCCGCCCGGGTGTTGACCGAACTGGTCGAGCGGACCGGCATCGACCCGGCCAGCGTGGATGACGTGCAGTGGGGCTGCGTCAGCCAGGTGGGTGAGCAGTCGTGGAACGTTGGGCGCAATGCGGCGCTCGCGGCCGGCTGGCCGGAGACGGTGCCGGGCACCACGATCGACCGGCAGTGCGGGTCGTCCCAGCAGGCCGTCCACTTCGCCGCGGCCACCGTGATCAGCGGTCAGGCCGACCTGGTCGTAGCCGGTGGCGTGGAGTCGATGACCCGGGTGCCGATGGGCTCGCCCGCGGCGCAGGGACCGGGCCTGCCGTTCGGCCCGGCAATGACCGCACGCTACGACGGGGCGGAGTTCAACCAGGGCGTCGGTGCCGAGATGATCGCGCGGCGGTGGCACCTCGGGCGTACTCAGCTGGACGAGTTCGCGCTCGGGTCGCACGCCAAGGCGGCCGCGGCGCAGGATGCCGGCGAGTTCGAGGGCGAGATCGTACCCATCAAGACCGACGACGGTGTGTCGGTCGGCCGGGACGAGGGCATCCGGCGGGGCGGCACGCTCGAATCAATGGCTGCGCTGAAGACACCGTTCGCCGCTGACGGGGTGATCACCGCGGGCAACGCGTCGCAGATCTCCGACGGCGCCGCCGCGCTGCTGATCATGACATCCGAGCACGCCCGCTCGCTCGGGTTGACGCCGCTCGTGCGGATCCACACGGCCGTCGTCGCGGCGGACGACCCGGTCATCATGCTGACCGCTCCGATTCCGGCGACGGCGAAGGTGCTGGCCAAGGCCGGGCTGACGATCGGCGACATCGACGCGTTCGAGGTCAACGAGGCTTTCGCGTCGGTGCCGTTGGCTTGGTTGGCTGACACCGGTGCCGACCCTGATCGGCTCAATCCACGCGGTGGTGCGGTGGCGTTGGGTCACCCGCTCGGCGGTTCGGGGGCCCGGCTGATGACGACCCTCGTGCATTACCTGCGCGATCGCGAGCTGCGGTACGGGCTGCAGGTGATGTGCGAGGGCGGCGGCATGGCGAACGCAACGGTCCTGGAGAACCTGCGGTAGTTACGTCGCGGGCCGCTGGTTGGTCACGACTTCTTGCGATGGGCTCGGTGGCTTGGCTCGGCCTACTGTTGCGGAGCGTCATCCTCGCCTCCCGGAGCGTTATCCACACTGTGGATAACTGCTGGGGATGAATGACATTGGTGTGTTTTCGTCGCCAACGGCTGCGAGCGGGTCCGCCTGCGCCGGCACTGAGCCAGCGGGAGACCCGCGTCAAACCCCTAGGCGACCGGCGATACCGGTCTTCAGGGCACGAGGCAGAGCGTAGCTACCAATAGGCGCTGAGTCACCAACTTTTGCGAAGAGTTCTCGTGATGTTGCCGGTACAGCTGTTCGCGGGCACAGCGGGACGATCCGGGCGCGACCGGTTGTCCACAGTGTGGATAACTGCTGGGGATGAATGACAGTCGTGTTTTTCCGCAGGTCAAGCGATGTGTGGACGATTCGTCGCGGGGGCCTGGGAGACGGACTTAAGGCCACTGCCTGTGGAAATCTCGGAGCGTTGTGGTGGACAAGATCTCCGAACGTGAACTGTGGGAGCTTTGCGCAGTCAGCGTCAAGTTTCCGGGCTGCGGACGTGGGTCCCGGCGCGCCGTGGACACCCAGCCGCCGGCGCGGTGTGGCAGGTCTGCCGCGGCATCCGCGACGACCTAAAACCGAGCCGCAGAGGCTGTGGAAAACGTCGACCGGACCCGGGACGAGGTTGTGGAAAACGGCAGGACGTACGAAAAAACCCACCGACTCGGCGAGTCGGTGGGCGACGTACTTCGGAGCGGGTTGGCTCAGCGCCAGCGGACCGCCATCACCAGCCCGGCCACCATCAGGCCGAATCCGACCGCGAAGTTCCAGTTGCCCAGGGTCCGCAGCCCCGGCAGATCGGGGGCGAGGTAGTTCAGCACGATGTACGCGAGGCCGAGCAGCATCAGGGCGACCATGATTACCGGGTACCAGGTCGGGCTGGGACCCTTGCGCTTCGCCTGCGCTGCCGCGGAGGGCATCACGTCGGCGGGCGGGGTGTAGACGGTCTTCTTGCGTACCTTCGACTTCGGCACGTCGGCTCCCTGACTGCTCCGTTGCTACTGGCGGTGCTCACCGCGGGTGAACCGCCAGCGATTCTGACGAACGCTCCGTGTCGCACAGCCTAGACGTCCGTCCTGTGCCTGCGCAGGCCCCGTCCGGTCATCTACCGGTCCCGATTGCATCTCGTTGCGAGATGACTCGTTGTATCCGGGGGGTGATGCTATGTCAGGCATTGTCCCCGCGTACGGTTCGGCTGCCGGACCAGCGCTCGCGCGCGTTCCACACCGCGACCTGGGTACGGCGTGAACCCATGGGGGCCGTAATGAGTTTGGACAATTCCATCGGCCGGCACGCAGCGGAGCCACCCTCTGAGGAATCCGGCGTCGCTGATGACCGGTCAGGCGGGGCCGCTGGGGCAATAGCCACGGATGAGGCGCCGATCCCCCCGGCCCGTCCGCCGCGGACGATTGGCGACCGGGTTCGCACGGTGATCCGCGGCATCGGCCAGACCAGCATCACGCTGGGCGTGGTGATCCTGCTGTTCGTCGTTTATGAGCTGTGGTTCACCGACTACATCAACGCCGGGCAGCAGCGCAGCGCCACCAACAAGCTGCAGAAGGCCTGGGACTCCGGCGACGATCCGTTGGTCGGCGGGCCGGCCAACCTCGGTGACAAGGTCCGCTCGATTCCGCTGGGAACCGGCATCGCGATTGTCCGGATCCCTCGGCTGGGCCTGGACTACGCCCGGACCATTGTGGAAGGCACCAACACCAAAGACCTGGACGTCGGTCCGGGCCATTATCCGAATTCGGCGCTGCCCGGGCAGAAAGGCAACATGGCGATCGCCGGCCACCGGGTCGGCAAGGGCTCGCCGTTCCTGGACCTGGACAAGCTCCAGCCCGGCGACGCGATCGTCATCGAGACCAAGAGCTACTGGTACACCTACCGCGTGCTCGGCGACCCGGCCAACGGCAGCTTCACCCAGGACACGGTGGAGGGCATACCCGGTCGCGAAATCGTCAGCCCGTCCGATATCAAGGTGGTGGCGGCGGTGCCGGACCACGTCGGCCAGGCCCCGACCCGGGCGATGATCACGCTGACCACGTGCCACCCGAAGTTCTCCGCCACGCAGCGAATGATCATTCACGGACTACTGCAGGGCAAGCCGCGGCCGAGGTCGGCCGGCCTGCCCTCGGCGCTGCGGGCCCAGTCGTGATGGGTGTGAGACGCGTCTGTTGCGGCGGGATAAGTGGCTCGGTCGAAGTCGGGCTGTCGGATGCTGAAGCGCGGTCGAGTCGAGCCGGCGGGCGCTGCCGGCGGGAGGGCTAGCGATGTACACCTGGCTTTGGCGCAAGCTGCCCGGCGGGCTTCCCGGCAAGATCGGGGGCTGTACGGTGCTGGCACTCGCCGTGGTAGCGCTGCTGTTTTATGTCGTCTTTCCCTGGGTCGATCCCCGGCTGCCGTTCAATCAGGTGACAATCAACCAATGAGCACTGATCCCGTACAGATTCTCGTCGTCGACAACTACGACAGCTTTGTCTACAACCTCGTGCACTACCTCGCCCAGCTCGGTGCCGAGTGCGAGGTACGACGCAACGACGCGGTCTCGGTCGACGAGCTCGGCGGCTTCGACGGCGTACTGCTCAGTCCCGGCCCGGGTACGCCCGAGTCGGCCGGGGTCAGCGTGGCGATGGTGCACGCGGCGGCCGAACGACGCCTGCCGCTGCTCGGTGTCTGTCTCGGCCACCAGGCGATCTCCGTCGCGTACGGCGCCACGGTCAACCGGGCGCCCGAGCTGCTGCACGGCAAGGTGAGCCAGGTCCTGCACGACGGTCAGGGTGTACTGGCCGGGTTGCCGAACCCGTTCACCGCGACCCGGTACCACTCGCTGGCCGCGGTCGAGGGAACGCTGCCGGCCGAGCTCGAGGTGACCGGCCGTACCGCATCCAACGTGGTGATGGCGATCCGGCACCGTGAGCTGCCGATCGAGGGCGTGCAGTTCCACCCCGAGTCGATCCTGACCGAGGCCGGGCATGTGCTGCTAGCCAACTGGCTCGCGGTCGTCGGCGATACGTCGGCCCGGGACAAGGCCCCGGCCCTCGCCGCGGCGGTCGCGTCGCTACAGCGATAACTGGTCAACAACAAGCGCCCGGGCCGTTCGAGGAAACGGACCGGGCGCTTGTGACGTGGTCGGCTAGCCGGCGTTGTTCCCGCGACCCGCGTGGTTCCCCGGCCCGGCTGGCGGAGACGACGTGGGATCCGCGCTGGGTGGGAGCGAGGACGACGGTGGCGTCGAGGACGGCGGCGTCGTGCTCGGAGTAGGCGACGGCGTGGGACTCGGCGTCGGGCTCGGGGTCGGTGACGGCGTGGGACTCGGGGTCGCCTCGGCAATGGTCAGGACGATCCGGGTACCGGGATCTGCGTACGAGTCGGCCTGCACGCTCTGCGCCACTACGGTCCCGGCCGGGCCCTGGTTGCTGACCTTGTTCTGCGGAGCCGACGTGAAGCCAAGTTGGGACAGCTTCTGCTCCGCGTCACTGGCGGACAGGCCGAACACATTCGGCACCTGCACCCGTCCGTTCGCGATCGTCAGGTTGACCGGTGAGCCCGGAGCCACGTTCGAGCCCTGCGCCGGGTCACTGCTGATCACCGTGTTCCGGGTCTGGCTGTTGTTCACGGTGCTGACGTTGCCCACCGTGAGGTCCTTGCTCTTCAGCAGTTCCTCGGCCGCGCCACGGGAGATGCCCTTCAGCGACGGCACCGCGACCGTCGTCGGACCTTGGCCGATCGTCACCTCGACCGCGGTCCCCTTGTTCACCTCGGTGTTCGGGTCCGGGTTCTGGCCGATGACCCGGCCCTTCTGGTTGTCCTTGGACTCGGAGGTCTTGAAGTTGGAGCTGAGGCCCAGTCCGTCGAGGCGGTTTTTGGCCGCGCTCTTGGTCAGCATGTTGAGGTTGGGCACCTTGATCTGCGCGGCGGTCGGGTCGGACTTCTTGTCCAGGGCCCGATAGATGCCGTAGCCACCTCCGGCCAGGATCAGCAGCACCGCCAGGGCCAGCGCGACGTACCCGGCCTTGCGGCGGCCGCTGATCTGCTCGTCTTCGGGCGCCCCCTGAGCGCCGGTACCGCCGAGGACCGAGGTGCGCTCATCGGCCGACATCACCGGCTCGGCCAGGACGGTACGGCCGGACATGGCGCGGCCTAGATCCGCCCGCATCTCGGCGGCGCTCTGGTAGCGGTTGGCCGGGTTCTTCGCCATCGACTTGAGCACGATGGCGTCCAGTACCTGAGGTACGTCAGGATTGATCGAACTGGGCGGGTTGGCGTTTTCCCGCACGTGTTGGTACGCGACGGCTACCGGAGAGTCGCCGGTGAACGGCGGGCTGCCGGTGAGCAGTTCGTACAGCATGCAGCCGGCGGAGTAGACATCCGACCGCGCGTCGACGTTCTCGCCCCGGGCCTGCTCGGGCGAGAGGTACTGCGCGGTGCCGATGACCTGCGCGGTCGCGGTGACGGTGGCGGCCGAGTCGGTGACGGCCCGGGCGATCCCGAAGTCCATCACCTTGACGCTGCCGGTCCGGGTGATCATCACGTTCCCCGGCTTGACGTCGCGGTGCACGATGCCGGCCCGGTGGCTGAAGTCCAGCGCCGCGCACACGTCGGCGGTGATCTCCATGGCCCGCTGCGGAAGCAGTCGGCCTTCGTTGCGCAGGACGTCGCGTAGCGTCCGGCCCTCGACCAGTTCCATGACGATGTACGGAGTCGGCCCGGAGTCGCCGTCGGGTTCCTCGCCGGTGTCGTAGACCGCGACGATGGCCGGGTGGTTCAGCGCCGCCGCGGCCTGGGCTTCCCGCCGGAAGCGGATCTGGAACGACGGATCGCGCGCCAGGTCGGCGCGCAACACCTTGATCGCGACGTCGCGGCCCAGCCGCACGTCGCGGCCGCGGTGCACCTCGGCCATGCCGCCGCGGCCGAGCAGCTCGCCCAGCTCATAACGTTGGCCCAACAGGCGGGGGGTAGTCATCGGTTGCCCTGCTGTTCAGATGATGGCGGTGTCAGATCGACCAGGCCGTGGAGGCCGGCGACGATGTGGTGGTTGGCGCTGTGTGACGCCGTACTCTCCGGGTGGGTGTCCGGGGCAACGAGGCGCACCTGGCTGCCCGGGGGCAGCAGGGTGGGCGCCCGCAGGACATGGCCAGAAGCAGTCATCAGGGCTTTGACCGTACCGTCCTTCGGGGCGCCTTCGGCCTGCTTGGCCACCGTGGCGCGCAGACCTTGGTCGCGCAGCCATTGCAGTGCCTCGCCGACCTGATGTCCGACGAACCGGTTCGGGTCGACCACGACACCTCCATTGGCCGGAGCGCTACGCCGGGCCCTGCTCGGCGTGGGAGTCTTCGCGGCGGCGGACGGCGTAGGCGTCGCCTTCGCGGCGGCCAGGTCGCTGTGCGCCGCGCCGGCGTTGCGGTGCGAACCCCGGTCGACCAGCAGCCAGATCACGATGCCGGCGGCCACCAACGTGGCTACCACGCCGAGTACCAACGCGATCCGGCGTCGTCGCGGGCCGACCGGCGGTGGGCCTAACACGGCGCGCGGGGTCAGAGCCGGTCCAGGCGTAGGGACCGGGCCGGGCGCAATCGCGGGACTTGGGACGGGCATCGGCGGGCCGGTGGGCGCGGCGACCGGGGGCGGCGGGATGTGTCCCTGCTTGGCCGCCTCGATCGCGCTGGCCAGCTCGCCGCCGTTCGGGTATCGCCACCGGGCGTCCTTGGCCATGGCGCGTTCGACCACGGCTCGTACCGGCGGCGGTACGTCCATCGGCAGCGGCGGTGGCACGTTCCGGATCTGCATCACGGCGACCGTCACCGGGCTGTCGGCGGTGAACGGAAGCTGCCCGGACAGACATTCGTAGGCGACCACGCCGAGCGAGTAGACGTCGCTGGCTGGGCCGACCACGCGGCCCTCGGCCTGCTCGGGCGAGAAGTACTGCGCGGTCCCCACGACCATGCCGGCCTGGGTGTGCCGGACGGTCGAGCCGGCCCGGGCGATGCCGAAGTCGGTGATCTTGACCTGGCCGTCGGCGGCGATGAGCAGGTTGCCGGGCTTGATGTCGCGGTGCACCATGCCGGTCCGGTGCGCTACCTGCAGCGCGGCCGCGGCCTGCCAGACGTAATCCATCGTCCGGGCCACGGTCAACCGGCCCTCGCGGGCGAGGATCGCCGAGAGCGGTTCGCCCTCCACGAGCTCCATCACCAGGTACGCCGTCGGCGGCTCGTCCTCGGCTGCCTCGGTTTCGCCGTAGTCGAATACGCCGGCGATCCCGGCGTGGCTGAACGCGGCGGCGCTACGGGCCTCGTTGCGGAACCGCTCCAGGAACGTCGGGTCGACTGACAGCTCGGTCTTGAGCACCTTCACCGCCACCGCCCGGTGCAGCAGTGTGTCCTCGGCGCGCCAGACCTCCCCCATGCCGCCGATAGCGATCCGGCCGCTAAGCCGGTACCGGTCGCCCAGCATGGCGTCCTGCGCCAGGGTGGCCATCAGTGTCCGCCGCCGGAATCGGCGAGGACCGCCTGCATCACGGCCTTGGCCACGGGCCCCGCGGCCTCACCGCCGGTGGTCTCGTTGCCGTTCACGCCGCCGTGCTCGATCAGCACGGCCACCGCGACCTTCGGGTTGTTGGCCGGGGCGAAGCCGACGAACCAGGCGTGCGGCGGCTTGCCGACCGCGTTGTCGGCGGTACCGGTCTTCGCGGCGACCTGGATGCCGGGGATCTGGGCCGAGCGGCCGGTGCCATCCGGCGCCGAGACGACGGTCTCCATCATCTTGGTGAGCTTGTCCGCGTCCGAGGAGGACATCGGCTGGCTCATCTTGCTCGGGCTGGTGCTGTCGACCACCGAGTAGTTGTTGGCCTGGATCTGCTTGACCAGGTACGGCTTCATCAGCGTGCCGCCGTTGCCGATGGCCGCGGCGATCATCGCGCCCTGCAGCGGGGTGATCCGTACGTCCTGCTGACCAATCGAGGACTCGGCCAGCTTCGCTTCGTCCGGGATGTCGCCGGTGCTGCTGCCGGCGACGGACAGTGGCATCGAGAAGCCACCGTTGTTGATGCCGAACGCCTTCGCCTGGTCCTTGATCTTCTGCGCGCCCAGCTTCAGGCCCAGGTCGGCGAACGCGGTGTTGCAGGAGATCGTCAGGGCGTGGGTGAAGCTGTCGGTCTGGCCGTTTCCACAGGTCTCGCCGTCGAAGTTGTGCAGCACGTGCGAGGACTGCGGCAGCGGCAGGCCGTCCGGCGCCGGAATCTGCTGGTCCGGCTTGATGCCGTTCTTCAGCGCCGCGGCCGACACGATCGTCTTGAAGACCGAGCCCGGCGGGTACGTCTGCGAGATCGCGCGGTCCAGCATCGGGTTGGTCGGGTCGTCCAGGTACTTCTTGTAGTTCTTCGTGATCGTCGTCGAGTCGTGCGAGGAGAGCTTGTTCGGGTCGTACGACGGCGTGCTCACCATGGCCAGGATCGCGCCGGTCTTCGGGTCCAGCGCCACCACCGCGCCGGTCTGCTTCGCCATCGCCTGGTACGCCGCCTGCTGCGCGCGCGGGTCGATCGTCAGCACGGCGTTGCCGCCCTTGGGGCTGCGGCCGGTGAACAGGTCCGAGAGCCGGGACAGCGCCAGCCGGTCGTCGGTGCCGGCGAGCACAGCGTTCTCCGCGTGCTCCATGCCGTTCGCGCCGTAAACCAGCGAGTAGAAGCCGGTCACCGGCGCGTACAGCGGGCCGTTGGGATACGTACGGAGGTACTTCAGCGAGTCGTGCGTCGCCTTCGACGAGGCGACGTTGTGCGAGCCGGCGACGATGTTGCCGCGGGGGTGGTTGTACTCGGAAAGCAGCACGCGCGAGTTGCGGGAGTTGTCCCGCAGCGCGTCGGCGTGCACGTACTGGGTGTACGTGGCGTTGCCGATCAACAGCGCGAACAGCACCATCATCGCCATGACGACGCGGCCGAGTGGCTTGTTCATCGGGTCACCACCTCGGTCATCGCCTCCGGTAGCGGCGTCTTCGGCTGGTGCGGGACCGCCGGTCGGCGGGAGGAGTCCGAGACTCGCAGCAGCAGCGCCATCAGGCCGAAGTTCGCGACCAGCGAGGAACCTCCGTACGAGAGGAACGGCGTGGTCAGACCGGTGAGCGGGATCAGTTTGGTGACGCCGCCGACGATCACGAAGACCTGCAGGCCCATCGACACCGCGAGGCCGGCGGACAGCAGCTTGCCGAACGGGTCGCGGGCGCTCATCGCGATCCGGAACCCGCGCATCACGAACAGCGCGTACAACACCAGGATCCCGACCAGACCGAAGAGTCCCAGTTCCTCAGCGAGCGTGGCGATGATGAAGTCGGACTCCGCGAACGGCACCAGCTGCGGGTAGCCCTGACCGAGTCCGGTACCGAACAGCCCCCCGGTCCCCATACCGAACAAGCCTTGTAGCAGCTGATAGCTGTTCGGGTAGACCGTGTTGTAGTAGTGCTCCGGGTGCAACCAGATCGAGACCCGGTCCTGCACGTGGCCGAACAGGTGGTAGGCCAGGAATGCGCCGCCACCGAACAACCCGAGACCGATCACGAGCCACGAGGTGCGCTCAGTGGCGATGTAGAGCATGGCGACGAACATGCCGAAGAACAGCAGCGAGCTACCGAGGTCGGTCTCGCGGACCAGGACCGCGAGGCTGGCCAGCCAGGCCACCAGCACCGGACCAAGGTCACGACCGCGTGGCAGCGACAAGCCGAGGAACCGCCGGCTGGCCAGCGAGAGCACGTCCCGCTTGTCGACCAGGTAGCTGGCGAAGAAGACCAACAGCGCCAGCTTGGCGAACTCACCGGGCTGGATGGAGAACCCGCCGACCCGGATCCAGATGCGGGCGCCGTTCACCTCGGAGAACCGGGCCGGCAGGATCGCCGGCATGATCAACAGCACCAGACCGATCGCGGCCAGCGTGTAGGCGTACCGGGCCAACACCCGGTGGTTACGGATGATCAGCAGCACCGCGCTGAAGAACGCGATCCCGACCACCATCCAGATGACCTGCTGCTTCGGGTCGGCGCTGGGGAATTTGCGGTCCTGAGTGGCCAGCCGGACCCGGTAGATCAGGACCAGGCCGAGGCCGTTGATCAACGCCGCGATCGGCAGCAGGATCGGGTCGGCGTACGGCGCGACCTTGCGTACCACGTAGTGCGCGATCAGCCACAGCGCGGCGAACCCGGCGCCATAGTAGGCGACGTTGATGCTGATATGGCCGTTGTTGACGTTCGCGTCGACGATCGCCTCGGCCGCGGTGACGATGACGACCGCGAACAGCAGCAGCCCCAGTTCGCTGTTCCGCCGGGTCGGTAGGGAACGGGCGTCGTCGGTCGTGGGTGGCGCGGTCACCGGCAGTCCTTCCCTGGCACCGGTACTGCGGACGACACGGCGACGGTGGGCGACGGGCTGTGGCTGGCCGAGACCGGGGTCTTGGGCGAGCCGTGGCTGACCGGGTGACGGGACGCGGTGCTACGCGGCGTCGCAGTCGTACGCGGTGTCGGGGTCCGTTGCGGTGTCGGCGTGGGACGGCCGGCGGCCCGGTGTGTGGACGGACTCGCGGACGGCGACGGGGTCGGGCTGGGCTTGGGCGGTGCGCACCGCGGCAGCAGCTCGTTGTCGCTCAGGTTCGTGATGATGTCCTCGGCGCTGGACCGGCTGTCGGCCGACAGCCCGTCCTTGACCCGCTGTCGGGCCGGCGTAATCAGGTCGCCAACCGCCAGGTCGCTGGTGTGCACCGGGTGGTAGAGGCGGGCGCCGGCCAGCGAGACGTTGACGCCTTTGAAGATCGCGACGCGCCCGTCGGCGGCGCTGACGAAGTACTGGGTCTGGGTCCAGGCGTAGAGGCCGGACAGCGCGCCGGCCAGCACGACCAGGGCGACCAGCGGGATCACCAGGCCACGGCGTTGCCACCAGTGTCGGGGTCGCTCCGGTTCACCCTGATCGATCACGTCCATCATGTCGGTGACGTCAGCCTGGCCGGGCGGCACCGCGATGGCAGCCCGGGCCGCCGCGCTGGTCGGATGCACCTCGCGGTGTTCGATCACGTCGCTGGCCGCACCGGCAACGACCGGTACGTCGTCGCCTTCGTCTTCGTCGACGATGTCGGCCACGATGCAGGTGATGTTGTCGCGTCCGCCGGCCCGCAACGCCAACTCGATCAGCCGGTCGGCGGCCTCATGCGGGTCCTCGATCCGCAGCGCGTGGGCGATGTTGTCGCCCGACACGTAGTCGGAGAGGCCATCACTGCACAGCAGATAGCGCTCGCCGAGCCGGGCCTCGCGGACCGACAGATCCGGGTCGACGTCGGTGCCGGCCAATGCGCGCAGGATGACCGAACGCTGCGGGTGGTTGCTCGCCTCTTCCGGCGTGATCCGGCCCTCGTCGACCAGCGCCTGGACGAACGTCTGGTCCTTGGTGATCTGGGAAAACTTGCGCCCGCGTAGGAGGTACGCGCGCGAGTCGCCGACGTGCGCCATGCCGAGCCGCGCGCCATCGAAGAGCATCGCAGTAAGGGTCGAGCCCATGCCGTTGAGCTCAGGCTGCTCCTCCATGATCTGGCGCAGATGGGCGTTGGCGACCTGAACGGTGTCCCGCAACGCGGCCAGCATCTCGCGCGGCGCGGAGTCCTCGTCCAGCGGAGCGAACGTCGCGATGACGACCCGGCTTGCGGTATCGCCGCCGACCTGGCCACCGATGCCGTCAGCGACCGCGAGCAGGCGCGGGCCGGCGTAGACCGAGTCCTCGTTGTTGCCCCGGACCAGACCCTGGTCCGAGCGGACCGCGTAGCGCAGGGCAAGGCTCATGGTGCCGCCCCGCTGCGCGCTCCTGATAGGTGGCCTGCGAGATGCGTCACGACCGCAGCTCCAGGACGGTCTTGCCGATCCGGATCGGCGCGCCGGGCGGCACCAGCATGGGTCCGGTCACTTTTGTCCGATCCAGGTAGGTGCCGTTGGTCGACCCCAGATCTTCGACGTACCAGTTGCCTTCGCGCAAGGTGAGCCGGGCGTGCCGGGAGCTGGCGTAGTCGTCGGTGAGTACGAGCGTCGAGTCGTCGGCCCGGCCGATCGACACCGGAGCGTCGGTGAGGTCGATCTGGGTTCCGGTCAGCGCGCCGGCGGTGACGTACAGATGCCGGGCTGACTTTGTCCGGCGCTTCGCCTTGGGTACGGCCGGCGGTCGGGTCGACGGCACGGCCGCGACCCGGGATCGGGACGCGCCGAAGACATCAGACCGAACGACTCGGAACGCCAGGTACACGAACAACCAGAGCAAGACCAGGAATCCGAACCGTATCGCCTGAACGACGATCGGCGCGTTCACCGGACTGCCTCACCTGAGGGGCTCGTGCGCCGTCGCGCGTCACCCGAGGAGCGTGCCGCACAGTCGCGGCGCGCGCCCGGTGTGCTGTTCGAGACCGCACTCACCATTGCTCCTGGCGGAAGACGATGACGGTATGACCCACCCGAATGACATCCTCTGACTGGAGTCGCCAGGTACGGATGCGCTGGCCGTTGACGACAGTACCGTTCGTCGAATTCATGTCCTCGATGACCGCCGTCGTCCCATCGAAGCGGACCACGGCGTGCCGGCGCGACACGCCGGTGTCGGGCAGCCGCAGATCCGCCTCCTGGCCGCGACCGATCACGGTCGAACCGTTGTGCACCGGCTGTCGGCGGTCGGTGCCGTCGATGATCAGGACCGGTTGCGCCCGCGGTGGCGGGTCGTACAGCTGCGGCTGGTCATAGCCGGGCGCACCGTGCCGGCCCCGATCGGGCTCGGGCGCACCGTAACCCTGCTGTCCGTAGCCCTGGTCGTACGGGGGCTGGTCGTATTGGGGCTGCCCGTAGCCCTGTTGCTCATACGGCGACTGCTCGTAGGGCGGCTGATCGTTCCGGGGCTGCTCGTACGGCGGTTGGTCGTAGTCGGGCTGCCCGCCGTACCCCGGTTGGGCCCCTGGCTGGGCCCCGGGGTTGGGATAGTCCTGCGGCCCGCCATAGCCCTGCTGGTCATAGCCGTGCTGGTCGTAACCCTGCTGGTCGTACGGAGGCTGGCCGTAGTCCTGCTGGTGGTCGTAACCGCCCTGCTGGCCGTGGCCCGGCTGACCGTAGTCGCCGCGGTCGTAGTCCGGCCGGGGCGCGTTGCCGCCGGGCACACCCGGGGTCGGCACACCCGGGGTCGGCACACCGGGCACTGGCACCCCAGGCACGGGGCCGCCCGGCAACGGGGCCGCTGCCCCGCCGAACGGGGCGGCGTGGTCCCGCTGGCGCGGCTGATCACGGTAGGGCTCGTCGTAGGCGGGCTGACGCGGTTCGCGGTACGGGTCCGGCTCGCGGTACGGCTCCTGGTAGTTCGATGGCGCCGAGCTGGCGCGGGAGGAGTTGGGCAGCGGAGCCGACAGCGAGTCGCGGGGCCGTTGCCGGGGCGAGACGTCGACGTCGACATCGCTGCCGACCCGGAACATGCCCGTCCGCAGCGACCGATCCAAGGCGAACGAGACGGTGATGTCGCCGTAGGCCGACCAGCCCTCGTCGTCGACGAACTCCTGCACCATCTCGGCCAGGGTCCGGGTCAGCTGGGTCTCCCACGGGGCCAGCCGCTCATGATCGGACGGGCCGAGCTCGACCACGTACCGGTTTGGCACCAGCACTCGGCCGCCGCCCATCACCGCCCGGTTCTCGTCAGCCTCCCGCTGCAGAGCCTTGGCGATCTCCACGGGCTCGACCTGGCCTTTGAACAGCCGGGCGAAGGCCCCTCCCACCAGGTCCTCGAGCCGGTGCTCGAAGCGCTGCAGCACGCCCACGGCTTGTCCCTCCTTCTCCGATCGCTCCCGATCGTATCGGTGTGTACGCCATCGGAGCCGTTCCGTGTTACCCCCCGTGCCACGGCTACGGGTCTGACTCCATAGTGAGCGTGCTCACGCCTCGCCGCGAATCTCCGCCCGGCGCGTCGTCCGGGGTACCGGTCGCCCACGCCTTGTCGGGGTCGTCGCGGCTACGGTCGGGCGGCGCCGGCCGACGGGAAACCGCATGCTAACGTGGGCTCGCCACCGAGGGCGAGTGGCGGAATGGCAGACGCGCACGGTTCAGGTCCGTGTGTCCGCAAGGACGTGGGGGTTCAACTCCCCCCTCGCCCACCCGAAGTAAAGAACGGCACCCGGTCGTGCGGACCGGGTGCCGTTTTCCATGTAGGTAGGGATTTATCGGGTCGCCAGCTCCAGCGCTGAGTCGAGTTCGGCCAGCAGCTTCGTCTTGGCCCGGGCACCGACAACCGACCCGACGAGCTGGCCATTCTTATAGAAGCTCAGCGTGGGATTTGCCATAACCTGACAACGCCGCACGGTCAGTGGGTTCGCGTCGGTGTCGATCTTCGCGACGACCAGCGAATCGGCCCGCTCGGCCGCGATTTCCTCCAGCACCGGCGCCATCATCTTGCACGGCGGGCACCACTCGGCCCAGAAATCCAGCAGTACGGGTTTGTCACTGCCCAACACGTCCCGTTCGAAGCTCTCGTCGGTGACCGTGATCGTTGCGCTCATCAACTCTCCAGAGTCGGCGCCGAGCTGTCGCAGTACGGCGCGGGGTGTTCGAGCTGGCGGCGGACGTGCTGGCGGATCTGCTGCAGCCGTTCGATGCAGGCATCGAGTTCGGCCAACTTGCGCCGGTAGACCGCGATCGACGCCGGGCAGTCGTCGCCGCTGTCATTGCCGGCCCGTAGGCACTCCACAAACGGCCGGGTTTCCTCCAACCCGAAGCCGATATTGAGCAGCGAACGGATTTCCCGTACCAGCCGCAGGTCGGTCTCGGTGTAGTCGCGGTACCCGTTCGCCGTACGGGCCGCTCGCAGCAGCCCCTGGCTCTCGTAATAACGCACCGCACGGGTGGAGGTCCCGGCCCGATCCGCCAGCTCACCGATCCGCATGTGACCTCCCGTACCGCCTGCGGGTTTCGAAGCTAGACCTTGACGTGGACGTCAAGGCAAGCGCTCGTATCGTGAACTCGAACAGCGCGGGAACCCATCCCGCCGGCGCAGCGACTACCGCTCCTGGAAGCGGAAAGCGAGGTGGTGGACATGCCTGGCATGGGCATGCACGGCCGTCCGCCACTGACCTGGTCCAGTGCGTTCAGCCAGTGGATGTTCTCGCCCGTCATTACGGCCGTGCTGCTGGTCATCGCGGCGCTGTATGGCTGGGGCGTGCTGCGGTCGTACCGACGCCGCGGCCGGTCCTGGCCGGTGTCGCGGATCGCCGCGTTCTATGGCGGTCTGGCCGTGGTGGCGGTCGCGACGCAGAGCAGCATCGGGGTGTACGAGCACGACCTGTTCTGGGTGCACATGATCCAGCACCTGGCGTTGATCATGCTGGCACCGGCGCTGCTGGTCACCGGTCGGGCCTGGATGCTGTTGATGCATGTCGGCAGCCCGCCGGTGCACCGGGTGACCAAGCGGGCGTTGCGGTCGGCCCCGGTCGCGGTATTGACCAACCCGATTACGGCCGCCGCGATCTATACGGTCACCGTGCTCATCACCCACCTGACCGGCTTCATGGACACGTTGATGTCCAGCCCGGCGGCGCATGGCGGCGAACAGCTGCTTTATTTGTTGGCCGGCTATCTGTATTTCCTGCCGGTGTTCGGGGACGAGCCGATCCGCTGGCGGCTGTCGTATCCGATGAAGATCGCGCTGCTCGTGGTCAGCATGCCGGTCGACACGTTCACCGGCGTGGCGCTGATGCAGACCAAGGGTTCGCTGTACGGCATGCCAGCGCACGACATTCACAACGGCGGGGCGGTCATGTGGATCGGCGGCGACTTCCTGATGTTCGTCGCGATCCTGGTGGTGTTCGCGTTCTGGGCCCAGCACGACACGGTCCGCGGCGCGGCCCGGCGCGGGTGGCTGGAGGCGGCGCGGGCGTCGGCGTTCACCGAGCGGACCGGACCCGTGCCCGCCGCCGCGGGTCGTGCGGCACCCAAGCCGCCGGATCTGGATAACGACGACGAGCAGTTGGCCGCGTACAACTCCTGGCTGGCCAAGCTGAACGACAACAGCGGCAAGTCCTAATTCCGTATTCATTTTCTGGCGGCGGAATTCGGATCCGCCTGTGGCTACGGGGAGTCCGCTATTTCCGCGCGGGCGCGGGTTAACGGGCGCTTATCAGAACATGAAATACAGAGCGGCTCCTTCGCTCTGGATTCGGCGTGGATCGAACTGGTCTAACGTGGCCGGCGTCGGATAGAACTCACATAAAGGAGAAATCGTGCGGAAGACCGCGTTGATCATCGCGCCGCTGGCGGCACTGGCGACCGCGGTGGCGCCCACCGCGACGGCGAACGGGCAGCAGCCGCACTCGAGCACGTCACTCGGCTGCCCGCCCTCGGCGCTTCCGCTCGGGTTCAGCGACGCGTTGGACAAGGCCACGCCGGGCGGAGTCACCGTTGGCGGCCTGTCCTCCATCGCATACGACAAGCGCCAGCACGCCTACGTGTCCTCAGTAGACAACCACGGCAACGACCCGGCGCGGCTGTGGTTCTATCGCGACCTGGCCCACCCGAGCATCGTCGGCGATCCGCTGGTGCTGCGCCGGCCCGACGGCACCGCGTACAACGGGGATGACTCGGACTACGAGGGCCTGGGCATTCTGCCCGACGGCGACTACCTGGTCAGCTCGGAGACCGAGCCGTCGATCCGGATCTTCGGCCACGACGGCGTGCAGCGCGGGTCGCTGCCGGTGCCCGCTCGTTTCGACGTCGCGCCGGCCGGGGAGGCCACCGACAACGCGACCCTGGAAGGGTTGTCGATTTCGCCGTCAGGTCGCTACATCTACGCCTCGATGGAGGGCACGCTCTCCGGCGACGCCCCGGCCAGTGGCGAGGCGCGGTACCGCCGCATCCTCGTTTACAAACAGCACGGTCACGACTACCAGTTGGACAAGCAGGTCGGGTACGAGGTCGACCCGGGCATGCGGATCGCCGACGCCGCCGCGTACGACGACGGCAGCGTGCTGGTGCTGGAGGCCGCGTTCTCCACCGACATCGGCAACACGATCAAGCTGTACGCGGTGACCGGCGCCGACCATGCCCCGGACGTGAGCAACGTGCCGAACCTGTCGCAGGCGCCGGCCGGCGACGTACTACGCAAACACCTCGTCTCCGATGTGACCAAGTGCCCGTCGCTTGGCGCCACGAACAAGGAGACCCAGGTCAACCCGTTGATGGATAACTACGAAGGCCTCTACGTACATGAGTACGGTCCGACTCACCTGGCCCAGGTGACGTTGATCAGCGATGACAACTTCAGCGCGACCCAGACCACTCGGGTGCTGGACCTGCTGGCCCACTTGCCCTGAGGCGTCAGTGGTTCATGTCCATGCCGGGCATCTGGCCCATGAGGCCGGCCGGTGAGGTGATCGGCACCTGCATCGTCAACCGGCCCGCCCGGGCGAAGACCAGCGTCAGGTCGAGCTGACCGCCGCGCTTCAGGCCGGGCTTCGGGTGCTCGATCATCAGGTGCATCCCGCCCGGCTTCATGGTCACCGTCCGGCCGGGCGGGATCGGGATGCTACGCAACGGCACCATGCCCTCGGTCCCGCCGCTGGCGACGTCCCGGTGCAGGCTCATCGAGGTACCGACCGGAGTGCTGGCCCGCAGGAGTGTGTCGGCGACCTTGCCGGCGTTGTGGACGGTGACGTACGCGGCGGCGATGTCGGGCGAGGCGGGCTCGGGTACGTAGGCCGCGCTGATCGTCAACGAACCGATCTGCCCGGTGCCGCCGAGTTGGGCCGGCGTGCTGGCGGTGGGTTTGCTGGCCGCATCGGTGTGGCTGCCGCAGCCGGCCAGCACCCCGACCGCGAGCAGCCCTGCCGCGACCGATCCGGCGACCCGCTTCACGAGTGACCATCCGGGCGGCGCAGCCGTACCACTCCCAGTCCGACTGCCACCACGGCGATGATCAACGCTGTGACCGCGACGGCCAGGCTGGCGGTCTGCGACGAACCATGCGACGAGGAACTCGTATTGCTCATGCCCGGCATCGAGCTCACCGATGCGTCAGCGCTTTTCGTGGGCGCTGCGGCGATCGACAGGCTCGGCGCCGGATGGTCCGGCTCGGGCGCACCCGGCGCGGCGACCTCGATCCAGGACACGACCGAGCCGTTGCTGTACGTCTGCCGGGCCGGGAAGGTCAGCGTTCCGTTCTTGGGCAAGGGCCCGGCCGACACCGAGAAGTCGTCGTACTCCCCCGGCCCGATGCCCTGGCCCGACTTGGCCGTCCACGTGATCGCGCTGACGACCGAGTCGACCGAGCCGTCGCTGGTGGTCAACGGCTTGGCCAGCTTCTGGTTGGTGACCTGGAAGGTCCAGCCCGGATGCGGTTTGACCGAGACGCTGGCTAGCGGATTGTCGGTCGGGAAATTCACCTGCACCTTGACGGTGGAGGCGTCGTTGCGTTCGGTCGGCACCCGGAACGTCAGCTCGGCGTAGCCGCCGGGCGCGGCGTCGGCCGAGTGGACCGTGACATGGGCCGAGGCCGGCAGCACCCCGATCGCGGTCGCGGTGAGGATGGCGCCGCACAATACGGCGGCTCGGGCGGCGTTACGCAACGCAAAGCTCCTGATCATTTAGTGGATTGGTACAGCGAGTCGGAACGCGGTGGCATCGATCGGCGAGGTCTGCACGGTGACGTCGAGGAACCAGTCGCCAGCCCGGGCCAGCTCCGCCTGCCCGGTGATCGGCCCGTTCTTCGGCACCCGGAACGTCACCGGCAGCGGGCCGATGTCGGCCGCCGGCAGCGACAGCGACGCGGTCACCTTCTGCACCGGCAGCGGCCCGCCACCAGGTCGGCGGACCTGCAGGCTCAACGACACCGCGCCGGGTCGGGCCGGTTTCACGGTCAGCTGGACCCGGGTCTGCTGGGTCTGGGCCGAGGTCGAGTACGAGGCCGAGTTCGAGCCAGGCCCGACCGGCTGGGTTTCCTTCGCCTGCGCGGTGTTGACCAGGATTGTGGTCAGTACGAGTACGGCCACGCCGATCACCACCTCGCCGGCCAGGCCGCGACGTAGTGCACGCAGCTGATGCGGCGGCGGCTCGGTCTCGGTGGGCGGCTGGAGCGCCGGTGGCGCATCCGGCCCGCCGGCCGGAACGGTCTGCGGCGCCCGGGCTGAGATTCGGGCTGGGCGCCGCGTCTGCCCGGCGGTGACGTACTGCCGGGTGACCCAGCGCCGGGCCGCGTTCCCCAGCCCGAGCAGCACCACGACGCAGGCGATCTTGGCCACCAGGAGCCGGCCGTACACCGTATCGGTGAGTGCCGACCAGGAGCCGACGTTGCGCCAGGCCTGGTACGTCCCGCTCACCACGATCGCCAGCACCGCGCCGAACGCGAGCTGCGAGAACCGGGGCAACACGACACCCAACTCCGCGGTACGCCGGGTCAGGCACACCACCACGAGCACCAGACCGCCGAGCCAACAGCCCATCGCGGCCAGATGCACCACGTCCGAGAACATGGTCAGCGGGACCTGGTTGCCGGTGTCGGCGTGCCCGGCCAGCCCGAACGTCACCAGCACCCCGATGTCCGCCGCACCGAGGGCGGCGAGAATCCAGTACAGCGGACGTCGCAACGCGGCCGCGAGCAGGAACCCGATCACGACCAGCAGCCCG
This sequence comes from Mycobacteriales bacterium, assembly GCA_040414495.1. GTDB lineage: Bacteria > Actinomycetota > Actinomycetes > Mycobacteriales > QHCD01 > DATAVB01. The sequence continues at coordinate 22,584 of JBEDUI010000269.1, forward strand.
ACCCGGACACTGAGCGCCGCGCCGTACCGGGCCCCGAACGTATCGGCCAGCAGGCTGCCGTCGAAGACGTGCGTGATACCCCGGCCGGCGCCGTACGGACCCTCCAACAGCAACCCGATGGCGGTGCCGACCGCGAGCAGCGCAAGGCCGGACCAGACCAGCAGCCGAACCCGCCGCTCAGTCCGCCCAGCCGGCCAGAACGCGAACAGCACCGCGACCGTACCCAGCCCGAGCACCACACCGGCGTAGGCCAACAGGCGCCCGGCGCCGAGCAGGATCCCGACCAGGCGGCTACCGCCGGATTCGCCGCTGACCGTCCCGGCGACCGTACTGGGATGCCCGATCGAGAAGGTGAATCCGCCCGAGACCGGATGCGAATCGGCCGACACGACCCGCCAGGTCACGGTGTACGTGCCGGCGTGCAGGCCAGAACGCAACGCGACGTGCACGTTGGGGCCGTTGCCGATCGGTTTGCCGCTATCGACGCGGTGCAGGTGGTCGTCGAAGACCCGCAGGCTGTCCGACTCGACCGTCACCGGCTCGCCGAATCCCAGCGACACCTGGCGAGGTGCCGTATTCACGACACCACCGTCGACCGGGCTGGTCGACTCGAGTACGGCGTGGGCCGAGGCGGGCCGTTCCCCGATCGCGAGCACACCCACCACGCCGGCGAGCAGGATCAACGCCGCGACCTTGCCCGGGATGTGCCGGGCGGCCGGCGGGTCCGGCCGGACCGCGCGCAGCGGCTGGAACCGGGGCGCCGGCGGCGAATCGGCCGACACCCCCTCCGGCGCGCTGACCCGCTCGCCGGAGGGGGTGCCCGGTTCGCCCTCGGCTCGCGCCACCGCCCACAGCAGCAGCCAGCCCACCACGAGCAGCACGTGCTGGGTCTCGTGCAGCGTGCCGATGCTGCCGTCGATGATGTCGATCAGCGCGGCCGCCACGATCGCCAGCGCGACGATCCCGGCGATCGGCACCATGCCGCGGGCCCGCCCGGGCCGCAGCGCCGCGAACCCGAACCCCACCGCCAACGCGGCGTTGAACGCGATCAGCTCGTGGTCCATGTGCTGCATGCCCGACATGCCGGCCATACCGCCGTGGTCGAGCCCGAGTAACAGACCGGTCAACACCAACTGCGCAAGCGCGACCAGTGCGAGCCCGGCCCGCAGCGTCAGCCGGCGGCGACGGGTGGTGCGGACCCGGGCCCGTTCGGCCAGCACCACGGCCAGCAGGGCCTCGTCATCGCCGGGCGTCAGTCCGGCCGGCGTGACCCGGACCCGGCGGGTGACCCGATGGGCCTGCTCCCGCCAGGCCTGACAGTCGGCGCACCCGGCCAGATGTTCGTCGAGCACGGCCGGCGAGCAGCCCGGCGACTCGTCGTCGAGCTGCGCCGAGATCGCCTCGCGTACCTCATCGCAGGACAGCACGTGTCGATGGTCGCTTGCCGCCGCGACGCGGTTCCCGGCGGCCATGACCGGGGAACGGAAACAGTACGGCCGCGCTCGCGTTTATCTACAGAGTTCAACCAACTGGAGGTTTGATGACCACGAAGGAACAGCCCACCGAGTCCGGTCAGGAATGGGTCGCGGAGCACGCCCGTCGCTACCTAGCCACCGATGGCGCCGACGGTCACGACTGGCGGAACGGTGCGCCGACCCTGCTGCTCACGGTCCGCGGCCGCAGTTCCGGCAAGCTGCGTCGGACCGTCCTGATCTACGGCCAGGACGGCGACCGCTATCTGGTGGTCGCCTCGTACGGCGGCGCCCCGGAGCACCCGCAGTGGTACCGCAACCTGACCGCCAACCCGAACGTCGAGGTACAGGTGCGCGACCAGGTCTTCCCGGCCACCGCGCGGACCGCCAGCCCGGAGGAGCGGGCCCGGCTCTGGCCGACCATGACCGCAGTGTGGCCGGACTACGACGAGTACCAGACCAAGACGGACCGGGAAATCCCGATCGTGATCTTGGAACGTACCGAGTCCTGACCCTCAGGCGATGTGCACGCTCGGCTCAGCTCGTCCACCGCGGAAGACCTCCAGGTGCGCGCGGGAGAGCCGGGCGACCGCCAGGGCCAGTTCGTCCGGGCTCAGCGTGTACGGGATACGCAGGTAGTGCTCCATCGATGCGGCGGTGCCGAACCGCGGCCCGGGCGCGACGATCACGCCGTGGCGCAGTGCGGCGGCAGCGAGGGCGGTGCTGATCGCCGCCTCCAGCCGTACCCACAGCGCCATCCCGCCGCCGGGCGACCGGAACGACCAGTCCGGCAACGTCTCGTGCAGCGCCGCGATGAGCGCGTCGCGACGAGCGGTGAGCTCGAGTCGCCGTTGCACGAGCGGACTGTCGGCGTCCTTCAGCAGTTCGCAGGCAAGGAGCTGTTCGAACACCGGCTGCGAGTGGTCGACGATCGCCCGGAGCTCGGAGAGCCGCCGGATCAGCGGCGCCCCGGCCCGGATCCAGCCGATCCGTAGCCCGCCCCAGTACGGCTTGGACATCGAGCCCAGGCAGATGACCCGGTCGCCGCCCTCGAAGCTGGCCAGGGGCGCCGACACGCCCCCGTCGAACCCGAGCTCGGTGAACGACTCGTCGGAGATCAGGTAGGTCCCGGTCCGGCCGGCGGAAGCGACCAGCGCGGCCCGGGTCGCATCGGGCATCAGCCGGCCGGTCGGGTTCTGGTAGTCCGGGATCAGGTAGACCAGAGCTGGGTTGGCCTGGCGCATGGTGTCGGTGAACAGCTCGACGTCCCAGTCGGCGTCGCCCAGACCGACCGGTACGGCCCGCGCCCCGCTGCCAACCACCGCCGCGAAGGCGTTCGGATACGTCGGGCATTCGATCAGCACTCGCTCACCGGGCCGGGACAACAGCCGCAGTAACAGATCCCAGGCGTGCTGGCCGCCGTTGGTGACCAGAATTTCCTCGGCGCTGGTCGGCAGCCCGCGTCGGCGGTACGTGCCGGCGATCGTCTCCCGCAGCTCGCCCAGTCCCCGCGCCTCGTAGCCCAGCCCGGTCGCGTACCGCGGCAGCAGCTCGACGGCGGCGCGGGCCGCTCGGTCGAGGGCCGGCTGTGGCGCTGGCATGGACGCCACGGCCAGATCGAGCACGCCGTCGCGGGAGGGACTCGGTACCCAGCCCATCCGTCCGCCGACCGGCTCGCCGTCCGGCAGGGTGACAACACTGCCCGAGCCGCGCCGGCTACGCAGATAACCCTCGGTTCGCAGCCGTTCGTACGCCCCGGCCACTGTGGTCCGGCTGACCTGAAGGGTGCCGGCCAATTCCCGTTCGGCCGGCAGTCGTGCCTCGACCGGCAACCGCCCGTCCCGGATCAGCCCGGCGATGGACTGGGCCAGTGTCTGGTACGCGCTGCCCGAGCCACGCCAGTCTCCCAGCAGCCGGCGCAATTGCAGGCCACTCACGATGCGCATGGCACCCTCCGTCGACGAGTCGGCAAAAGATCAGGCCACTGATTCGCGATTGGATCTTTTCGTACGAGCCAATTATCGACATTCTCCTACGTGTGTCGAGAACTCCGACCAGATTTTTGCAGACCTTGCGGAAATTGGCATCATTCCGCTCCAAAATTGGCATTGAACAGGCACCGCGCCGACTGACGCAGCTGTACGTCGGCCTGGTGCTCTACGGCGTCTCGGACGCCATGTTGGTGCTGGCCGCACTCGGCTTGGACCCGTGGGACGTACTGCACCAGGGTCTGGCCCGCCGGACCGGCATCGCGATCGGCACCTGGACGATCATCGTCGGCGCGGGCGTCCTGCTGCTGTGGATCCCGCTGCGGCAATGGCCCGGCCTGGGTACCGCCAGCAACGTCGTGATCATCGGCCTGGTCGTCAACTTGACCCTGGCGTATTGGCCGGAGCCGCACGGTTGGCCGCTGCGCGCGCTCATCCTGCTGGGCGGCGTGGTGCTCAACGGGGTCGCGACCGGTTGCTACATCGGCGCCGGGCTCGGTCCCGGGCCACGTGATGGCCTGATGACCGGTCTGGTGGGGCGCCGCGGCGGCTCGATCCGGGTGATCCGGACCGGGATCGAGGTGACCGTGCTCGCGGTCGGTTGGCTGCTCGGCGGCACGGTCGGGATCGGCACGGTCGTATACGCCGTCGGCATCGGGCCGCTGGCGCACCTGTTCATTCCCCTGTTCAGCCGCGGGCTGCGCCCCACTTCTGGCACGTCGGTTTCTGGCACCCCGGTTTCTGGCACCCCGGTTTCTGGCACTCAGGCTTCTGGCACTCAGGACAAGGTCGAGAAGGAGGTCAACGCGTCATGCGTCGAGCACTGAATCGGTTCGTCGAGGCGCAGGCCCGGCAGGTCGCGTTGTGGGAACGTTATCTGGCGGCACAACGGCCGTGGCAGCACGAGCCGAGGCCGATGCGGTGGAGTTGGACGCTGCGCGGCTGGCGGCTCTTTGGCAACGTGCTACCGGAAATCCGGCCGCAATGCGGCCGGCGCAAGGTGGACCGTTAGGGAGTCCCTAATTGCCGCGACGTGGTCCGGTCTCGGGCGGTAATGCCTGCAGCCGCGCCATCTCGGCCGGATCCTGCACGTCCATCCAGCGGACCACGTCGATGAACGGAACGCACTGGGTATCCGGCCGCCCACACACCTTGAGCGCGAAATTGGCCAGCGCCTCGGTGTAGGCGTTGTTGTTCCACTGCTCGAAGTGATTACCGAGAATCAGCGGTGCCCGATTTCCGTGATAGGCCGCGTCGTACATATTCAGGTACGTCTGAGTGATCTGCTTGCTGTCCTGTTCGGACTTTGCCTTGGATACGTTCGAGGACGCACTTTCCTGGGCGTACCAGAAGTTGTAGTCCATGGTGATCACCTTGTGGTTGGTGCCGGCCAACGGGAAGTCGGCCATACCCATCTGCCAGATGCCGTCCTTTTTCTGCGGCCAGGCAATTCCGGGGCGATCCGGACTGGAGTCGAAAACCATATGGTGCGCACGTAATGCCGGAAAGAGCTGGTCGGTATTCCCTTCCAGGCACGGTGTCCGTTCACCGCGAATACTGCTGGCCGGCACCTTCAGCGCGGGCAGTCCGGGGATCTTGTCCATCGACGTGTGGTCGCGGAAGACGTGGAAGAACTGGTCGAGATCGCTGGTCCAGTCCGCGGTCGTCCAGGCAGCCCCACCCGGTGGGTTGTCGGAACAGAAATGCCCCATGAAATGGGTGCCGATTTCATCGCCGTTGGCGTAGGCCTCATTGAGGTCCTTGATCTCCTGAACGACATCGGCGGGCGAATTCCACGCTCCCAGCGAACTGGTGCCGACGGCGTGATGCGGACCGTGGTAGTAATTCCGGCTCTGATCATCGAGCAGATAAAGGCCGGTCAGGAATCCGGTGAAACGCAGTGGGACACGTTTGGCGATCGATTGCCAGAATGCCCATTTCTCGTGCCAGCCGACCCCGTCGAATGACAACACCACGAACTGTGGCGGCTTTTCGCCCGGCTTCAATTTCTTCGGTGTAAAGTATCCGGCCGGGCCCGCCGGCCGCGGTGTCGGTGAGGGAGTGGGTTTCACGGTTGGTTTTGCTGGCGTCGTGGCGGCCGGCGGTTGCTTGGTCACCGCCGCCGAAGCGGTCGGAGCCTGCGCCACCCCGTTTCCATTGGAGGTCGTACTGCATGCGGCGATCAGCAATGCCACCGCGGTAAGTCCGATCAGCGCTGCCGCGGGTCGTTTGTTCACGGCCTGTTCCCCCAGGGCGGTCTGGTGTCAATGTCGTCGGCTGTTATCCGGTTCGCGTCCACGGTGGACACGGTGGCTCGTGACTGTTCCGGAGTCAGACCAGGCAACGCCAGCCGCCGCGACCGATGGTCGCATTGCTGGGACTGACGGCTGGCCGGACACGCCGGTCGGGTCATTTCATGTGATGCGCAGTCCGGCGGTCCGGTTGGCAGAAAATTGGCACGCGAAAGAAATTCGCTTTGACCCTAGCAAAGGCATTGACAGCAGAACGGGAATTCAGTAGCTGTTCGGATCGAATGCTGGAAAGACCGAATTCGATCGGGGAGGACCGCCGTGGACGTGGTCGAGGCGGACGAGTTACGGGCCACGGTGCTGACTCCGTCCGGTGTGGTCAGTTACTTGGACACCGGTGGTGTCGTCAAGCCGACCGTGTTGTTCGTGCATGGTTTGGGGACGGGTGCGTTGCTGTGGCGCAATCTCATCGAAGAGGTGCGTGGCGACTATCGGTGCGTCGCCGTCGACCTGCCCGGACATGGCGGAACACCTTCCTCGCCGGATCAGGATGTGTCGCTGCGTAGATTGGCCGAATGGCTCGAGGAGTTCTGCGCCGCCCTGGGGCTGACCGATTTCGAGTTGGTGGGAAATGGCACCGGCGGCGCGGTAGCTCAGATCTTCGCCGTCCGCAATCCCGATTTGCTGAACAGCCTGCTGCTGACCAACTGCCCGGCGGTGGGCAACCTTCCGCCGCGGGCGTTGCTACCGATGGTGTGGTTGGCGAAGGCCCGGTTGCTGGCACCGATCGCACGGTGGCTGGGTCGCCGGCCGAAGCGGGCCCGGCGTTGCCTGCTGGGGTACGGGTACGCCGATGAACGGTCGGTGGCGCCCGAGACGGTTCGGGCCTACGTCACTCCGCTGCTTGGCACGCGGGCCGCGGCACGTAATTTCCAGCGAATGGTCGCGGCCCTGGACTCGACCGATCTGACCGACGTGGCGCCGGCCCTGCTCGCGATGCCGGTGTGGACGATGATCATCTGGGGGACCGAGGACTTCTTCTACGAACGCAGTTGGTCGAGCTGGATGGCCGACACGATCCCCAGCGCTATGGAGATCGTCGAAATCCGCGGTGCTCGGACCTTCCTGGTTGAGGAACACCCGATCGTCCTGGTCCCCTATCTGCGTGAGCACTGGAGAGTGACTCGGTCAGGTCGATCCGCTCGTGCGCAGACCATTCCGTTCGTTCCGTACTGACGTCCTCGCTGGTCAGCACGCCGTCCAAACGGCGCGCCCACCGGCTGGATGCGTAGCTGATCAGATAGCCGAGGCCGAGCGCGGCCGCGCCGGCCGGCAGGTCCAGTACGTAGTGGTTTCCGGTCGCGACCACGTCCACCGAGGTGAGCACCGGATAGATGAACCAGCCGTAGCGGACAACGGGGTGCTTGCCCACCCGGAACATCGTTATCGCGCACCACAGCGCGAACGCCAGATGCAGTGAGGGCATCGACGCGAATTGGTCCGCCGCATGCTTGGTCGCGCCGCTTTCGTAGCTACCGATCGTGTGGAAACGTGAAACGGTGTCCACAATTCCGGAACCGGGAATGAGTCGCGGCGGCGCGGTCGGAAAGAACCAGAAAACGGCAAGCCCGATCAACGCCATCAGCACGAACGAACGCCGTTCGGCGCGGTACCGGTCAATGTGCCGGAAAATCAGCCAGAGCAGGATGAATATCGGCACCATGAAATGCAGGGCGACATAATAGTAATTCGCCACAACCGCCAATGGTTTGACCCTGGCCAATGCGTGGTTGAGTGCCTCGATGTGCCAGCCACGTTCGACATTCAGCAGGGCGCGGCCGCGGTCGTAGGCATCATCCGCGTGAAGTGGAACGTCTTTCTGAATGAGCGAATACAGTCCGAAACCGAGCGTCAGCAGGACGACTTCCTGCCACAGGCGCGGGGGTCGCTGCAGGGCCCTGCGAAAAGTGGCAAGCCACATGACGAAATGGGATGCGGCCGCCGGTGGCGGCACCGCGGGTGGCGGCTGAACCTGTTGGTCCGGGCCACTCCCAGGACCAGTCAGCATGGCCCTCCCCGTCCACGCGAGACGTCATCGTCGTTACCAGAGTACCGATTGATCACGACATCTCGCCGAACAGCAAATGCGGCACGGAGGTGACAATGCCCATTCCCCAGGTCACATCCGCCGGCCCGGAATGAGGGCCGGCGGACCAGTGTTCGCGTCGGTCAGTGTTCCACTGAGTCGTCGGTGACGCTGCGGTGTGGCAATACCGGAACTGTGCCCATGCGTCCGGCCTGAAAGTCCTCGAACGCCTGGATTACCTCTTCACGGGTATTCATCACAAACGGCCCGTATCGGGCGACCGGCTCGCGCAGCGGCATTCCGCCCAGTATCAGGATCTCCCAGCCACTGGTCGCGGCGACCGGCTGCGAGGCGGCGGCCCGCAGGGTCACCGCGTCCCCGCTGCCGAACACGGCCAGCTGGCCTTCGGTCAGCGGCCGACCCTCGATGCCGACCTCGCCCCGCCCGGACAGTACGTAGACCAGCGCATTGAACTCACGCGACCAGGGCAGCGACAGCTTGGCGCCGGGAGCGACGGTGGCGTGCAGGTATGTGATCGGGGTGAACGTGTCGCCCGGTCCCTGGTGCCCGGCCAGTTCGCCGGCGATCACCCGGACCAGTGCGCCACCGTCCGGACTGGACAGCAGGGTCGCGTCGCGCGCGCCGATGTCCTGATAGCGCGGCGGGGTCCATTTCGCCGCCTGGGGCAGGTTGACCCAGAGCTGGACACCGTGGAAGAGGCCGCCGCTGGCGACCAGCGTGTCCGGCGGCCGCTCGATGTGCTGCAGACCCGATCCGGCGGTCATCCACTGCGTCGCCCCATCGGTGATCACGCCGCCACCGCCGGTCGTGTCCTGGTGCTCGAAGGTGCCGTCGATCATGTATGTGACGGTCTCGAACCCGCGGTGCGGATGCCACGGGGTGCCCTTGGCCTCGCCCGGCGCGTACTCGACCGCGCCCATGTGGTCCAGCAACAGGAACGGATCGGCCAGGGCCAGACCGACTCCGGGAAACGGTCGGCGTACCTCGAAGCCCTCGCCCTCGAGGTGGCGTTCGGCCGTGACCACCTTGGCCACGCCACGCCAATCGGTGTTGGTCGGCAGCTCGGGCAACCGGGGCAGCGTCAAGGTGTCAGCGGTGATGGCTGGCATGTCTCCTCCTCAGCTCAGTTACCCGGCCGAACTTGGTTGAGCGTGCAACTATTCCGTACGAATAGTGTGGCCCGCAAGCGTTGGGTGAACAGGCAGATCAGTGCCGGGTGGTGGCGACCGGCGCGGCGATCTCGCGGACCGGTTGCTCACCGCGCGAGTGCTCGATGCGAGCCAGCAGGAACGGCGCCCCCATCGCGATGATCGCGAACAGGAACCACTGACCGACGTACGCCAGGTGCTGCAGCTCGAACGCGCCGCCGGTCGGGTTGGACATGTCCGGGGCCGGGAACGCCGGCAGCTTCGAGGTCGCGGAGGCCGAGATCAGCTCGGCGTAGCCGCCGTACGTACTCTCCCCGATCTTCTTCTCGATCGAGGGCACGTTCAGCCGGTTGATCTGGTCCTTCGGCAACGCGCCGGGACGGCCGAGCGGCTCGCTGGGGTAGATCCGGGCGGTCAGGCTGACCTTGCCGCTGGGGGCGGCGGGGACGTTGGGCGTGGTGCTCGCGGTCTGGGTCACCGGGACCCAGCCGCGTACCACCAGCAGGGTCGGGCCCTCTTCGGTCTTGAACGGGGTGAGCACCAGCAGAGCCGGGCTGTCGTTGACCTCGCGGTTGCGTACGAACAGCTGGTGCTGTGGCTCGAACCGCCCGGTCGCGGTGACCCGGCGGAACTGCAGCTTCTTGGTGGCCTGGGTGTGGGTGGTCAGCAGTTGCCCGACCGCGACCGGATGCTGCCGGTCGTTGGCCCGCAATACGTCGTTGCTGTCGTGTTTCCAGTAATAGCGGTGGATCTGCCAGACGCCGGCGAGGCAGCAACCGATCGCGACGCCGACCGCGATGATCAGCAGCGCGACGTAGCGGGGCTCGCGCAGCGTTTTCCACACGCTCATGACGGTACGGCGCGAACCTGGGGAAGTCGTCCCGGGGTCACGTACTCCGCTGTCGCGCAGCCTCGTACAACGCGATCGACCCGGCCGTGGCGGCGTTGAGCGAGCTGGCCGACCCGGTGATCGGGATCGCGGTAACTACGTCGCATCCGGCTCGCCAGGCTGCGCTCATCCCAGCCGTCTCGTTGCCGACCACCAGCAGAGTCGGACCGGTCAGCCCCGCATCGGGCAAGGGAACGGTGCCGCTCTCATCGGTACCGATCACGCGCGCCCGGCCGGCCAACCAGTCCAGTACGGACCGGGGTGAATCGGCCCGCACGACCGGGATCCCGAACAGCGACCCGGTGCTGGCCCGCACCGCTTTCGGGTCATAGATATCGGCGGCGTGCCCGGTGACCACCACGCCGTGGGCGCCGAGCGCGTCGGCGGATCGGACCAGCGTGCCGATGTTCCCCGGGCCGACCGGACGGTCGAACACGATGCCGAGGAAGTCCTCCGGCACCGGGATCCGGGTCAGCTCGTCCGGGCGCATCCGTACGACGGCGATCAGCTCCGGGGCGTCCTCGGCCTTGTCGCCGAGTTCGCGCATCAACTCCGCACTCAGCTCGACCTGGTCGCAGTCGGTGGTACGCAGTACGTCGCTCGCCCAGCGGGAGAGTGCGCGGCCGGCCGGATACAGCAGCGTCTCGAATTCCCAGCCGTGCTTGGCGGCGAGGGTGATCGGCCGGACCCCGTGCACCACAAAAGCGCCGGCGCGATGCCGTTTCGTACGGTTGCCCAGCAGTGCCTGCCACTGTTGGAAACGCGCATTTCGTGTACTGATCACCGAGATATTCATGAGCGTGCCAAGCTTATCTGCCGGATAAGGTCGTCTGGACGCGCCGATCCGCGCCACCGAAGATCCACGGGACAGACCTAAGCTGTGTGCGTCAGGGCAAATACGTATGCAGCGTTGCGTACGGGAGGAAGGGTGGGTGACGTCGTTGTCGGCCAGGCGCCGGGTGATCGTCGGCACCGATACCCGACCCACAATGCGAGATGTCGCGGCCGCGGCCGGGGTCAGCATCAAAACCGTGTCGCGGGCGTTGAACGACGAATCCGGTGTACAGCAGGAAACCCGGGCCCGCGTTCATGCCGCGGCCACCGAGTTGGGATTCCGTCGCAATGACATTGCCGCGAGCCTGCGCCGGATCGGCCAGTCGATGGCCACGATCGGGCTGCTCATCGAAGACGTCAGCAATCCCTTCTACGCCGCGGTGATTCGCGGTGTGGAGGAGGTCGCCCGGGATCACGACTATTTGCTGATCGCGGCCAGTTCGGACGAGGACGCGGAGTTGGAGCGGGAGACGCTCTCGGCGTTTCTGTCGCGCCGGGTCGACGGCTTGATCGTGGTGCCAGCGGGCGGCGACCATTCGTATCTCGCCGCGGACCTGGCCCGGGGCACGACCGTCGTCTTCGCCGACCGGCCGGCGCGCGGGGTGCAGGCCGATGCCGTCGTGGTGGACAACGTACGGGGCGCGGCCGAGGGGGTACGTCACCTGATCGCGCACGGGCACCGTCGGGTCGGGTACATCGGCGATCTACCCGACCTCTATACGGCCCGCGAGCGCTATCGCGGCTACACGAACGCGCTGCGCTCGGCTCGCATCAAGCTGGACCACATGCTGGTCCGTCAGGGCGCGCACGACGTGGAGACCGCGGCCGCGGCCGCCGCCGAATTGTTCGCGCTATCCGACCCGCCGACCGCCATCTTCGCCGGCAACAACCGCGCCACCATCGGTGTGCTACGGCAATTGCGTCGGCGCGGTCGTGGGGCCGCGCTGGTCGGGTTCGACGACTTCGAACTGTCCGATGTGCTCGATCCGGCGGTGACCGTGGTGGCCTGTGATGCGCGCGCAGTGGGCCGGGCCGCGGCGCAGCGGCTGTTCGACCGGTTGGCTGGTGATTCCAGCCCGGCCAATACGATCGTGCTTCCGACTACGTTGACCGCGCGTGGTTCCGGCGAGCTGTCGCCGTGACGTCCACTGTGGACAATCGAGAGAGGTGAGCACTGTGGACGGTGTAGCCGGCCCGCGGCTGCGGCATTCGGCCCGTGGTGTGCTGCTGGATCCGGCCGACCGGGTGCTGTTGGTGCGCTTTGAGTTACGGAATATCGAGCCGCCGACACTGTGGGCGTGTCCGGGTGGTGGCGTCGAGCCAGGCGAATCGGCGATGCAGACGCTGCGTCGGGAATTGGACGAGGAAGTCGGCCTGACGTTGGAGGCCGATCCGCCGCAGGTCTGGCACCGCCGGCTCGTCGGGCCGAACCTGGCCCGTGGCTACGACGGTGTGGTCGAGGACTATTTCCTGGTCCGGACGACGGCTTTTGACCCGTGCGGCTCGTTCAGCGACGAGGAATTGTTGGCGGAAAACGTGTACGAGCTCAAGTGGTGGACGTTGCCCGAACTGGCCCGCGGCGGAACGGCGTTCGCACCCCGGGATCTGGCCGGCGAACTCAAGGCATTGTTACGGGAAGGGCCACCGGCCGAGCCGGTGCAACTGCACGCCTAGGGCCGGTTATCTAATCGTGGGCGCTGCGCGGCAGGCTGACGATGAGAGAGCTAAAGCCGCCGGTATTGGCTGAGCATCAATTTCCGGGCCGCGCGCGCATTGTCTTTCGGCCCGTACACCATCGCGCCGGTCAGCACCACGTATCGTCCTTTGACTGCCGCGAATTCGGTGGAATACGCGTGAATCGGCGCGAGGAATTCGGTGTGACCGGTGAGACCGGGTAATCCCGTCAAGTGTTTGAGCCCGATGTGCTTCGATTCCCAGGCCGCGAACGAGCAGGCGGCCGCGCTCCCCTTGAATTGGTAGATGATCGCGAATTCGGCGAGCCGGCCCGGCTGTCCGCCGGCGCCCTTGGTCCAGGCCACCTGATAGCCGGTCTGGTAGCCAAGGTGCCTCAGGAAATCGGCCGCGCCCTTGATGTTCCGGTACGTCTCGTGCATCAGAACCGGCAGCGATTGCGGCCCGGACCGGGCCCGATTGAACGGGACATGGTCCGGTGAGTGACGCAGGATGACCTGCTGGGTGCTGTCGGCATGTGGGGTTGCCGTTGCGCCGGGACAGCTGCCGGGCTTCTGGGTGGGGCGCGGCGTGGCGCCCGCGGCCACGCCTTGAGCCCGCTGCGCCGCGCTACAACCGCTCAAACCGAGTGTTGCCGCCAGTACGCTCGCGGCGATCCATCCGGTCTTCGGCACGCGGCCACCCTAAATAGCTTCCTCGACCGGTGTGGGGTAAATGCGGAGATCAGCTCGTTATGACGTTCAGCTGCTCAGCACCGATGACCGCCAGCAGTCGAAGTTGCTCGTCCGCGCCGGTGCCCGGCCGCGGCGTGAAGACCAACAGCATCTGGTCGTGCGTCGCCGTGTGCAGCGTTTCGCAGTCGACGTGCACCACGCCTACCTCGGGATGGACCAGGCGCTTGGTGTCCGATCGCCGCACGGCGACGTCGTGTTCTTGCCACAGCCGGTCGAATTCGGGGCTGGCCGTCCGTAGCGCGCGAACCAGGTCGAGGACATCCGGGTCGCGTTGCCGCCGCCCGGCCGTGGCCCGCAGGTTGGCGACGTGCGCCCGCGAGTGGTGTTCGTGGTCCTGCTCCGGATACCGGTCGCGCAGCCCGGAACCGGTAAACCAGGCCCAGTTGAAGTTGCGGTCCCGGCCGCGGCGGTTGGCGAAATCGCCGAGCAGCGCGACCGACAACGGGTTCTGCAGCAGGACCTCGCCGGTGTCGGAGAGCACGGTCGCCGGGATGTCGTTCATCCGGTCGAGCATGTGCAGCAAGGCCGGGCCGACATGCCCGGTCGCCCGGTAGGGCGTCGGCGGCTGCTGCCCGGCCAGATAGAACAGGTGGTCGCGTTCGTCGTCGGAGAGCCGCAACGCCCGGGCCAACGCGGCCAGCAGTTGGGTCGAGGGATGCGGGCCGCGGGCCTGCTCAAGCCGGATGTAGTAGTCGGTCGACATACCGGCCAGCGCCGCGACCTCCTCGCGGCGCAGCCCGGGCGTACGCCGGCGCGGTCCAGCGGTCAGCCCGACGTCGGCCGGTTGCACGCTGATCCGGCGCCGACGCAGGAAGTCGGCCAGTTGATGACGGTCCATGTCTCCAGCATGGCCGCGGCGCGGCGCTCTTATCCAGGGACCGCCGGTCCCTGGATCAACGCTCCACTCCCGCAACGCGCCAGCGGTAGCAGGCTGAGGTCGTACACCACGAGAGGAGCACCCATGATCACCCGAACCCTCGGCAAGACCGGCCCCACCGTTTCCGCGCTCGGACTTGGCGCGATGGGCATGTCCGACCTGTACGGACCGGCCGACCGGGCCACCAGCATCGCCACTATCCACGCCGCGCTCGATGCCGGCCAGATGCTGGTGGACACCGGCGATTTCTACGGGATGGGTCACAACGAGCTGTTGATCAACGAGGCGTTGCGCGGACGGGACCGGGACCGGGCCGTGATCAGCGTGAAGTTCGGCGCCCTCCGCGACCCGGACCTGGGCTGGTATGGGAACGACGGTCGGCCGGCGGCGGTGAAGAACTTCGCCGCGTACAGCCTGCAGCGGCTGGGGACCGACCACATCGACATCTACCGCCCGGCCCGGCTCGACCCGGACGTGCCGATCGAGGACACGGTCGGCGCGATCGCCGAACTGGTCGAGGCGGGTCACGTACGGCACATCGGGTTGTCGGAGGTTAGCTCGAACACGCTGCGGCGGGCGCACGCCGTGCATCCGATCAGCGACCTGCAGATCGAATACTCGTTGTTCTCCCGGGATATTGAGGACGACATTCTGCCGACCTGTCGCGAATTGGGTATTGGCGTTACGGCTTATGGCGTGCTTTCGCGTGGTCTGCTCTCCGGCCGTTGGTCAGGCGATCGGGCCGTTGGCGAAACGGATTTCCGCGGAATCAGTCCGCGTTTTACGGGCGGAAATCTGGATCACAATCTGGCTTTGGTCGATGCTTTACGTGCCGTCGCGGCCGAGAGGAATGTGACCGTGGCCCAATTGGCAATTGCCTGGGTACTTTCCCGCGGTACGGATATTGTGCCGATTATCGGCGCCCGTCGTCCCGACCGGTTGGCCGAAAGCTTTGCCGCCGCCGAAATTCAACTGTCCACTGAAGACATTTCCGCTATTGACAAGGCAATTCCGGCCGGCTCGGCGTCCGGTAACCGCTACCCCGACGCGGCGGCCAGCGAGCTGGACTGAGCGCCCCACTGTCGCTTGACCTCGGTCTGTCCGACCTCGGGCCGATCCCCCTGTCTCGTTGTTGAGTCCACCCCCGGTGCACACTGCCGTTGTTGATCATGAAGTTAGCTGCACGACACGCCGACGACACGCCGAGCGAAATGTCGGTAACTTCATGATCAACAACATGTGGGGGAGCCGCGGGGGCAGGCTCACGGCGGTGCGGTTTTACGCGTTGGCGCGGCGGATCGCGGTCAGGGCAGCGTCGATGTCGGCGTCGGTGATTTCCAGGTGCACCACGAGCCGAACCGTGTCAGCGTCCAACGGCCCGGTCGCCAGCCCGGCGGCCCGCCAGCGCGCCACAACAGCTTCGGCCGTACCGGGCGCGACCCGGGCCAGCACCATGTTGGTCTGCGGCTCGTCGGCAGCCAGGCCGGGAATGTCGTTGATGCCGGCCGCCAGTCGCTTGGCCCGTTCGTGGTCCTCGGCCAGCCGCTCCCGGTTGTGCCGCAATGCGAAAAGCGCGCCGGCGGCCAGGATGCCGGCCTGCCGCATACCGCCGCCGAGCAGCTTGCGCCCGCGCCGGACCGCGGCGACCACCTCGGCGCTGCCGCTGACCGCCGACCCGACTGGCGCACCCAGGCCCTTGGAGAAGCAGGTCGACACCGTACTGGCAAAGCCGACCAACTCATCCGGCGTACGACCGCTTGCGACCGCCGCGTTCCACAACCGGGCGCCATCGACGTGGATGTCCATCCCCGCGGCCTGCGCCACCCCGACCACCGCCGCGAGCGAGGCACCATCCGGCAGGACCCGCCCGCCCAGGTCGCCGACCGTGTTCTCCAGGCACAGCAGCCGCGGCGCGGCCCGGTGGATGTCGTCCGCGCCGGCCAGCGCGTGCCGCAACGTCGCCGCCTCCGGCAGGCCGCTGGCACCGCTGAACGTACGCAGGTAGCCCCGGCCCAGGATCGCTACGCCGCCCAGCTCGTGCCCGGCGACGTGGCTTGCCTCGTGCGCCCAGACCTCCGTACTCACCGCGTTCCCGGCGGCGATCGCGACCATGATCGAGAGCTGGTTGCCCATCGTGCCGGACGGAACGAAGACCGAAGCCTCCTTGCCCAGCAGCCCGGCGACCTCCTCCTCCAACTCGTTGATCGTCGGGTCCTCGCCGTACACATCGTCGCCGACCTCGGCCCGGGCCATGGCCTGCCGCATGTCCTCACTGGGGCGGGTCACGGTGTCCGAACGCAGATCGATCATGCTTGCTCCTAGGGATCAGAACGTCACGAAATGACCTGGCTGATCGTGTAGATGACGAGCCCGGCCAACCCGCCGACCACGGTGCCGTTGACCCGGATGAACTGCAGATCGCGGCCGACCTGCAGCTCGATCCGCCGGCTCGTGTCCTCGGCGTCCCAGCGGGCGACGGTCCCGGTGACCAGATCGGCGATGTCCGACCGGTAGGTGTGCGCGAGATAGCGCACGGCCTCGTCGAACCATGCGTCGAGCTTCGCCTGCAGCGAAGGGTCGTCCCGCAGCGTTTCGCCGAACGAGGTGATCGCCGCCTCCAGCCGCTGCCGGAGTACGGAATTCGGGTCGGCCGACATCGTGATGATGTTGTGTTTGAGGGTGGACCACAGGGTCGAGGCGAGGCCGCGGATCGCGGTGCTGTCGAGCACCTGGTCGACCAGCTTGGTGACCTTCAGTTCCATTTCCGGGTCGGTCCGCAGCTGCTGGGCGAAGGCCCGGACCTTGACCGCGGCGTCCTTGCGCAGCGGGTGGTCGGGATCCTCGGCCACCTCGTCCAGGAAGTGCTGCAGGCCGGCGTACGCGCGGGCGAAGACCCGGTCGTCGACCTTGTTCGGCACCCACTTCGGAGATTCCACGGCGAACCGGTCGCGCAGCACCTGCCGGTTCTCGTCCAGGAATTTCCGTAACACCGCCACCCCGGCCACCAGCAGCCGCTGGTCGTGGCCGGCCTCGATCGCCAGGTCGACCATGCGGCCGGCGAACGGCGCCTTCGGCGCATCGCGCAGCCGGGACACCAGCACCTGCTCCAGGCCGCTTTGCACGTCGTCGTCGCGCATGACCTCGGTGATGCCGCCGATCGCCGCCCCGGCCGCGTCGCCGATCCGCCGCGCGTGCTCCTGATCGGCCAGCCAGATACCGAACTTGTAGCCAGGCTGCACCGACCGGACCTTGTCCGAGATCACGTCGGCGGACAGGAAGTTGGTCTGTACGAACTCGCCCAGGCTGGAGCCGAGCGCGTCCTTCTTACGCGGCAGGATCGCGGTGTGTGGGATCGGCAGACCCAGCGGACGCCGGAACAGCGCAGTCACCGCGAACCAGTCGGCCAACGCACCGACCATCGATGCCTCGGCCGTGGCCTGCACGTACCCGACCCAACCACCGTGCCCCAACAGGACGCACAGCAACCAGATCAGCGCGGCCGTCAGCAGCAGCCCGGCAGCCACCGACTTCATCCGGATCAGTGCCCGGCGCCGTTCGGCGTCGCGCGGAGTCAGCTCGGCTCGTTGCGGCACTCTCCCAGCGTATCGGCGGATGCGGAGCGACACTGGACTACATGCCAACGCTGCATCGCAACGCCCCGCCGCTCGTCCTCGAGCTGGACCTCACCCAACCTCCGGTGGTCACCCCGCCGCAGGATCCGATCGCCGCGCTGCGGACGCGACACCGGGCTCGATTGACCGACATTCTGCTCGGGCTGCGCCGGGCCGCCGACGCCGACGAGGTGGCCGGTGTGCTGATGCAGGTTGGCGGGCGCGGGCCGGGCGTGGCGATGATGCAGGAGCTGCGGGCCGCGATCGCCGCGTTCCGTAAGACCGGCAAGCCGGTCGTGGCCTGGGCCGAAACGTTCGGCGAGTTCGCGCCGGGCAACTCGGCGTACGCCCTGGCTGCCGGGTGTGACGAGGTCTGGGTGCAGGAGTCCGGCGATGTCGGCTTGACCGGCGTCGGTACCCAGCCGACGTTCGTACGGGACGCGCTGGACCGCCTCGGTGTCACCGTGCAGTTGGGCCAGCGGTACGAGTACAAGAACGCGGCCAACATGTTCACGGAGAATCAGCTGACCCCCGGACACCAGGAGGCGACCGCCCGGCTGGTCGAGTCGCTGTCCGAGCAGTTGGTCAGCGTAATCGCGGCCGACCGCGGGCTGACCCCGGAACGGGTACGTGAGCTGCTGGACACCGGGCCGTTGAGCCCGGCCGCGGCGGTCGAGGCCGGGTTGCTCGATCACGTCGGCTACCGGGACGAGGTCTACGCCGCGATGCGCCGGCGGGTCGGCGGTCGGATGCGCCTGAGCTATCTGAACCGGTTCCGGCCCGGGTTGCCACGGACGGCGGTGGGCCGGTTCAACACCCGGCACAAGGTGGTCGCGGTCATCCACGGCAACGGCGCGATCGGCCTCGGTCGCAGCTCCCGGGGTCCGGGCGGGCCTGGTATGGGTTCGACCACGGTGTCCGCTGCGCTGCGTTCGGCCGTACGGGACGAGGACGTCGCCGCGATCCTGTTCCGGGTCGATTCACCGGGCGGTTCGTACGCGGCCTCGGATGCGATCCGACGGGAGATCGTGCTGGCCCGCCGCGCCGGCAAGCCGGTGATCGTGTCGATGGGTACGGTCGCGGGCTCGGGTGGTTACTTCGTTTCGATGGCGGCGGACGTGATCGTCGCGTTGCCCGGCACGTTGACCGGGTCGATCGGGGTGTTCGGCGGGAAAGCGGTGGTGGACCGGCTACTGGACCGGATCGGGGTGGGGACGGCGTCGGTGGCGCGGGGCGCGCACGCGTTGATGTTCTCGACCCGGCAGGCCTTCACCGAGGACCAGTTGGCGTTGCTGAACCGCTGGCTGGACCGGGTCTACGACGACTTCGTCGGAAAGGTCGCGGCTGACCGGAAGCTGACCGTCGAACGGGTACACGAGATCGCGCGGGGGCGGGTGTGGACCGGTGCCGATGCGGCCGAACGTGGCCTGGTTGACGAACTCGGCGGGATGTCCACCGCTATCGGGATCGCCCGGGAACGGGCCGGGCTGAAGGACCGTCGGGACCTGGCCGAGCTGCGGATCTTCCCGCGGGTCAAGGCCAAGGACCGGTTGCATGCGCCGCGTTCCAGCGAGGATCCGGCCGCGGCCGCGGCCCGGGCGTGGGGTCCGGTCGGCGATGTTGCCGCGCGGCTCGGCCTGCCGGGCTACGGTCCGCTGCTCATGCCGGACGTTCCTGCCGGCTGGTGAGCCGCTGACGGCGACCGGCCGGAGGAGTCGCTCCAGCGGTCGTGACGGGGGCCGCGCTACTTACGGTTGTGTCGGCGGTTTCGCGTGGCCACCGCCATGATCACCAGAGTCGTACGTTGGGTTTGCCGTTATTGGAAAATGGTGCCGTCAGTTCCAGTGGGTGCTGGAGCTGAGATTTCCGGCGAAGTTCCAGTGCGTGCTGGTGAAGTTCCAGTGGGTGCTGGAGCTGAGGTTACGAGCAAAGTTCCAGTGCGTGCTGTTCATTGTGTGCTCCCAAGAGATGTTTTCGAGTCTGTGGACAGACCCGTCTAGATACGGTGACCCCTGCTACGGTAGTAGCTGCGACAAAGTCTCCTAATGGTTCTCGCCCACATAAGATCATCGAGGCGCTCATTCTCGCAGGAGATTACGGGTGTCCACATCGAAATCACAAGCGAGGAATCGACCTTCGCACGCCGGTGCTTCGGTCAAACGCTGGGCAATAGGCGACTTGGCGCCGTTCCAACTCAGCTATGTATTGGCGGTCGATTGCGCCGCATTACTGCTGTTCGTGGCGTTGTTACGCGAAACTCAGTTCGATGATCGTCCGGTCTATCTCGCGCTGCTGTTGATTGGCGCGGCCGCGCTCAATGTCGAGGCTTTACGCCGGGTCGGTGAGCCGGCGGGAACGTTCTCCGACCTGCAGTTGGCCTGGACGCTCCCGATGGCGCTTTTGCTGCCGCCGATTTACGCGATGTTGGCGCCGATTCCGCTGACAGTTCTCTCGCACTACCGGATCAAGCGCACTGTCATCTATCGCCGTGTTTTCAGCACCGCGGTCATCTGTCTGACAAATGTCCTCGGCGCGGTGGTGTTCCGCGAGTTAATCGGCGGGCCATTGCTATCCGAAGTGCCGGCGCATCAATGGCTCGGCCATCCGTTGACTTACGCCGCGTTTGGTTTTGTGTCCGGCATCGTCGCTTCGTTGGCGAACTACGTTCTCGTCGTAGGTGCGGTGAAGATGAGTTCGCCGGAGACGACGTGGCGTTCGTTGTTGCTCAGCCGGGAAACGCGGCTGTTGGAAACGGTCGAGGTTTGCTGCGGTGTCGTCGCGACCGTGTTGGCCACGGTGCATACGGTTCTGGTGGTCGTGGCTATTCCGCCCATGTTGTTGTTGCAGCGCAGCATTTTGCACGGACAATTGAACGCCGCGGCGCGGACCGACAACAAAACCGGTTTGTTGAACGCCGGTGCCTGGACGTTCGAGGCGGAACGGGAGCTGACCACCGCGGCCCGGTCCAAGTACGAGGTCGCCTTGCTGCTGATCGACCTTGATCACTTCAAGCACGTCAATGACACCTACGGCCACCTCATCGGTGACCAGGTGCTGCAGATGGTCGCGTCCGCGCTGACCGACAAGGTCCGCAAATCCGATATCGCCGGCCGGTTCGGCGGCGAGGAGTTCGTACTGCTGCTTCCGCACACCGGGCCCTCCACCGCGATCCGGGTGGCCGAGCGGCTACACGGCCGGATCAGTGGTCTGTCCGTGGATGCGCCGGGACATCCGCCGGTCCGGGTGACGGTCTCGATCGGGGTCGCTCAGCTTGGGCCGGATGGCTCGGATCTGATGGAGCTGTTGGCAGCAGCCGATACTGCCCTTTACCGTGCAAAGAGCGCAGGTCGCAACAGAACCTGTCTGGCCACTGGCAGCGTGGCCGGACAGCAGGATCGCGGACCCGCGTTGTAACGCTCCGGGCCGCCCGGGGCAATAACGGGCGAGGGTGCAGACAGGAGCGGTTCGTGGGGAGATCGCGCAGGACCGACACCGTGTCACAGATCGCACGGGACCCTTCAGCGTTGGAAGCGTTCTACCGCGAACATGTCGAGGAGGTGCTGCGGTTCATCGCCCGCCGGGTCAGCGACCCGGCCACGGCGGCTGACCTCACCAGTGATGTGTTCGTCGCCGCGATCGGCTCGGCCGACTCGTACGAACCCGGGCGTGGGACTCCGCGCGCGTGGCTCATCGGGATCGCCCGCATCGTGGTGATCGGTGAATACCGACGCTCGGCCCATGAGGCCGACAAACAACAGCGAATTTGTGGCCGACGGCTGCTCGACGACGCCGACATTGTGCGTCTGGAGGAGCGCCTGGACGCGGCCCGGGAGGCGAGAATGCTGTACCACCTGATCGACCGGTTGCCCTCCGGCGAGCGGGACGTCATCGAGCTCGTCGGGGTGGACGGCATGTCGGTCGTGGACGCTGCCGCGGCACTGGACATCTCCCCCACCGCGGCGCGGGTACGACTGCACCGGGCCCGGCGCACGCTGCGCGCGTTGCGCAGTCCGCTGGCTAACGCCGACGCCGATGCCGGCGTCGACGAACTGCTGCACACGACCCGGCCGGCGGAGCTACGGGCATGAGCGTGAGTTCGTGATGAGCGACACAGAAAAGTTCGAGGACCGGCTACTGGCCGAGCTGACCACCCTGGTCGAGCAGAACGCCCAGCAGCAACCAGATCCGGCACCGGTGATGCGACGACGGGGCCGGCGACCGATGCTGCTCGCCGGCGCCGCCGCCATCATCGCCGCGATCGGCATCGTCGTGCTGCCGGGCGTGCTGCGTGGGGGCCATGGCAGCCCGAGCGCGTACGCGGTCGAGAAGCGACCGGGTGGGTCGGTCAGCTTCTCGGTCAGCGGGCTCATCCGGGACACCGGCATCGTGCAGAGCGCCCTGTCGGCGGCCGGCGCGGGACCGGTCCGGGTGATCTCGGCCGACGCCTACCGCGGTCAGTGCCACCAGAGCGACCAGAACGCGCCGATGCCGGCCGGTCTGGTTTCGGCCACCAGCCCCGACTCGTTCCTCATCGACCCGACCCGGCTGCCGGCGGGCGAGGTGCTGATCGCCGCTGTGCCGACCCAACCCGGAGCGCCGGCCCGGGTGTCGCTGAGCCTGAGTCGCGACGGGACCCCACCGTGCCTGAGCCGGCGGTAAACCGGCCTACCTGATGTGCATGTAGCTGACGTGCTGTCCGACGGCCCAGAAGTCGCTGGTGAATTTCGCCAGCGAGTACGTATGGCCGTTGGCCTTGTAGCTGCCGACGTTGTTGCCCGAGTCGATCTCGTACACGCCGTTGATGTTGAGGTCCAGCGAGCCACCGTAGGCGTAACAGGTGAGCTTGGTGGCGTGGAACACCCAGTACGTCGTGGGCAGCCGGCACGAGGAGGTCTTGATGGTCAACGGCGAGATGACCTGCGGTGTCGGGTGCGCGGCCTGCAATCGGCCGGCGAGCGCATCCGCGGCGGCGCGGGTGCCGTGCCAGGAGTTGGTGATGCGCCCGGCGGAGTCGCGGTAGTTGATCGTCCAGGAATGCTGCGGGCTGATCGTTGGACCAACGCCAGTCATCTGGTGAATGGTCAGGGTTGACCCGCTGCTGGAACGGGAGGTGGCGCCGGCACTTGTAGCGCCGGCGGCGATGGCAGCGGCCGCGACGGTCGTCGCCCCGAGGGCTGCCAGGGCTCGTCGGTACACGGAAAACCTCTTCCTGTAGGTCGGATGCCGGATTTGCCTCGTGGGCGCCGGCACACGCGGTACGGACAGGACTAACGAGCGCGATGGTCCCCGGTTAATGGCTATCGTCTGGCTTTGATGTGCATCACACTCACGTTGAGCACATCACGTAACTACTAGCCGTGTCCAGTGGGTGTCCGTAAAACTCGCGAACGACGGATTCGACAACGGTCGATCAGGAACCATCACGTACCGAACGAACAGACTATTTGGTGTCCCATCTGGTTGTCCGGCCCTAGTATCGCCACGTGGCTGATCTGATCTGGCGTCCGGCGACCTTCGACGATGTTCCCGGGCTGACCGCCCTGTCGAACACCGTGAGTAACCATGCCGGATCTCGTGACCGGTTGTCCGAAGCGGCTCTGGCCCACCAGTTGCGTACGACCAAGTGGGACATCACGGCCGACAGCCTGCTCGCGGTCGGTCCGGACGGATCGGTGGTCGGCTGCTGCGGCGCGCCGCCGCCGGGCGCGGGACACCACGTGGCGCAGGGCTTCGGGGCCGTTGATCCGAAGTACCGGGGCCGCGGCATCGGACGGCGATTGCTGGCATGGCAGGTCGACCGCATCGAGGCGCACCGGGCCGCGGCTGGGGCGAGCGATCCGTGGGAGTTGCACGTATCCAGCGCCGACAGCGACGCCAGCGCGGGCCGGCTGTTCGCCCGGTTCGGGTTCAGCCCGGTGCGCTACTGGTACGACATGGAGCGGCCGGTCGCCGACCCGGTCCCGCCCGCTCCGATCGCCGACGGGCTGCGCATCGTCCGGTACGAGCCGCGGTACGAGGACAGCCTCTACATCGCCCACATGGAGGCGTTTTCCGACCACTGGGGCTTCCACTGGCGACCACAGGCGGAGTGGCGAGCGCAACTCACCAGCGTGAGCTTCCGCCCGCAGCAGACGTTCCTGGCCGTGACCGGGGCCGACGAGGTCGCCGGCTATCTGCGCAGTGCCGGGTACGAGGACCCGACCCGGATGACGATGGCGACGATCGGCACCCGCCGGGCCTACCGGCGTAAAGGCGTCGCCTCGTCGTTGATCGCGGCGGCTCTGGTCGGCTACCGGGAGGCCGGCGTACAGACGGCGAACCTCGGCGTGGACTCGGCCAACCCGACCGGGGCGCTGCGGGTGTACGAGCGGATGGGATTCCGCCCGGTGCTGAGCGCGACGACGTTCACCCGGGAAATCAGCGGGGCTCTTTCGGCCACACGTCCCGGGTGAAGATGAACGTATGAATATCCAGCGCCTCGACGTTGCCGTCCGGGTCGCGTAGCACCCGGAGCAGCTCGCCCCGCTCCGAACCGTTCAGATAGCGCCAGACGTCTGGCCCGACCCGCTCCAGCTCGGCGACCTCGCCGTCCTGCGTGCCCAGCAGCCGGCCGTCGCGGTAGCCGATGGTGATCTCGTTGCCCATCCACCACCAGCGACCGGTCAGCGGCGCGATGTCGTCCGGTGCCGGTTCGGTTGGCGTCCACGCCGGGACCGGCTCGCTCGCGGCGTCCAGCAGCACATCGAGCGCGGCGTGCGCGAGCGTGGTGACCTGAGCCCCGGTGTAGCAGTTGGCGAAGGCGGTGGTGGACCAACCGGTCGGCGGATGCACGGCCAGGCAGGCGACGAAGCCGGGCATTGAGCCGGTGTGTCCACAGTAGAGACGGTCGTCGACGCGATCGAGCTGGACACCCAGACCGGTGCCGCGGGTCCACTCCTCCGGATCGGCGATCGCCGTGACGGTGCGCATCTCGAGCGCGGTTTCCGGCGCCAACACGCCGGCATGGCCCTGGGCCAGCACCGAACCCCAACGCAGCAGGTCGCCGACCGTGCTCCACAGCTGCCCGGCCGGCGCCATCGCCCCGGTGTCCGGAGTCGGCTCCTCCCGCATGACGTCCAGCCACGGGTGCACGAGGTACCCCCGGGCGTACGGCTCGCGCGGCCGGCAGCCGGTGTCGCGCAGGCCGAGCGGCTGCAGGATCCGTTCGGCCAGCACATCGCGCCAGGGCGCGCCGACGATGCGTTCGACCACCGCGCCGAGCAGCCCGAAGCCGAGGTTCGAGTAGTGCCGGAATCGCCCTGGTGGCAAGGAGAATTTGGCGTCGGTGATCCCGGCCAGCAGCTGCTCGAGCGAGCCGCCGGGCGAGCGTTCCCACCAGGATCCTTCCGGATCGGACTGCAGACCGGCGGTGTGGGTGAGCAGCCGACGGATCGTCGGTGCCCGGCCGGACAGCTCCGGCAGCCAGCGGTCGACCGTGTCGTCCAGGTCCAGCTGACCCTGGTCCCGTAGCTGCAGGATCAACGTCGCGGTGAACGTCTTGGTGATCGAGCCGACGCGGTATTGGGTCGCGCCGGTCGGGCTCGGGTTGCTGCCGTGGGTGCTCAGGTGCTGCAGGTCGCCGGACCGACCGGCCGCCAGCACCAGCGAGGGTGCCCGCCCGTCGTGTTGCGCCGCCGCGGCCAGGCCGTCCAGTGTGCTGCTGAGGTCAGCGGAAATCACGTACCTCATCATGCCGGATTAGAGCCGCACCACCATCTTGCCGGTGTTCTCGCCGCGCATCATGGCCAGGAACGCGGCCGGGGAGTGCTCGATCCCGTCGATCAGGGTCTCGTCGGCCCGCAGCACGCCTTCGCGTAGCCAGCGGCTCACATCGCGCAGGAACGCGGCCCGCCGGTCGTTGTGCTCGAAGACCAGAAAACCGCGCATGGTCAACCGTCGGGAGACGAATTGGAACATGTTGCGCGGCCCGGGGGTCGGCTCGGTGTCGTTGTACGTGGAAATCGCGCCGCAGGCGGCGATCCGGCCGTAATTGTTCATCGACGCGATTGCGGCCTCGAGTTGTTCGCCGCCGACATTGTCGAAGAATACGTCGATTCCATGAGGTGCGGCTTTCGCCAATTGTCCGGCGACCGGACCGGAGTGATAATTAAACGCGGCGTCGAAATGCAATTTATCGGTGAGATAGGAAACCTTGGCGTCGGAGCCGGCGCTGCCGATGACCCGCGAAGCCCCACGTAGTCGGGCGATCTGGCCGACCACGCTGCCCACCGCACCGGCGGCGGCGGAAACGTAGACCGCGTCGCCTTCGCGCATTTCCGCGATATCGAGCAGTCCGACGTAGGCGGTGAACCCGGTGCCGCCCAGCACGCCGAGGTAGGCGGACGTGCTGGGCGTGAGATCCGGGTCCACCGGGCTGAATTCGGCGGCGGGGCCGGTTGCGTATTCGCGCCAGCCTTTGTTGTGCAGCACGGTCGTTCCGACCGGCAGCGACGTGTCCTCCGAGGCGATGACCTCGCCCACGGCCGCGCCATCCATCACTGCGCCGACTTCGTACGGCGGAGCGTAGGACTTGCCGGCGTTCATCCGGCCGCGCATGTAGGGGTCGACGGAGAAGAACTGGTTACGCACCAGCACGTGCCCATCGGTCGGGGCGGGTACGGGCACGTCGACGATGTCGAAATTCGCCGCGGTCGGTACGCCGTGCGGGCGGGCCGCCAGCCATACCTCTTTACCGGTGGGGTCGCTCATGGGCCGCTGCCTTTCTGTCGTTCTGGGATAACCCCGCTGAGGTCAACGCTTATGCCCCGACGTGGCGCGCCATACTCTAAGGTCCTGGTGGTGGATGAGGTCGTCGCCGCATTCGCGGCTGAACGGGACGCCGCCAATGCCGTGTTGCGAACGTTGCCCGAGTCCGCGTTCGCCCTGGTGACCAATTGTCCGCCGTGGACACTGGCCGAGTTGGTCATTCACACCGCCGGAACGGTACGCACCGCTGACCTGCCCGATTCGGCCGCCGAGCCGTGCGCCGAGGCGGCCGACTACTACCGTCGCCCTGAGCGCGACACCGAGAATTACCGGCGCGGCAATGTCGAACGGGCCCAGCAGCACGCGGCCTCGGTGCTCGGGCACATGACCGCCGTGCAGTACTACGACGCGATGACGCAGGAGACATTGGCTACGCTGCGCGCCTCCGCTGGTGACCGGGTCGTGCAAATCCCCCGCGCGGGTGCGATGCGGATGGGCGACTGGGCCCGCACCCGGCTGATTGCATTGACCGTGCACGGAATTGACGCCGCGATCACGTTGGACCGTCCACCGTGGACAACGCCGGCCGCATTGTCTTGTATCACGCCGGTTCTGGTGTCGCTGCTCGGTCAACGGCCACCGGCGGCGCTGAATTGGGACGACCAGAAATTCCTGGAGTTCGGCACCGGGCGCCGGTCGTTGTCTGAGTCGGCTCGTACGGTGCTGGGTCCGCTGCAGGACCGGTTTCCGCTGTTGTCCTGAATTCTCGCGAATATAAAAGCGAGCGTGGTGATTGCCGGTCGAATTGGAGTGCAGGTTAGCGGCGGCCGACCAGCCGGCGAATGAGGTCCTCCAGCTGTGTGTCGATCGGCGGCCACGGGAACTTGCGCCGCCGCACCCGCAGTGAGATGAGCCCGTGCATGGCGGTCCAGCAATGGACGGCCACCAGCGTGGGGTCCTCGTCCGGACTGACGAGCCGGGCGAGGGTGTCGCGCAGCAGGTCGAATCCCTCTTCACCGATGAACTGGCGCTGCGGATCGGACGGCTCGGACGTCGCGGTCGAGGAGAACAGGACCCGATAGTGCCCGGGGTTGTCCAGGCCGTACCGCACGTACGTGTGGGCCATCGCCAGCAGACGCTCGAACGGGTCGTCGCCGGCCTGCTCCGCGGCGTGCCACAGCTCGCCGGTCAGCTCGGCGAAGTGCTGTTCCTTGACGACGGTGACCAGCGATTCGATGTCCGGGAAATGTAGGTAGATCGAGGTCGTCGCGACGCCGACATCGCGCGCGATCGCCCGCAACGACAGCGCATCCGGATTGCCCTCCTCGGCCAGCAGCCGGCTCGTGGTCTCGATGATGTCCTCGCGGAGCTTGCCGCCCTCGCCCCGGCGGGCCGGGGCTCGACGCCGCGCCGTGGCGCCTTTCGACTCAGTCTTGGGCACGGCCTGCCGTGCAGCGGCGGCCTTACGGCCGGCCGTGGCTTGAGGGCCGGCCGGGTCTTTGCGGCCGGCGGCCGTCTTTGGCTTGGTGCTACTCGCCCGATTCATCGCCGCTCACCGTACCCCACGGTCTCTGTTGACAATCGTAGCGCTACAGATGTACACCTACATACGTCAGGCTACAGCCGTAGTGCTAGTCGCTGGTGCGTCGCAGCCGGGGCAACCGGGCGAGTGCCGACAGGGATGGGGAATGTCATGACTGATCTGCAGGTGGCAGACATACCAGTGCTTGACCGTCGCACCTCGCCTGCCGCCAGTCGTACGTCCGCGCGTTGGACGCTCGCCTTGGTGTGCGTCGCGGTCTTCATGCTGCTGCTCGACGTGACGATCGTGATCGTCGCGCTGCCGGCGATCAGCACGGATCTGCACGCCAGTCTGGATCGGCTGCAGTGGGTCATCGACGCGTACACCCTGCCGCTGGCCGGCTTGCTGCTGACCGCGGCCACGCTCGGCGACCGGATCGGCCGGCGCCGGGTCTTCCTGGCCGGGCTGAGTCTGTTCACGCTCGGTTCGCTCGGCTGCGCGTTGGCGCCGACCAGCCTGACGTTGGATGTGACCCGGGTGTCGGCCGGCTGCGGTGGTGCGTTGCTGTTCGGTACGGCGCTGCCGCTGCTGGGTGCGGCGTTCCCGGATGCCCGCCGCCGGGCCGGCGCGATCGGCGTCTTCGGGGCGACGTTGGCCGCGGCGACCGCGGTCGGACCGCTACTCGGTGGGGCGTTGGTGGCCGGCCCGGGCTGGCGCTGGATCTTCCTGCTCAACGTCCCGATCGGCCTGGTGAGCCTGCCGGTCGCGTTCCGCAAACTGGCCGAGTCGCGGGCCGACACGCCGCGCCGGGCCGACTGGCCGGGCACCGCGCTGCTGGTCGGTGGTCTGCTGGCCCTGTTGTTCGCCCTGATCCGGGGCAACTCCGACGGCTGGGGTTCGGGTCTGGTGGTCGCGCTGCTGGTGGTCAGCGGTCTGTTGCTGGTCGGCTTCGTGTTCCGGCAGGCCCGGGCGGCCAGCCCGATGCTGGACCTGGGGCTGTTCGCCCGCCGCTCGTTCGTCGGGGTCGGGCTGTCGGCGTTCGCGATCTCGGCCACGTTGATCGCCTCGACCACGTACCTCGCCCTCTACGTGCAGAACGCACTCGGCTTCTCGCCGTGGAACGCCGGCCTACGGTTCCTGCCGCTGACCGTGGTGTCGTTCGTCGCCGCGCCGGTCGCGGCCCGGCTGACCCACCGCGTGTCGCCGCGCATCATGATCGGTCTGTCCATGGCGCTGGTGGCCGTCGGCATGCTGCTGGAGACCGGGCTGACCGGCAGTTCATCGTGGACCCATCTGCTGCCCGGGTTCGTACTGTCCGGCGCCGGCATGGGAATCAGCAGCGCCGCCCTCACGGCGGGCGCGCTGTCGGCGGTCGAACCGGCCCGGGCCGGCATGGCCACCGGTGTGGTCAACACCTTGCGCCAGGTCGGCGTCGCGGTCGGCGTGGCCGTGCTGGGTGCGATCTTCCAGAGCCGGACCCAGAGCTCGACCGGTCACCGGTTGGCCGGCACCCCGCTGTCCCACCACAGTGGAACGATCTTGGACGCGGTCGGTTCGGGGGCCGGCACGTTGGTGGCCAGGTCGGCCCCGGCGGCGGTACGCGGGCAGCTGGCCGACATCGCCCGGGCCGCCACCGCGTCCGGTTTGGACCTGGTGCTGCTGGTTGGTGGCGTCGGAGCCGCGATTGCGACCGTCGTCGCGTTCGTATTGATCCGCCGCAGCTGAATTCTTGCGGTCATCGTGACCCGGCCCGAATATGGCTGCATGACTTTTGAGATCACCGATCAGATCAAACGTCACATCGAGAACGACGAGATCATGTTCCTGACCACTGTCAGTCCAAAAGGCCGGCCGAGCCCGCGCCCGGTCTGGTTCGTCTGGGACGGTTCGAAGCTCAATACGTACAGCCAGCCCGATACGGCCAAACTGCGCCACATCGCGGCTAATCCGAACGTCACGCTCAGCACCAATATCGCCCCCGGCGGCGGCGATTTTGTCATGGTGAGCGGGACCGCGAAGGTGCTCGAAGGCGGGCCGCACGCGTCGCAATTTCCCGGCTATCTGGAGAAATACGCCGCCGGCATTGCCGGCCTCGGATATAGGAATGAGCAGATGGATGCCGAGTACAGCGTGCACATCCAGATCACGCCGACCCGCGCCTGGACCATTCCGGGCTAGGTAGCGCCGGCTTGAATTCTGGGCGACGCGCGGAATTCGTTAGGCGGTCGGGTGCCAGAGCGGTTGCAGCGCATCGATTGTCGCGGTGAACCGCTCGTAGGTACGGTCGAATGCCTTGGCCCGCCGCGCTTTGGGGCGGTGCGTCGCGGCGACCCGGACCGTGGCCGCGATGGCCGCGTTCAGGTCCGGGTACGCCCCGACTCCGAGGCCGGCCAGCACCGCGGCCCCGCGGGCGCCGGCCTCGTCGGTGTCGGTCACCTCAATCGTGCGGCCCAACCCGTCGGCGAACATCTGCCGCCAGACCGGGCTGCGCATTCCGCCGCCGGTCGCCCGGACCACCGGTGCCAGCGTGAACGCCGAGGCGAGCGCGTCGATATGCAGCCGGTGGTTGCAGACGACGCCTTCCATCAACGCCCGCAGCAAATGCGCCCGGGTGTGCCAGCCCTGCAGCCCAAGAAATCCACCGGTCGCGTGCGGCAGCATCGGCGATCCGTACAGATACGGCAGGAAAAGCAATTCGCTCGGGTCGTCAATTACGGCGCCGACCTCAGTCCCGACGAAATCAAAAGAATCCACGCCGACCAGCCGGCGTACGAACCAGTCCAATGTGGACGCTGAGGCCGGCGAGGTCGACATATTCAGCAATTGCCCTGGCTGCAGGAAAGCACGGGCCTGCCACCGGTAATCCGTGTGCAGGTCCGCAGACACGACCTGGTTGATGCTGAACGTACCGGCCACAATGGACAGTACGCCCGGCTGCACCGCGCCCAATCCGACCGCGGCCGCGTCGACGTCGTGCGAACCGCAAATCACCGGCGTACCGATCCGTAGCCCGGTCACCTCCGCCGCGGCCGGCGTCACCGCACCCACTACGTCGGTCGAACCAAAGATGGGCGGGCGTTTGTCGGCCACTTGCTTGAGGTCGAACAGATCCAGTACGGCCTCGTCGTACGTAGCCTGACCCGCGACCGCGCTGTGGACACTCGTAAAAGAGGAACTGGCCTCGGTCGGGTCGGTGCCCACCTCGCCGGTCAATTGCAGCCGAAGCCAGTCCTTGCAGAACAGCAGCCAACGCGTACGTTCCACAGTGGACGGTTCGTGTTCGGCCAACCAGGACAGGATCGCGACCGGTGAGGCGGCGAACGGCTGCTGACCGATGAGTGGCAGCGCCGCTCGCTGCACCCCGGCCGCCGCCCAGGCGTCGAGCACCGGTTCGGCCCGCGTATCCGACGCCAGTACGGCCGGACGCACCGGTCGCAGGTTGGCGTCGACGAGATAAATGCCATCGTTGTGCCCGGCGAGGCCGACGCCCGCGATCTCGGCCGAACTGACCCCGCCGATGGCCTGCCGGACCGCGTGGGCGCAGGCCCGCCAGGCGTCGTCCATGTCCCGCTCGACCCAGCGTGGTTGCGGCGTCGAGGCCCGCGAGCTGGCCGACCCACTGGCCACCTCGCGTCCGGCCAGGTCGTACAGCACGGCCTTGGTCACCGTGCCGCCGGAGTCGATGCCGAGCAGGTACCGCGTCACCGGGGTCAGGCCCACCCGAGCGCGGCGGCGTTGGCGGCCTGCGCGATCCGGCCCGTCTGCGCCAACTCCGCGATCGCCTCGGCCACCAGCCGGGCCGAGGTCAGGTTGGTTTGCCGGGTGTCGCCGCCGTAGTGCGGGGTCAACGTGACGTTGCCGAGCGCGCGCCACCGGCTGTCCCGGGCCAACGGCTCCTGGTCGTACACATCCAGCCCGGCCCCGGCGATCGCACCGCCGGCCAGGGCCTCGTACAGCGCGTCGTAATCCACCAGCCGACTGCGCGCGACGTTGAAGAAGTACGACGTGGGCTTCATCAACCCGAACTGCTCGGTGCCGATGAACCGCTCGGTCTCCGGCGTCAGCCGGGCCACCAACACCACGTAATCGGACTCGCCGAACACCTCGGCCAACGTGGCCCGCTGGGCGTCGTACACCCGCAGATCAGACTCCTCGACGTACGGATCGGCGACCAACAGCCGGACGTGGAAGCCGGCCAACCGCTGCGCCAACTGCCGGCCGACCTGACCGAACCCGACCAGCCCGACCGTGCTGTGGGCGACCTCGGTGCCGGCTGGCGCCAACGGCTCACGCCAGTCCCCGGACTTAATCATCGCGTCCGACCGGGAAATCCCCCGCGACTCGGACAGCATCATGCCCAGCGCCAACTCGGCCACCGCCGAGGCGTTCCGACCAGACACCCCCGAGACCGCGATGCCGCGCTGCGTGGCGGCCTCGATGTCCACGTTCTCCAACCCGGCCCGGGCCACCACCACAGCGCGCAGCTTCTTGCCGGCCTCCAACAACGCGGCCGGGACGGGCGCGAAATGCAGCGCCAGCACCTCGGCATCGCCGACCGCGTCGATCACCTCGGCCGGCGGCGGGGCCGCGTCCACTCCGTTCCACTCCATCTGCTGCTGGACGTGGTGCTGCTCGGCCTTGCTGCCGGCCCAGTCGACCGTGCGCACCGGGCCGAAATCGTCGCCGCACGTCTCCCGCAGCGCCGCTACGTAATGCGCGGCCGCGATGAAGTGGTCGCCGATGACAAGGGTCTCCACGGACTTTCGTCCCCTCTGTTGGTTGGTCGAATGCTACGTACGAAGGCGACGGTCGAGGTCGATCCGGTCGGTGATCGTGACCGCGCTGCGGTCGACGTCGGCCGGGTCGGGTACCGCGGTGCCGGGCAACGCGCAGGCCGCGGCCGCCCACGCCAGCCCCTCGGCGAGCGCCTTCGGCCCGGTACCGCCACCGGCCAGGAACCCGGCCAGCAGGGCATCGCCGGCTCCGACCGCGCTGCGCATGACTGGTACCTCGGCCCGACCGTAGACCGGCTCCGCGCCGTCGAGCAGGAGCGCACCGTCCGCGCCCAGACTGGCCAGTACCGCCCCGACGCCGGCCGCATGCAGCTCGCGGGCCGCCCCGACCACGTCGCCCAATGTCCACAGTGGTCGGCCGGCGGCCTCGGCCAGTTCGGCTTTGTTCGGCTTGACCAGGCGCGGTCCGGCGGCCAGGCCGGCCCGCAA
>JBEDUI010000270.1:0-2874 GCA_040414495.1 Mycobacteriales bacterium
TTAATGCGTGACCGGCGCCCAGCGGTGATACACATCGTACTGAGCCGGATTCAACGAGCCATCAGCGTTGAGCGTGCCGTCCGGCAGTTCACCCGGGAGATAACCCCACGCCCACCAGGTCGCGCCGATCGGCTGCTGCGGATAATCGAACGTAGGCCCGCCCTGGGCGCCGTCTTTGCCGTTGATGTAGTCGCTCAACGTGTCGGCCCAGTCCTTGTCGTCGGGATTGGTGATCATGGCCGAGCCGGCCTCGCCGATCCATACCGGCGCGATGTTGTCCTTGACGACCTGACCCCAGACCGCGTTATACCGCGCGATTGCCGCCGGTCCGCTGTCCTGCCCGATTCCCGCGATTTCGTTGGGATATTCGTGCACCGAATACACGACCTTGTTGTTGACCGAACGGCCGTTCACCGTCAGCGTCACCGGTTTGGTCGGGACCATAGTCAGGTCACCTTCCGGCGATGTGGCGCCGGGCGCGTTGGCAAAAGTTCCGTTGTAATTCTGCGGTCCCTCACAGATGATCAGTACGCCCGGATCGGCCGTCTCCAGGGCACTTCCGACCGTCGAATACATCTTCCGAATGTCCCGTACGCCGCCATCGCCCCAGGTACTCATGCCCGGATAGGCCAGCGGCTCATTGTGCAGGTCGAAACCGATTACGGTCGAATTCCCCGCATACCGCTTCGCGAACGTCAGCCAGTCCGCTGCGAAACTGGCCTGGGTCACCGTGCCCGTGGTGCCGCATCCGTCGGTGCCATCGGTGCCCGGACCGCTGTCGTACCAAAGACCGTTCGCCTGCTGGGCCAGGCAATTCCCGTTGCCGGCACTGCCCTCGTCGACGTGATGGTTGAGAATGACCTTCAGCCCGTCCCGGCCGGCCGCTCGCACAACGTCATCAATCCCGGCCAGGTAGGCATTCCGGTCCGAATCGTGCAGGCTGGCGTCATTCCAGCCGATGGTGACGGTGTTGAAGCCAGCATCGCGCATCGCGTCGACGTTGGCCTGAATCGTCTTGTACGGCCCGTCCAACCCGACCGGTTCGTTCGAATCCAACCCGTTCTGCCCGAACCAGCCCACCGCGGCGATCCGTACGAACGGCGGACCGTTGCGATGCCCGACGATCTGATTTCCCTGCGTACTGAGATAACCCGACGGCAACAGTTGGGCCGAAGCTGCACTGGACGCATGTGCGGTCCCGTTCGCGGCGACAATACCGGCGGCACACAGGGCCGCCATTCCCAGGGAAATCACGCGCTTTGTCATGTATGCCACCCTGCCAGCGGAATGAGTGAATGTATAGAAATTGCCGAGGCTGGCCAATATCGCCGATTCGAATCGGGCAGCCACCCGATTACCGGACAAGCAGTTTGTGTCGATTTAACGGCCACCCGTTCGACGCATAGCTGACGGCACCACAACCAACGGAGGACGATGATCGTGCGCAAGATCGTTACCGGCGTCTACATGACGCTCGACGGCGACATGTCGAACGTCCAGGACTGGCACCGGGATTACCTTGGCGACGAGGCTAAGCGGGCCTCGCACGATCAGCTGTTCGCCAGCGACGCGTTGATCATGGGTCGCCTGACGTACGAGGGGTTCG
This sequence comes from Mycobacteriales bacterium, assembly GCA_040414495.1. Classification (GTDB taxonomy): domain Bacteria; phylum Actinomycetota; class Actinomycetes; order Mycobacteriales; family QHCD01; genus DATAVB01. The sequence continues at coordinate 1,607 of JBEDUI010000270.1, forward strand.
CGCCGTTCTGGAGCAACGAGACCGGCGACATGGCCGACCGCATGAACGCGATACCCAAATACGTCCTCTCGACCACCCTCACCGATCCCACTTGGAACGCCACCGTTGTGGACAACACCGACGTCGTCGAAGCGATTCGCGAACTCAAAGAACAGCCCGGCCAGAACATCCTGCAGTACGGATTCGGCGCGGCAACGCGGTTGCTGCTGGAGAACGGCCTGCTCGACGAGCTGCGGATCTGGTTGCATCCGGTCCTCTCGGGCAAAGCGACACCGGACCAATTACTGCACCGCGACGGTGCACAACACCGGTCCACCCTCATCGACACCGAAGTCCACAACACCGGCCTGATCATTCTGGCCTATCAACCGAAGCAATTAGACCCCGCGAAGGCCAATATCCCGCCGCAGATACGCCCGGGTTGCTTTTCGTTCACGACGTGCTGATCCAGCCATTGGCCGCCGAAGCGAGACCCGGCGGGCTGCTTATTGTCCCGAGTGGACAGTCGTCTATCCACTCTCGACGTCATCGACGCCGAGCAGTCGCGACAGGCTGGTACGTAACGCCACAACCGCCTGCCGGTTGGACATCCGGCCGACTCCGACCTCCGCGCCGGCCGCATGCCCGAGCGCGATCGTGGCCGTCACCAGCCAAGGCACCGGCAGGCCCTTGGCGAATTCGCCGCTGCGCTGGCCGCGCCGGATCAACGTCGTCAACCGGTCGATCACCGGCTGGTGCGCCGCCGGCGTCGCGGGCACATCGGATTGCAACAGCACTGGGTAGCGTTCGAACATCTTCCAGCTGACCTCGATCAGCCGGAAAAGCGCATCGGACGCGCTGCCCTGGTCAAGATCAATGTTGTCCACCTCGGCCATGACCTGACCGGTCACCCGCTCGATGACCGCGGCCAGCAACTCCTGCCGGGTCGGATAATGCGCGTACACCGTCTGCCGGCTCACCCCGGCCGCAGCCGCGATCGCCTCGACGCTGGCATCGGGCCGGGCACCCAGCACCCGCACCGCCGCATCGAGAATCGCCGTGAGGTTCCGGGTCGCGTCCGCCCGCCGCTTCATCTCTGACACCTTGTCAAGCTTACCGTTGCGATCTATCTTTGACAGCACTGTAAGGGTTACGTATGAACAAGGAGACGACGTGAGCTTCACCGACCTCTCACCAAAGGAATTCATCGCGGATTTCTTCGGCTCGATGACCGAGCAGGTACGGGGTACCGCGGACGCGGCCGAGGTGATCGATCGCTATTACACGCC
>JBEDUI010000271.1:0-9201 GCA_040414495.1 Mycobacteriales bacterium
TGGTTGAGGATCGACAGGACGAGCGTCTCGAGTACGACGCACTGGGCGAACGTCCCGGAGACGGTCAGAATCGGTGAGCCGGGGAAGTACAGCTCACCCTCGGCATAGCCGTCGATGTCGCCGCCGAACCGGTGTCCGCGCAACCATTCCCGGGTCTGCGGGCTGACCAGGTCGCTGATGAAGTCCAGCTCGTCCGGGCCGAACCGGTACGCCTCGATCGCGTCCAGCACCCGGTCGATGCCGGCGACCACCCCGTAGCGGCGACCGTCCGGCAGCTGCCGGGCGAACACCTCGAACACGCAGCGGCGGTCGGCCGAGCCTTCCCGCAACGCGGCGTCGAGCATCGTCAGCTCGTAATGGTCGGTGAGCAACGCGGTCGAGTCCACGACAGCAGCGTAGTCAGCGGACACCGGCGTCTCATCTTCCGGCGGAACGGCCGGAACCGGCCAACGCCGGACTGAACCGGCCGCCTGATCCGGTGGGTGATGGAACCGCCCGATAGTGGCAGCATGGGCACATGACTTCTGGCGGAACGGTGGCACCGGAACGGACCGAACAGCCCGACGTCGCAGAACGCGTCGACCCCGATCGGCCCTGGGTGACCATCGTGTGGAACGACCCCATCAACCTGATGTCCTACGTGACTTACGTCTTCTGCAAGCTCTTCGGGTACTCCCGGGAGAAGGCGACCGCGCTCATGCTCGACGTACACCACAAGGGCCGGGCGACCGTCTCGTCCGGCTCGCGCGAGCAGATGGAGAACGACGTCTCCCGGCTGCACACCGCTGGGCTGTGGGCGACGCTGAGTCAGGACTAACCGCGTATTAGGCTCTCGTAAATGGCTTCCGTACGACGTCGAGGCACCCGGGTGATCGCGGCATTGGAGGCCGAGGAGGCGCAGCTGCTGCGGCTGCTGGCCACGGATCTGAAGGCGCTGCTGGCCGAGGCCGACAGCGACAAGCCGCCCAAGGACCCGTTGGAGCAGCTCACCGGGATAAGCGAGGCCGCCCCCGAGCCGCCTACCGATCCCGCGCTGGCCCGACTGCTGCCGGACGGGTACCGCGACGATCCCGAGGCCGCGGCCGAGTTGCGCCGGCTCACCGACACCGATATCCGCGAGGCCAAGCAGCACAGCGCGTCGCAACTGCTCGACACGCTCCCCGAGGACGGGGGCCGGGTGAAGCTGGGCGAGGACGACGTGGTGGCCTGGACCGCCGCGCTCAACGACCTGCGGCTGGTGCTCGGTACCCGCCTGGAGGTTACGGAGGAGACCGAGCCGTTCGGCGGGCTGGCTCCGGACGATCCGGCTGCGGCACCGTACGCGGTGTACCACTGGCTGACCGGGCTGCAGGACGAGTTGGTCAACGCATTACTGCAATAAGTAGGTGTGATGTTGGCGGGATGGTGCCCCGCGTATCGCCCGGTAGGGTAGAGCCGTGTTGAGACTGGAACAGTCGATTTACGACGCGATCATCGCCCATGCCCGCCGGGACCACCCTGATGAGGCGTGCGGCATCGTCGCCGGTCCGATCGGTTCGGATGAGGCGCGTCGCGTCGTACCGATGCTCAACGCCGAGCGGTCTCCCACGTTCTACCGGTTCGACTCGGCCGAGCAGTTGGCCGTGTGGCGGGAGATGGACGACCGGGACGAGGAGCCGGTCGTGATCTACCACTCACACACCGCGACCGAGGCGCATCCCTCGCGCACCGATATCTCGCTCGCCTCCGAGCCGAATGCGCACTACGTACTGGTTTCGACCCGTGATGCGGATACGACCGAGTTCCGGTCGTTCCACATCGTCGACGGTGAGGCGGTCGAGGAGCCGGTTCAGATCGGTGCGCCGGCAGAGGAATCGTCGCGGTAACTGCCGCGTTGCACTGAGCCGAAGCCCAGACAGCATCCCCAAGGAGCCCTAGCAATGGCGATTGACGTTCGGATCCCGACCATTCTGCGCAATTACACCGGCGGCGCGAAGTCAGTGGAGGGCAAGGGCGACAGCTTGTCGGCGTTGATCGACGACATCGACTCCCGGCACGGCGGCATCAAGGGCCGGCTGATCCAGGAGGACGGCAGCCTGCACCGCTTCGTCAACATTTACGTCAACGACGAGGACGTCCGCTTCACTGGTTCGCTGGCGACGGCGCTGAAGGACGGCGACTCGGTCACGATCCTGCCCGCGGTCGCCGGCGGCTGAGACATGGTCGACCTACCGCGTTCGGCTCCCCGCAGCACTGGGAACCGGCCGCGGACGTTCACTCCGGAGGCCACATCGTGACCCGGTACGACTCCTTGCTCGACGCCCTCGGCGGTACGCCGCTGGTGGGGCTACCGCGACTGTCGCCGTCCGAGGACGTGCGGTTGTGGGCGAAGCTGGAGGACCGTAACCCGACCGGCTCGATCAAGGATCGCGCCGCGATGTACATGGTCCAGGCGGCGGAGAAGGACGGTCAGCTGCGGCCCGGCTCGACGATCCTTGAGCCGACCAGCGGCAACACCGGTATCTCGCTGGCGATGGTGGCGCGGCTACGCGGTTACCGACTGATCTGCGTGATGCCGGAGAACACGTCGATCGAACGGCGTCAGCTGCTGGAGATGTACGGCGCCGAGATCGTCTCGTCGCCGGCCGCCGGTGGATCCAACCAGGCGGTCGCGGTGGCCAAGCAGCTCGCGGCCGAGCACCCCGACTGGGTGATGCTGTACCAGTACGGGAACGCGGCCAACGCGCAGGCGCATTACGAGGGAACCGGCCCGGAGATCCTGGCCGACCTGCCCTCGATCACGCATTTCGTCGCCGGGCTCGGTACGACCGGCACGCTCATGGGGACCGGCCGGTTCCTGCGCGAGAACGTCCCGGGCATCCAGATCATCGCGGCCGAGCCCCGGTACGGCGAGCTGGTGTACGGCCTACGCAATGTGGACGAGGGTTTTGTGCCCGAGCTGTACGACCCGTCGGTGCTGACCTCGCGGTTCTCGGTCGGCTCCCGCGACGCGCTGCTACGGACCCGGCAGCTGGTCGAGGTCGAGGGCATTTTCGCCGGCATTTCTTCCGGCGCGATCCTGCACGCCGCGTTGGCCGTGGCGCACCGGGCGGTCGAGGCCGGGAAGCGCGCCGACATCGCCTTCGTGGTGGCCGATGCCGGCTGGAAATACCTCTCGACCGGCGCCTACGCCGGCACGGTGTCCGATGCGGAGAAGGCGCTCGACGGCCAACTCTGGGCGTAACTAGCGCTGGTCTTCGCGCTTGGCGTTCCACCAGAGCGCACCCAGCACGGCGGCACCGGGAATGAAAGTCCACAGCCACCACGGGCTGTCCCAGGACAGGCTGATCGTGCAGACCATCGCCCACACCACGAAGTTGATCATGGTGATGCCGGCCCATAAAGCGGTGAGCAGGCGCAGCGTCCGGTGATCGGTGTGGACCGCGCTGTTCCGGCTGGCGGCGAGCAGGTCCTTGAGGTTGTTCGGGCTGGCGGTCATGGTCTGCGCCTTCTCGGTCGGGGTTTTGCTGACACCACTGACTCTGCTGGAGCTGGCGGGCGCGATCACTGGGTCCAGACCGCCGATCGACCGGGGCTTTTGCCTACCCCTCGTACCGGGCCGCCCGATTCTGGCCGCTTCGCTGGCGGCAAAACCGCGTACTGTAACGGCGTGCGAACGGTGGCCGGGACGTGGTGAAGATCGCCGACGTCGCGCGGCATGCCCAGGTCTCGGCCAGCACGGTGTCGTACGTCCTGTCCGGCAAGCGTCCGATCTCGGCTGAGGTACGGCGCCGGGTGCAGGACAGCATCGATGCCCTCGGGTACCACCCGCACGCCGGCGCCCGCTCCCTGGCCAGCCGACGCTCCAACGTCATCGCGCTGGTGGTTCCGTTGCGCAGCGGCGCCAACATGCCGCTGTTGATGCAGTTCGTCGCCGCTGTGGTGACCGAAGCCCGCCAACACGACCACGACGTACTGCTGGTGACCCAGGACGAGGGCGAACGCGGGCTGCGCCGGGTCTCGGGCAGTTCCCTGGCCGACGGCCTGGTGGTGATGGACATCGACCTGGACGACCCCCGGCTGCCGGCACTGCGGGAACTGCCCACGCCCTCGGTGTTGATCGGTTTCCCGACGACCGACCCGACCGAGACGACCGGCCTGACCTGCGTCGACCTGGATTTCGCGGCCGCCGGGGCGTTGTGCGTGCAGCACCTGCACGAGTTGGGTCACCGGCACATCGCGCTGCTCGGCAGCCCGCATGCGGTGTACGAACGGCGGACCGGCTTCGCCGCCCGGGTGGAGAAAGGCTTCCGGAGTGCGGTCGCGCGGCATCGGCTGGTCGGGTCGGTACGGCCCTGCGACCTCACCCGGGAAGCTGTCGATCAGGCGCTGTACGGGCTGCTGGTCGACGATCCGGAGCTGAGCGCGGTGATCGTGCACAACGAGCCGATCATGGAGCTGGTGCTCGAGGCGCTGCGGGACCGCGGCCGCCGGGTGCCCGAGGACGTTTCGGTGCTGGCCATCGGACCCGATGACCAAGTAGGTCGGCTGGACCTGTCCGGGGTAGCGCTGCCGGTCGAGGACATGGGCCGCACCGCGGTCGAGCTGGTGATGAGCAAACTCGACGGACGTGACGTACCAGCCGCGACCATGCTCCGGCCGCAACTGACCGTACGGACAAGCACCGCGCCGGTAGTGAGCTGATTCCTACTGCCGCTGCGTGCGAGGATGCCGACAGACCGAGCCGACAGAACCGCGTGACAGGAGCCGCCCCGTGCCCCCAGCCGTGCCCACCATCGCCGTTGTCGGAGCCGGAGGGCGCGGCTCGACGTACGCCTCCTGGGTCGCCGCACACCCCGACCGCGCCCGCATCGTCGCGGTCGCTGACCCCAACCCGACCCGCCGCGAACGGCTGGCCGACGCCCATGATGTCCCGGCCGACCAGCGGTATGTCGGCTGGCAGGAACTCGTGGCGGCCGGCAAGGTCGCCGACGCCGTGATCGTGGCGACCCAGGACGCGTACCACGTCGAGCCGTCGGTTGCGCTGGCCAAGGCCGGCTACCACCTGCTGCTGGAAAAGCCGATGGCTCCAACACCCCTGGGCTGCCAGCAGATCGCGGACGCGGCGCAGGCGGCCGGCGTGCTGCTCGGCGTTTGCCACGTGATGCGCTACATGCCGTACACCCAGCTGCTGCGCCAGGTCCTGGACTCCGGTCGGATCGGCGACATCGTGTCCGTGCAACACCTGGAGCCGGTCGGGTACTGGCATCAGGCGCACTCGTTCGTACGCGGCAACTGGCGGCGGGAGGACGAGTCGACGTTCATGCTGATGGCCAAGTCCTGTCACGACATCGACTGGCTGCGGTACGTGGTGGGCCGGCCGATCCGGCGGGTTTCCAGCTTCGGGGGCCTGGCCCATTTCCGTCCGGAACACAAACCGGTCGGTGCTGGAGCCCGGTGCCTCGACTGCGCCGTCGAGCCCGAATGCGCGTACTCGGCCAAGAAGCTGTACCTCGGCGCGATCAGCAAGGGCCAGACCGGTTGGCCGGTGAGCGCGGTCGCCGACGTGGTGACTGAGGAGAACATCCGCGCCGCCCTGGCCGATGGCCCGTACGGCCGGTGTGTCTACGAGTGCGACAACGACGTGGTCGACCACCAGGTGGTGGGGCTCGAATTCGACGGCGGCACGACCGCGACGTTCACGATGACCGCGTTCACGCTGGCCGGGCACCGGCGTACCCAGATCTTCGGCACCAAGGGCTGCATCGACGGCGACGGCGAGCGGGTGACGATCACGGATTTCCTCACCGATACGGCCGAAACTCTGGAGGCGCCGTCGGAGGGTTCGGATGCCGGCAGCGGACACGGTGGCGGTGACGCCGGTCTGATGGACGCGTTCACCCGGGCCATTGCCGCCGACGATGCGAGCCTAATCAGCTCCGGGCCGACCGAGTCGCTGGAAACGCACCTGGCCGTATTCGCCGCCGAACAGGCCCGGCGGGCCGGCACGGTCGAGACGCTCGCATGACTATCTCCGATGCGCCGATCGGCATCTTCGACTCGGGTGTCGGCGGGCTGACGGTGGCGCGGGCGATCATCGACCAGTTGCCGGCCGAACGGCTGCATTACGTCGGCGACACCGCCAACGTTCCGTACGGTCCGCGGCCGATCGCGGAGGTACGCCGGTTTGCGCTGGAGTGCCTGGATCGGTTGGCCGAGTCCGGGGTCAAGATGCTGGTAATCGCCTGCAATACGGCCAGTTCCGCGTGTCTGCGCGATGCCCGGGAGCGGTACGACCTGCCGGTGGTCGAGGTGATCGTGCCGGCGGTGCGCCGGGCCGTGGCGGCGACCCGTAACGGCCGGATCGGGGTGATCGGCACGGCCGCGACGGTCGCTAGTAGGTCGTACGAGGATGCGTTCGCGGCCGCGCCGGCGGTGTCGGTCTCCAGCGTGGCCTGCCCGCGGTTCGTGGACTTCGTGGAACGCGGCATGACCAGCGGCCGGCAGATTCTCGGGCTGACCCAGTCGTACCTGGAGCCGTTGCAGGCGGCCGACGTGGACACGTTGGTGCTCGGCTGTACGCACTACCCGTTGCTCACCGGCGTGATCTCGCTGGTCATGGGCGAGCGGGTGACGTTGGTGAGCAGCGCCGAGGAGACCGCGAAGGACGTCTACCGCGCGCTGACCGAGGCCGACCTGCTGCGTCCGACCGATGCGCCGCCGCCGCGACATGTCTTCGCCGCGACCGGAAATCCCGAGCCGTTCGTGCGGTTGGGCCGGCGTTTCCTGGGTCCCGAGATCGAGTCGGTGGTCCAGGAGTCCAATGCCTACCCGGGCGTGAGATCGTCAGGCTGATGAAGCTCACCATCGTCGGTTGTTCGGGCAGTGTGCCCGGGCCGGACAGTGCGGCCTCGGCGTACCTCGTCGAGCACGAGGGCGTGCGGTTGCTGCTGGATCTGGGTAGTGGCGCGCTCGGGCCGTTGCAGCGTTACGTCGATCCGGCCGACCTGGACGCGGTCGTGTTGTCGCATTTGCACGCCGATCACTGCCTGGATATGTGCGGCCTAGTGGTGGCCCGGCGATACCGTCCGGCCGGCAAACCACCGCCGGTGCCGGTGCTCGCCCCGGCCGGGGGAGCGGCCCGGATCGCCGCGGCGTACGGCCCGGACCCTGGGTTGCAGGACGTGTTCACGTTCGCCGACCTGGTGGCCGGGCACTGGGAGATCGGGCCGTTCGAGCTGCAGTTGGCCCGGGTCAACCACCCGGTGGAGACGTACGCGATCCGGCTGACCGCCGGCGGGAAAACGCTGACGTACTCGGCTGATACGGGCCGGTCCAAGGCGCTGATCGAGCTGGCCCGGGGCAGCGATCTGCTGTTGTGCGAGGCGACGTTCCCCGACGGGGAGGACACCCCACCGGACGTGCATTTGACCGGCCGTGAGGCCGGCGAGCACGCCGAACGGGCCGGGGCGGCACGGCTGTTGTTGACGCACATTCCACCGTGGGGCGACCGGATCGCGACGTTGGGCGAGGCCTGCTCGGCCTTCGGCGGCTTGACCGAGGTTGCGGTCGCCGGCGCCTCGTTCGACCTGAAATAGCGGTCGTCTGGCCGCGGTCACTCCGGTCCGCGTTGATTACGCTGCGCTACCACTTCCGCCGGGCGTCCCGTGCGCTGCGTGGCGCGAACGCCGTGCGCCGCAATTCCCGCACCGCTACTGGCGCCGCCGGTTGGCTGTAGGCGTGGTCATCGTTTGATCCGGCGAACCGGAAATTCATCGCAAATTTCCTGGCTTGATCTCCACAGCACATTTGCGTTTGGTTCGTGTCACCGGGGTCGAATATGTGTCAACGGGCATTGTCTCGGGCAATTGAACCGGTACGGCGCCACTCGCGCATGCCTCACGAAAGCGAAGCGACATCCCGTCGCTATGTACGCACCGTAATTGCATTGGTTCGGTCTGCCTCGGTGGTCATCGGTGCCAACACGTTCGATCGGGCCCGCCAGTCGCGGGTCGGCCGCGACGCCGGCGTTGTCCGATCAAGCCGACCGCTGGGCGCCCGGTCGGTTGCATGACGGGACCGAGCTCGACATCGCGGGTCGAATTGATGACCGCACGCGCATGTTCGGCAGCGCTCGGTGAAAGCAGCTGGTTTTGAGCGAACCATCCGGCCGGCTGACCAATATCAACATCCGCGCGCGTTATAGCGCCCGGTCATGAGTCGGACAAAGCAAGGGTTGGTGGCGCAGGTCACAACGGGCAGTTTTCATGATCGAGACCTGTTGGCGGCCCGTTGGATCGATCCCAAGCGCGCGAAAAGCCTTACGTAGCAAGGGTTTTGGAGCGATCAGCGTTATGGGGGACCCCGGATTTGACTCCCGATCAGCAACCACGTAACTTTCTCCACGTCGCCAGCGCGGCCCGGAAGTTAACACCAAGGGCCCCCGGGCGGAAGTCCTGAAAACGATGAGCTAGCCTCATCGCGTTCATGGCGAAACCAAGCAAGAAGCGCCAAACCCCCGGGTTTGACCCGAGGTCACGGAGCTGCTAGCTTGGAATGGTTGCCCCAGACACGGCCGAGAGGTCGTAGACGGTGAGCGTCCGCTCCTTGAGAACTCAACAGCGTGCCAAAAGTTAGTGCCAGCACTATAAATAACCCCGTCAGAGGTTAGTGCTTGGTTCCTAGAACCAGACGCTATACCAAGACGGTTCCTTTGTACATGGATGGACGTCATGTCTTTCCATATTTAAATCAGCCATTCGATCAGAGTGGCTCTTCGTTTAGTCACTTCAACCGCTTCGGCGGTGAAGTAATAGACACCTACGGAGAGTTTGATCCTGGCTCAGGACGAACGCTGGCGGCGTGCTTAACACATGCAAGTCGAGCGAGGCCTTTCCTTCGGGAGAGTGCCCTAGCGGCGAACGGGTGAGTAACACGTGGGCAATCTGCCCTCAGCTCTGGGATAACTCCGGGAAACCGGGGCTAATACTGGATACGACCATCGGTGGCATCCCCTGATGGTGGAAAGATTTATCGGCTGAGGATGAGCCCGCGGCCTATCAGCTTGTTGGTGGGGTAACGGCCCACCAAGGCAACGACGGGTAGCCGGCCTGAGAGGGCGACCGGCCACACTGGGACTGAGACACGGCCCAGACTCCTACGGGAGGCAGCAGTGGGGAATATTGCACAATGGGCGAAAGCCTGATGCAGCGACGCCGCGTG
>JBEDUI010000272.1:0-43780 GCA_040414495.1 Mycobacteriales bacterium
AAGTTTCAGGTTGGCTGCGGGGAAGTGCGAGCGTCGTTACGCTGCGCGGCAGCGAATTCGCGGAAGGCCAGCGCCGCCGGCGGCAGCGGCCGTTCGGCCACCCAGACCAAGCCGATCGTGCGGTAAACCGGCGGAGACAACGTCAACTCGACGACCCCCGGCGGCGGCGCCGGCTCCGAACTCGGCAACAGCCCGACCCCAAGCCCGGCCGCGATCAAGCCGCGTAACGTATCGGCTTCCTCGCCCTCGAAGGCGAGTTTCGGCACGAAACCCGCTGCGGCGAAAAGCCGATCGGTTATTTGACGGATACCGAAACCGGGTTTGAGACCGACGAATTGCTCGTCCGCCAGTTCCATCAGCGTGACCCGACGGCGCCGGGCCAACCGGTGTCCACTGGGGACAGCGACCACCACCGGCTGCCGGGACAACGGCAATGCGGCCAGATCGGGGGAGTCGACCGGTACCGGCGCGGTCAACGCCAGGTCGACGGCGCCGGCGCGTACCTGCCGCAGCAATTCCTGGTGGCCGCCCTGGCTGAGCATGAACCGGACCTCCGGATGGGCGGTACGAAACGCGCGCAGCAACTCCGGCACCCGCACCCCACCCATCGTGTGCAGGAACCCGAGCGCGACCTGACCCCGTTCGGGATCGGCCTCCTCCAAAGCCTGCCGGCAACCGGTCTCCAATTCGGCCAGGGCTCGAGTCGCGGCGTCAGCGAGGTGGCGGCCGGCCCGGGTCAGCGCGATGCCGCGCCCGGCGCGGGTGGTGATCGGTACGCCGAGCCGGGTACCGAGGCTGGCCAGCCACCGGGTGGCGGTCGGTTGTGGTACGCCGAGTCGGTCCGCCGCCCGGGTGAGGTTGCCCTCGGCCGCGACCTCCCGCAGCAGGCCCAGTCGGGGTGCGAGGCTGACGGCGAGTTCGGCCGCCTCCGCGTCAATCATCGGCGGACTCCAATCATTCATGAACGAATTACAAGTCCGTTGATTCTGTATTGGACGAATGATAATCGCATTCCTACGGTGGAGAACATGGCCCTTGCCGCGACCGCGACCGCGACTGAGACCCAACTGCAGAACCACCAGATACCGCCACATCGCCGGGGCAGCAAGGGATTCCGCCGTATCACGTTGGCGTTGTTCGCGGCCGGACTGGCGACCTTCACCGCGTTGTACTGCATTCAGGCCTTGTTGCCGCCATTGGCCGATCGGTTCAACCTGTCGCCGGCTACCGCCAGCTTGGCCGTGTCGGTCGCCACCGGCGCGTTGGCGATCGGCGTGATCCCGCTGACCACGCTGTCCGAATCGTTGGGGCGCACACCGGTGATGACGGTATCGCTGTTCTCCTCGGCCATATTGGGAATTGCCGCAGCGTTCAGTCCAAACTTCACTGTCCTGTTAATACTGCGGGCATTGCAAGGATTGTCGCTGGCCGGTCTGCAAGCGGTGGCGATGTCCTATATCACCGAGGAAGTCGATCGCGAATCGCTCGGATTCGCGATGGGCCTGTATATCGCCGGAAATGGTATCGGGGGGATGGCTGGGCGGCTGGTTGCCGGTCTAGTCGTCGATTTCACCGACTGGCGATGGGCGCTGGGCGTGGTCGGGGCGGTGGCGTTGGTGTGTTCGGTGATTTTCCGGATCGCTATTCCGCCCTCGGCCCGGTTCGTCCGGCGCCCATTACGGGCCCGGGAACTTCTCGCCGCGGTCGGGCGCTCGTTCACCGACAGCGGCCTGATTCGGTTGTACGCGGTCGGATTCCTGTTGATGGGCTGTTTCGTGACCATCTACAACTACCTGGGATTCCGCCTGCTCGGCCGCGATTTCCATCTCTCGCAGACCGTGGTCGGGCTGATTTTCGTTGTGTACCTGGCCGGTTCGGTGTCTTCCGCCGTGGGCGGGCGGTTGGTCGACCGGTTCGGCCGGCAGCGCCTGTTGTGGGTGATGGCCGTGATCACGCTGGTTGGGCTGGCGTTGATGATTCCGGACAGTCTGGTCGCGGTCGTGCTGGGCCTGGTCGTGATGACGGTGGGCTTCTTCGCCGCGCATGCGGCCGCCAGCGGCTGGGTTGGCGGGCGGTCGGCCGCGTTGGGCGCCCAGGGCGCGGCGGTCTACCTGTTCTGTTACTACCTGGGCTCCAGCGTCGGCGGTTCGCTGGGCGGCCTGGCCTACGGCCGCGATGGTTGGGATGGCGTAACCATCTACACCGCCGCGTTTATCGCGCTAGTGCTGCTGATCGCGGTGAGCCTACGGCGACTCCGCGCGGTTGTCCCGGAGCAAGCGCCGAATCAGGACGGCGTACGGGCGGCAGAATGAGCGTATGACACAGACGCAGGGCGTGCTCGCCCACTTCGATCTGACCGGCCGCAAGGCGATCGTCACCGGGGCAAGTCGCGGGCTCGGCCGCGCGTTCGCCCACGGGCTGGCCCAGGCCGGCGCCGACGTCGCTCTCGTATCCAGGGACGAGGAGCAGAGCGGCGCGGCGGCCAAGGAGGTCGCCGATTCCACCGGGCGGCGGGCCATCGCGATCGGCGCCGACGTCACGGTGCGGGCCGACGTCGAGCGACTGGTCGAGCGCACAGTGACCGAACTCGGCGGTGTCGACATCCTGGTCAACAACGCTGGCCTGTGCTTTCACCGGCCCGCGTTGGATGTGCCGGACGAGGAATTCCAGCAGGTCTTCAACGTCAACGTCTACGGGCTATGGCTGTGCAGCACGGTGGTGGCCCGGCAGATGCGGGCTACCGGCGGCGGCGTGATGATCAACGTCGGCTCGATCTCCGCGTTGATCGTCAACCGGCCGCAATGGCAGCCGGCCTACAACGCATCCAAGGCCGCGGTGCACCAGCTCACCAAATCGCTGGCCGCCGAATGGGCACCGGACAATATCCGCGTCAACGCGCTGGCCCCCGGATACGTGAAAACCGATATGGCCCCGGTCGACCGGCCCGAATTCCGCGAGCACTGGATCGAGCATCCGCCGATGCAGCGGTACGCCATGCCGGAGGAGATCGCGCCGAGCGTTGTGTACCTCGCAAGTGACGCAACGTCCTTCATGACCGGATCGATTCTGGTACTCGACGGCGGTTACACCGTCTTCTGATCACCCCGGTGTAGGCCCGTCGCAGGGATACGGCAGCATGTTGGGCTGCGACGGGCCGGTACCGCTGCCGGCTCGCTGATGCCACCCGGATACCGGGTAGGGGGAGGATGAGACGCGTGGCCGAGACGCTCCAGGAGATTCTGCTCGACCCGAGCCGGCGGCCGCAGGTGGTGGCCGACTGCCAGGGTCTGCTCGACTCGGAGGTCGAGTCCAAGAGCGGCCTGTCGAGCATCGCGGTGAAGGGTGCCTACGGCATGGTCAAGGCCGTACGGCCCGGGATCATCCACGACGCTGTGGATGATCTGCTCGACCAGCTCGTTGCGCGACTTGAGCCGTTCTACGCCGATTTCCGTACGGCTGGCGGTGACGTCCCGCTGCCGGACTACCTGGCCAAGCGTTCTGACGAGGTGTCCGACGCGTTGTTGACGATCACCGACGCGCGCGCCGAGCGTTCGACCCGGACCACGATCAAGAAGGCCTACGGCAAGCTCCGCCCGCAGGGCAAGAAGCATGTCCAGGAGGCCCTGCCCGGCGTGGGCAAGATCATCGAGAAGTACGCCGGCTAGCCGCCGGTGGCGGCTTGTCGCGCATCGACAGGATGTGTCGCTTGACCAGACATTGCTGCCGGTAGCCGCTAAACCAACCTGAGAAGACTCCGTCCTCTCCGCGCAGCTCGCGCGTGTCGACGACAATATGGCGTGCGCCGGCGGCGATGAGCCAGTCGATCGTCTCGTCGAGCAGCCGGAGATCGGAGTCGATCAGGTGTCCGGTGAGTAGGACCTGGGTGTCAGCGCCAGTGCGAAGTGCCTGCACCGTAAGCGGTTGGCGGCCGGGCGCGACGGACTGCAGCATGTCCGTTGTCATGCAACTTCCCCCGTATGAGCAACGTGCGTGGAACGTGTGGTGTTAACGAGCCGGGGATTCGGCGGTCAACCCGCATGGAGTATCGGTTTCGAAATTTTGGCTTGTCAAGACTATTTGCTGTTTCGAATCAAGCCATATTTTCCGGCTGCGAAATCGAGCCCGTTTTCCCCGCTGCCAGCGGCATCGAGCGTACGAACCATGGTTGAACAATCAAGGTATTTCCTACGTTAATCTGCTCGGAAACGAGCAGTTGCCCGACCTGACGAATGCAAATAGAGCTCATTTCGTAGCGAGGGCGAGAAATATGTATCAGGCTCGCCCGTTCGCCTGATATCCCAGCAGATGCGAGAGATCCTGCGCCCCGTCACGAGCCAACGCGGTGAGCTCGCGAGCGCGCTCCTCGTTCCAGCGCGCCACCGGTACCGAGATGCTCAAAGCCGCCACCAGATCACCGTTCGCATCGCGTACCGGCGCCGCCACACAGGACACGTCCGGGTTGGATTCGCAGTGGTCGTAGCCGACGCCGGCCTCGGCCACCGCGGCCACCTCGGTACGCAATCGGCTGGCCGAGGTGATGCTGTGCGGGGTCATCGCCGATAGCGCGGCCCCGGACGGGTAGAGCGTGCGCAGTGCGTCGGCCGGCAGATCGGACAGCAGCACCTTGCCCACCGCGGTCAGGTGCGCCGGCAGTCGGTGTCCCACCGCCGAGACCATCCGGACGGCGTGGGTGCTGTCGACCTTGGCGATGTACACGACGTCGGTCCGGTCGCGGATCGCCACGTGCACGGTCTCCTGGCACTGGGCGCCGACCCGCTCGGCGATCCGTTGGCCCTCGCGGGCCAGGTCGAGGTGGGCGCGGTAGAGGCTGCCCAGCTCGAACGTGCGGATGCCCAACTCGTACCGGTACCCGGCCTCGTCGGCCGCGCGCAAATATCCGCGGGCCACCAGCGTCTTGACCAGCTCGTGCACAGTGGTGCGGGGAAGGGTCAACGCGGTGCAGATTTCCGGCGCCGAGCGAGGCTTGGGATCGGTGAGAAACAGTTCCAACACGTCCAGGCCGCGGGCCAGAGCCGGCACCAATCTCGACATCCGAAGCCTCCCGTGGTTCGGTATTTCGAACGCCTGAATCGCAGGATACGGGAGCCTTGCTGTACGGAGAGGCACATGCTTTCCTGATTTCGAACACGTACCGAAATCCCGAACGATGGAGCTGGGTGTGGAGCAGACGCGTTCGTTCTTACGCTCGTTGGGATTGCCGCCGGGCGATCTCGGCGAGTTGCCGACCAGTACGAAGCGATTCCCCGACGGTGCGCAGTACCGGGTCGAGATTCCCAGCGTCGAGGGTCCGGAGGTCCTCGCCGCGGTGCTGGCCGAGGCCGATGTGCGGGGCGTACGGGTGCACCGGATCTCGCAGGGCAGCGGTGGCATGCTGCAGACCGACTCCGAGCTGGCCGAGATGGCGCGGATCGCCGCGGCCCGACCGGTGGAGGCCAGCATCTTCGCCCGGCCGTTGGCCGGCTGGTCGACCGGGGCCGCGGCCGGCGCGTCCGGGGCCGGTGGCGTCGTGGCCCAGGCCCGCGGCGCCAACCAGCTGGTGCACGTGTTGGAGGACATCCGCCGCACCGCCGAGGCCGGGTTCCGCAGCGTCCTGGTGACCGACATCGGCGTGCTCTCGGTCGCGGCCAAGATGCGCGCGGCTGGCGAGTTGCCCACCGACATGCAGTTCAAGGTCAGTGTGCAGATGGGGATGGCCAACCCGGCCTCGATTCAGCTGGCCGAGCAGCTCGGCGCCGACACGTACAACGTGCCGACCGACCTCTCGCTGGACCAGCTGGCCGCGATCCGGGCCGCCATCGACTGTCCGCTCGATATCTACGTGGAGGCGCCCGATGACCAGGGCGGCTTCGTCCGGCACTTTGAGATCGGCGAGATCGTGCGGGTCGCCGCGCCGGTGTATGTGAAATTCGGGCTGCGGAATTCGCCGAACATTTATCCGTGCGGTACGCATTTGACGCCGACCGCCGTGGCATTGGCGAAGGAACGGGTACGTAGGGCAGAAATTGGTCTCGGCCTGCTGCACCGGTATTACCCGGAGGCGACCACCTCCGAGCTGGGTGCCAAAGGCCTCGCGCTTCCGGTGGTGACGGCATGAAGATCAGCAAGGTTGAGCATTTCGTCCTCGGCACGCCGTGGCGGGACCTGACCTACGTGCGGGTCACCACCGACGAGGGGCTGACCGGCGTCGGGGAAACCCGGATGCTCGGCCGCACCCAGGCGCTGATCGGTTACCTGGCCGAGGCGTCCACGAATCACATCATCGGCTCCGACCCGTTCGATATCGAGTCGTTGGTGGGCCGGATGAAGCACGGCGATTACGGCCGCGTCGGTGAGATCGCGATGTCCGGTATCGCCACCGTCGAAATGGCCTGCTGGGACATTGTTGGAAAGGCCTTGGGGCAGCCGGTGTGGCGGCTGCTTGGCGGCAAGGTCCGGGACAAGATCAAGGCCTATGCCAACGGTTGGTACACAGTGGAGCGTACGGCCGAGGAATTTCACAGCGCGGCCCGTCGCGTTGTCGAGCGCGGCTATCGGGCGTTGAAATTCGACCCGTTCGGCCCGGGAATGTGGGAACTGGAGCCGGATGAGCGGCGGCGTTCGGTCGAATTGGTCGAAGCGGTCCGGGATGCGGTGGGTCCGGACGTGGAGATTCTCGTTGAGATGCATGGCCGGTTCGCCCCGTCCGAGGCGATCCGGATCGCCCGCCTGCTCGAACCGTACGAGCCGAGTTGGATTGAGGAGCCGGTGCCGCCGGAAAACCTCAAGGCACTGTCCAAAGTGGCCGAAGCGGTGTCGTTGACCGTGGCGACCGGTGAGCGAATTCACGACCGGACCGAATTCCGCGAGCTCTTCGAGTTGCAGGCCGCCGATGTGATCCAGCCCGATATCGGGCACCTGGGCGGGATCAGTGAGGTACGAAAGCTCGCCGCCACCGCCGAGACGCATTATGTACTGGTCGCGCCGCACAATGTCGGCGGTGCGGTCCTGACCGCCGCCAACCTGCATTTGGCCGCGTGCACGCCGAATTTCAAGATCCAGGAGCATTTCAACGATTTCGCCGACGAGCATGTGAAGCGGGCCGCACCCGGTCTGCCCGAGGTCATCGACGGCTATTTCGCGTTGCCGACCGCTCCGGGTCTGGGCGTGGAGTTGGACACCGAGTACGTCGCGGAGCATCCCACGCAGGGCGCGCATTTTGACCTGTATGCCGAGGGTTGGCAGTTCCGCGGGACAAAACACTGAGCGGCGGGAATCGGGTTCTCACTGCTCGCTGTTCAGGCTAAGTACGTTGCAATTTCTGATTATGTCGGAGGCACGACAGTGAGCAGTGAGAACATCACGGCCGCGGCGAGCGGCACCGTGACGGTGGGAGACATCACCGTCCGCCGGCTAGGTTACGGCGCGATGCAGCTGACCGGGCCGGGCGTCTGGGGCGATCCGCCCGACCACGACGAGGCCATCCGTGTGCTGCGGCGGGCGGTCGAGCTGGGTGTGAACTTCATCGATACGGCCGATTCGTACGGTCCGTACGTCAGTGAGGACCTGATCCGCGAGGCGCTGCATCCCTATGGGGACGTGGTGATCGCCACCAAGGGCGGGTTCGTCAGGACCGGCCCGGGCGCCTGGGTTCCGGTGGGACGGCCGGAGTACCTGCGCCAGGAGGTCGAGATGAGCCTGCGCCGACTCGGCCTGGAGCGTATCGACCTCTATCAGCTGCACCGCATCGATCCGCTGGTCCCGGTGGAGGATTCGCTCGGTGAATTGGTGGCGCTGCAGCGGGAAGGCAAGATCCGCCACATTGGACTGTCCGAAGTGGATGTCACGGAGATAGATCGGGCACGTAAAACGGCTGACATCGTCAGCGTCCAAAACCTCTACAACGTGGCCAATCGCCAGTCCGAAGATGTGTTGAACTATTCCGAACGCGAAGGAATCGCCTTCATTCCGTGGTTCCCGATCGCGACCGGCGAATTGGCCAAGCCTGGCGGTGTGCTCGACGATGCCGCGCGGCGGTACGGTGCGACCCCGGCCCAGTTGGCGCTGGCCTGGCTGCTGCGGCGTTCGCCGGTGATGTTGCCGATCCCAGGCACGAAATCGGTGGCGCACGTCGAGGAAAACATCGCAGCCAGCGGGCTGCAGCTGTCCGACGAGCAGTATCAGGAACTGGCCGACGCGGCCTGATCTCGTTTTCGCGGTCATGCGGAAAGTTGGCGCTTTCTGCATGACCGTTATTTCTGTGCTGGGGCTGATGTCATTCGGCGCGAAAAGCCGGCAGATTGGCCGCCACCCCGGCCAGCGCCCGCATTCGTTCCAGACAGCCGTCCGGTGAGACGGTGTCACTCCACCAACCAATAAGCTGCCGTCCTTCGATCCGCCAGGGAAACGGCTCGGTGCTCAGCAGCCATTCGACGACACGCGGGCCCAGCAGGTCGCTGGCCAGCCGGCGTTCGGCGACATTCTTCGCCGGCACCCGATAGCGCCGGTTGAATTCCTCGTCCTCGACATCGACGTCCGTAGGCATTAGGCCGGGCGTCACGCTGGTCACCACGTAATCATCCAGTCGCAGCTGGAAATCCGGGTAGGACGCCGGCAACTCCACCAGGCAGATCCGGGAACTGATCAACGCCGGACTGGCCGAGTCGGTCAGCCGGTAGACGTATCGGAACAGCGTGACCGGCCGGTCGTTCAGCTGTCCCTGCACGGCATCGAACGCCCACGCGGCGCTCTGTGGCTGGAACGGCTCGCGGCTCGATGCCGTACGCAGCCGGTCGTCCTTCCGTACGTACGCAAAGCCATTCCGCTCGGCCATTTTCACGAAATTGTGCCGGCGCAGCCAGTTGTAGATCCGCTTGACCAGCGCCCAGATGCTGGTCACCACGACCGCGATTCCGAACACCACGTAAGCGACCACTTGGAGCAGGTCGCCGATATCGGTACCCGTTGCAATGCCTACGACGATGGCCCCGACAATCACCGCCACGACGAGGACGATCGCCACGACCCGCACCACAGTGCGCAGTCCGCTACGGAGGTAGAACCGGGTGCCTGGGCGCCAGCGCGCCGGTTGTCGGCGATCGACCATCATGCCGGCATTCTCCCGGACGGTCCGGGATGCGCGACATCAGGTCTGGCGCGATCTCTAGGCAGCTACCCCGATCGTCAACTCGGTGATCTCATCCAGCGGCGCCACCCGAGCGAACCGGCCCGCTTCCATTGCCTCCAAGGCATTCTCGTGCAGTCGCTGCGTCTGTGCCGTGACGCAGTCGGCCACCACGGTCATCCGGTAATCGCGCATGTAGCCGGATCGGGTCGTGGACTCGACACAGACATTCGTGACCACACCAGTGACGATCAGATCGGTCACACCCAGACCGCGCAGCAGCTGTTCCAACCGCGTACCGAGGAACGCGTCGTAGCGCGGCTTGTCGATGACGAATTCCCCGTCCCACGGCGCCAGCTCGTCGATGACGTCTGCGTCCCAACTGCCCTGAACGAGGGCACCGCGTTCCCGCAATGCGGCCGCCATCTCACGGTCGGCGTCCACGATCGGATTCACGTACGCCGGTCCGGCGTCGATCATCGAGCTGTCCCAGCAGTGTCGGGTGAAGATCACCGGCCGCCCGAGCGCGCGGGCACGATTCAGCGCCTCCACATTGCGCCGGACCACGCGGTCGTTGTTGACCAGTGGAGCGGCGATCGATGGGATCGACCCGTCCGGGTGGCAGAAGCCGTTCTGCATATCGATAACGAGCAGCGCACTAGTCATCGCATTTCTCCGTTCAGGATGTGGTGCAGACATCCTGGAACGTGACTGTTAAGCCTGATCGATACTGCATTTCGCGGCAGTTAACGCCGTCGAATTCATCCGCTCAGGCCGCCGAGTCGGACCCGCCCGGCGCGGTCGGACGCTGCCGGGGGACCGGCCGACGGGGAAATGCGCTCGTATCCCGCTCGTCCGGGCTGATCGGCCCGAGCACCTCCTCGGCCCAACCGCGATGTTCCCGGCGGGCCCAATTCCCGGGCACGATTCCGGTGCGCATGCCGCGGCGGGCCAGCGGATCGCGGGTGGCGAAATACAGATGGCCGGCCAGCATCGCGACCACGGCGTAGGCGAGCCAGTCGTGCACGAAGGTTGCACCGGTGCGATATTTCACCGGCCAGGCGTTCGCGTACCGCATCACCAGGCCCGTGCCCAACATGACCAGGATCGAACCGGCGACAAAGGCCGAATTGATCTTCTGGCCGGCGTTAAATTTCCCAACCGGCAGCCGGCCCGAACGCCGGTCCGAGGCTCGCAGCCACTGCCGGTCCACCGGCAAGAACCGGTTCAGCCGGACGATGTCGGCCCGGAACGCCTTGGAGAACAGTCCGATCAGAACCGGTACCGGCAACCCGATCCCGGCGTACACGTGGATCTGTTCGACCAACGCCCGCTCCCCGACCAGAACCGAAAGCGGGCCTATATAGAGGACAGCCGCGGTCACCAGGCAGATGCCCATGAGGGCCGCGACCCCGCGATGCACCCAGCGTTCGGCCCAGGTGATCCGGAGCAGTTCGCCCGGCCCGGGCGTCGGGTCAGCTGGTCGGCGCATCGTCGCGCCCGTTCGAACGACCGACCCAGCCGTCGACGTCGTAGCCGAGGTGCTCCCAGTAACCGGGCTCGACCCGTTTGGTGAGCTGGATCCCGCCGAGCCACTTGCAGCTCTTGTAGCCGTACATCGGCGCCACGTACATCCGAACCGGTCCGCCATGGTTCCGGCTCACCGGCCCGCCCAGCATCGAGGTCGCGACCAACACGTCGCGGCGGCGCGCCTGCGGCAGCGTGAGGCTTTCGGTGTATTCACCGTCAAACGAAGTGAATCGGACGGCGGTGGCCTCGGGCTTGACGCCGACATGGTCGAGCAGGTCGGGTAGTGCGACGCCGGACCAGTGCACGTTCGGTACCCGCCAGCCGGTCACGCACTGGAAGTCCCGGGTCAACGAGGTCTGCCGCATCGCATGAAGGTCGGCCATGGTGAGCGTCATCGGGCGCTCGACCAGGCCGCCAACGGTGAGGCGGTAGTCGGCCGCGGTGCGCTTCGGGATGCTGCTGGTCACCGAGTAGAACCGGAAGCCGCCGCCGTCGGGCACCAGACCGGAGAGCCCGGTGGGGTCACGGCTCTGCACCGGCGCCAGGACCGCCTGCTCGAAGTCCTGCAGTTTCGTTCCGACCACAACACCGACCGCGCCGATGCCCAGCATCGACAGCACGATCCGGCGACCGACCGGCTTTCCTTCTACGCCCACGTTGTCATTCTGCGCCCGGATTAGGGGACTCTTACGCCGCCACCGCCAGCCGCAAGGGTTTCGTAATGTCCGCGCCTGGGCGATCGGTTTCACGCGGCCGTAACACGTCTGAAAAAGCCCGGCCGTAGCTTCAGATCCTGAGCGGGGAACCGTTCGGGTCATCGACGACGCGCCAGGGCAGGAGAACCGATGTTGATCCACATCAGAATTTCGCTTCCCGACAAACCCGGTGCGCTCGGGCAGATCGGTGCACTGACCGGATCACACGGTGCCGACATCGTCAGCATGCAGGTGCTCACGCGGATGAAAGGTCGTGCGCTGGACGATTTGTACCTGTCGGTCCCCGATCGCCCGCGAGTGGCCACGATCATCGAGGCGCTCGAGTCGGTGCCAGGTGTACGGGTGCATGGAATGCGGGAAAGTGTGCACGTTCCCGGTGCGCACCCGGACCTCGATCTGCTCGGTCACGTGTTGCATAACCCGGATCGCGGTCTGCGGACCCTCACCGATATGGCGCCGATGGTATTCACGACGGACTGGGCGGCCCTGCAGTTGGTGCAGGATTCGGGTTCGGCCACGTTGTACGGCAGCGTCGGGTGTCCGGAGCCGTTGCCGCTGCTCAAAACGATTCCGCACCGACCCGTGCGTGATGACGCCGGCGATCTGAAGCTGGCCATGGTTCCGCTACACGAGGGCCGATTGGTGTTGGTTATCGGCCGGGACAAGGGGCCGGCTTTCCACCCGATCGAGTTGTCGCATCTGAATACGGTCGTCGAGCTCACGATGGCCGCTGGGGCTGAGGTATCGACCCGATCGGCGGTCCACGGCGGCTAATCGTACGAGGTGTTTTGTTCAGAATTTCTTCACCTTGGGATGGGCTTTTGACCATACGTCCTGCCTTAAGGTTTTTGCGTTTGACCGGATACGGTGGTTGATCGCGAGGAGCGCAATGGGTCGGACATGGCGATGCAATGCCGGCCGCTGACATGTCGGTCATCAAGGCCACCGGCCTGGTTAAACGGTTTGACGATACGCTGGCCGTCGACGGTGTCGACCTGACCGTCGAGGCCGGAGAAATCCACGGAATAGTCGGTCCGAACGGCGCCGGAAAAACCACCGTCCTCGGCATGCTGATGGGTCTGGTCGGGCCCGATGCGGGAACGCTGCGCGTTTTCGACCGCAGCTGGGGCGAACACGGGCAGCGGATGCTCGAGGGCGTGGCCGGATTCATTGAGAACCCGCGCTTCTATCCGTATCTGACCGCGCGGCGCAATCTCACGCTCTTGGCCGGCCTCGACCGTCCACTCGCGACAGATCGTGTCGACACGGCACTTGAGCTGGCCGGCCTCGATGGCGACAACAACGGGCGGGTTGGCGGATATTCGCTGGGAATGCGGCAGCGGTTGGGCCTGGCCGCGGCATTGCTGCGTAATCCGCGGTTGCTGATTCTGGACGAGCCGGCCAACGGACTCGACCCGGCGGGCATCCGCGATATGCGGGATATGATTCGCCGGCTGCGTACGCAGGGAATGACGGTTCTGCTCTCCAGCCACAATATGGCGGAGATCGAGGATCTCTGTGACAACGTCACGATCATGCGCGCCGGCTCGGTGGTGTTCACCGGATCGGTCCGGGACTTGTGGGCGCAGGCGCCGGATCCCGTATTCCACCTGCAGACCAGCGACGACGACGGCGCGGCCGGATTGGCCCGGGCCGTACCCGGAGTCGAGGCCGAACCGCATTCCGGTGGCGGATTGGTCGTGCACGCGGGGCGGGAACGGCTGGATACGTACGCGATCGAATTGGGCCGGAACGGGATTGCGATCCGCTCGCTGCGGCTGACCCGCCGGCCGCTGGAGGCGTTGTTCTTCAGGCTCACCGAGAGGCAACCCGACTCGGTGACCGACCCCGTGCCAGAGGTGGTGTGAAATGACCGCGATCGCCGCACCGGTGGTTCTCGACGGACCAGGTTCCTGGGTCGCCGTACGTGGTGAGCTGGTCAAGCTCGCACTGCAGCGTAAAATCCAGGCGGTGCTATTGGCCTGTGTGCTGGCGCCTTTTTTGTTCGTGTCCATCTTGGACATGCAGAGCAGCCTGCCCGAGGACACGTTGTTCGGCCGCTGGGTGCATACGTCGGGACTGGCCACGCCGTTGGTGGTACTGGGTTTCGTGACGCAATGGGCTTTGCCGGCGTTGACCAGTATTGTGGCCGGCGACATTTTCTCCTCCGAGGACCGGTACGGAACCTGGAAGACGATCCTGACCCGATCCCGTAGCCGCGGCGAGATCTTCGTCGCGAAAACGCTGGCGGCGCTGCTGTATTCGCTTGGGGTGGTGGCGTTGTTGGGCGGCGCGAGTTTGGCCGCCGGGGTCCTGTTGGTCGGTCGGCAGCCGTTGGTCGGACTTTCCGGTACGTTGATCGGCCCGGGCCACGGTTCGGTCCTGGTGTTGGCCAGTTGGGGCAGCGTGCTGCCGACGGCGTTGGCCTTCACCGCGCTCGGTTTGCTGCTCTCGGTCGCCAGTCGCAGCGGCCCGGTCGGCATCGGCGGTCCGCTGGTCGTTGGCCTGCTGATGCAGTTGGCATCGCTGTCGGGAGCGGCCGATCCGGTACGGGGACTGCTGTTGAGTGTTCCGTTTAACGCCTGGCACGGCTTTTTCGTCGAACACCCATTTTATGGCCCGTTCGAGAACGGCCTGATCACCAGCCTCGCCTATTTCCTGGCGTGTCTGACCGCGGCGTACCTGGTATTCCGCCGGCGCGATATCACGGTGAGTTGACATGCGGACAATACCGCTGCTGGTCGGTGGCGCGCTGCTGGTCGGCTTGACCGCCTGTGGTTCGGGCGGAATTACGGCCACCCGGGTCGATGCATCGGTCGCCCCGACATTCGCCAACCTGTACGTGCTACAGCAGGCGCAAAACGGCGCCGCGGTCAGCGTCGAGGCGTTGCATTCGCAGGCGAGGTGTACCCGCGGCGATCAGTCCACACCGGACAGAGGAGCGGGTGAGGACTGGGTCTGCCAGGTCCAGTGGATCAAACAGGGTCCGGCGGTGGCCACGTACAGCTTGCACGTGCAGACCAACGGCTGTTACACGGCCGAAGGCGACGGCCCGGCCGACGTCAATGGTTCGCCGACCATCACCACCCAGAGCGGCGATGTCGTGGCCAACCCGCTGTACAAATTCGACGGCTGCTTCGACACGACCTGACTATTTGACGACAAGCACTGTGCGCTGACCCCCGCTGATAACCGCGTACCGGCCGGCCTTCTTCGGTGCCCGCAACGTCGTGCTGCCGCGGCCGGCCACCTTCACCGCGAGATTCATCGCGTGCAACGTAACCGTATGAGGCGTCCCGTCCTGATTGCGTACCGCGACGGTGGCTCCGGGCCCCACCGGACCGGAAACGTGCAGGGTGTCACGCTTGATCGTGATCGATGGCCGGGTGGCTTTCGTCCAGGCCCGAGCCGGCTTTTTGGTCGGTTCCGGCGCACGCGAGGGAAGCGGCGGAATAGACGACGAGACGGTGGGGGTGACGCTGGGCTCCGGCGTGCCTTGCGCGGCCGTGTGAGCCGACTGGCCACAGGCGGCGAGCCCGACGACCAGAGAACCGGCGGAGGCGGCGATCAACAGCGAACGCGACATGCCCGGACTCTACGGCTCGCAGGTTAACGGCGATCCTCAGCATTCCCTCAGGTCGGCGGGCAAGACTCTTTGTGCGATGACTGCCGCGCCTCCTCACGTACTGGTCGCCGACGACGACCCGGAGCTGCGCGCGGCGCTGCAACGGGCGTTGCGGCTGGACGGATTCGCCGTACAGACGGCCGAGCACGGTGCCCAAGCGTTGGAAATGGCGGTGGTCGAACCGCCCGACGTACTAGTGCTCGACGTGATGATGCCCACGATGGACGGCTTGGAGGTCTGCCGCCGGCTACGTGCCACCGGGGATCGGCTGCCGATCCTGGTGCTCACCGCCCGCGACCAGGTCAGCGACCGGGTCGCCGGGCTGGACGCGGGGGCCGATGACTATTTGCCCAAGCCGTTCGCGTTGGAGGAGCTGACCGCGAGATTGCGGGCGCTGCTGCGCCGGATGACGCCGTGGGACAACGAGACGCTGCGGTATGGCGACCTCGTCATCGACACGGCAACCCGGGAGGTCCGCCGCGGTGACCGCGCGATTTCGTTGACCAGGACCGAATTCGCCATCGCCGAGTTGTTTATCCGGAACGCCGGGCGGGTGCTAACCCGGGAGGTGATCACCGGCCGGATCTGGGGGTACGAACTTGAGCCGGTATCGAATTCGTTGGAGGTGTTCATCGGGTACCTGCGCCGTAAGACCGAAGCCGGGGGTGCGCCGCGGCTGCTGCACACCGTCCGTGGCGTCGGTTACGTCCTGCGCTGAGCCATGCTGAGCCTGACTCGGTGGCGCCGCTCCCGTTCGCTGCTGACCCGATTCGTCATGGCGGCCGGATTGGCCGTCGCCGTCGGGGTCGGTGCGGTGGTCCTGGTGGCCTACCTCGCGGTACGGCACCAGCTGATGGGTCAGGTCGACAGCGCGCTGCGCCGGCAGGCGGCGGAGATAACCCGCGCGGAACAGGCCGGGCTTCCGGCCATTCGCATTCGCCGGTCCGAATCCCGGTTCGGTGTGATGGGCAATTACGTCCAGGTGATCGGCCCGTCCGGTGTTGTGCAGCATCCGGCCGATCAGCCGGCGCAGCTGCCGATCGGTGCCAAGGACCGGGCGGTAGCCAACCGGGGTAGCGGCACTGAGATCCGCAATGTCACGTTGAACGGCCGGCCGGTCCGGTTGCTGACCGCCGCTATGCCTGGTAGCCAGCGGGCGATCCAGGTCGCGCTGCCATTGTCCGATGTGGATAGTCAGTTGCACCGGCTGGCCATAATATTTGGTGGGGTCGGCGTTTCCGGGTTGTTGCTGGCCGGCGGGTTGGCCGCATTCCTGGGCCGGCGGACGTTGCAGCCGGTGGAGCGGTTGACCGCTGCGGCCGAGCAGGTTGCCGCGACCCGGGATCTGGCTCACCGCATCGTGGAGGACCGTACCGACGAACTGGGCCGATTGGCGATCAGCTTCAATACGATGCTCAGCGCATTGGAGAAATCACAGGCGGCGCAACGGCAATTGGCCGCCGACGCCTCCCACGAACTGCGTACGCCTTTGGCCAGTCTGCGGACCAATGTGGAGGTTCTGCATCGGGTCGACGAACTCGATCCCGAGGATCGTGAGGCGATCCTGACCTCCATCGTCACCCAGCTCGACGAGTTGGCCGGTCTGGTCGGCGATGTCGTGGAGTTGGCGCGCGGTGATGAGTCCACACCGGAAATGAGTGACGTCCGGCTGGACCATCTGGTGGCGCACGCGGCCCAGCGAGCCGGGCGGCATTGGCCGGGTTTGCGATTCACCGGCCTGCAGGCGCCGATTCTGGTCCGGGGGATCAGCGCCCGGCTTGATCGTGCGGTGTCGAATCTGTTGGACAACGCGGCGAAATTCAGTCCGCCCGGGGGAACGGTACGGGCCGAGCTACATACCGACGGCGCTTTGGTGATTACCGATCAAGGTCCGGGTATCGCGGCCGCGGACCTTCCGTTTGTGTTCGACCGTTTCTATCGTTCGCCCGAGGCGCGTCAGCTTCCCGGATCCGGGCTGGGGCTGGCGATTGTCAAGCAGGTCGCCGATGCGCACGGTGGGACCGTGACGCTGGAAAATGCGCCCGGCGGCGGAGTGCGGGCCACGTTCACCCTCCCGGTAATTACCGTCGAGCTGGATTCGAATCAACCGGCTGCTGGTGAGGTTCTTTCGCTCAGGAATAGCCCGCACACATAGCGCGTGCGATTCGATCAGCGCAATCTCCACCATGGACCCTGCCAGCGAACTGATTCAGTCAGCACCGTCCAGCGCCCGGACGTTGTCCGCGGTTGCTCGTAGGAAAGCCGCGACTGTACGGCGCTGAGTAGGGCTCGCTTCGGCCAGCGCCGCAGCGGTTGCATCACGCAACCCGATGAACAATGCCGCGATTGTCCGTGTCCCGGGGCGGGTCAGGCTGATGACCAGACGCCGGCGATCGTCCGGATGTGGGTAGCGTTCAGCGTATCCGGCCTCCACCAGACGGTTCACCAGCGCGGTGACGCTGCCCGTGGTGCGGTCCAGCCGCTCGGCCAATTGGGTCGGGCTCAGTTCACCATCGTGGTAAAGATGGCCCATCGCCAACAGCTCCGTTACGCCGGTGCCATGTTTCTCCGCGTGCATCTGCCGGAAATGGTCCACCGCCCTGATGAGCTCGCGGGCCAACCGGCCTATGGCGTCGTCATCGTCCGCGAGCGTCGGCCTTGATGCGGCCTGTTGCTTCCTGTCCACCATAGTCCAGAGCGTAACAGCTTGATCTTCAAGCTACTTGACACTCAAACCGTATTGTCGCAGAATTTGCAACGGCAGGGGCGGGTACGGCGGATCGGTTCCCGTCATGTCGGGGAAAGCACGCAGTGCTGGGCGCTTCGGTGCTCGCGCCGCGTCGATCTGACCGCAACGGTGGTTGGGCGTCAGCCGGGGGCACGCGGCCAACCGTTTGACCGGCGGTCGATCACCTCAGGTTGACCGGGTCCGGGGCGAGGACCCGGTCAGCCGTTCTTCATTGCTTGTGTCACAACGCCCGCCGCCGACAGCAACGGAGCTGTCGGCGGCGAGTGCATTTAGCCGAATAATGCGGCTCTGTCAAACGCGCATCCACAGCCGGAATGGCTGTCCACAGATTCGCTTCGCACCCGCTCGTTGCCTCTTCTCCTGGAAAACATGGTCGTGTCACCGCCTCGTTCCGGCGGTGTTACTCACGATCAGGAGGAGATATGCCCCGACGATTGGGACGGCTGTGCGCCATCACCGTCCTCACCGGGATCGCCATTGGTGGAGCCTTCGCGGGCACGTCTGGTGCCGCGCCACAACCGGCCGTGGTGTCGAAGGCCAGCGCGCCGGTGGTGGACGGATTCGCCATAGGTTGGCTGCCGGCTGGTATCGGCCAGCGGGTTTCGGATTTCACGTATACCTTTGGCGGCGTCGATTTCCGCTCCCGGACCTGGGAGCGGGGGCCCGATGCGGACGGCGCGTACCGGCAGGACCTCGGCGTTGCTGTGCTGCGCGGTGCGAGGCTGGAGAATGCCGCGGCGCTCTATACGTTCCTCACCAATTACGAGCAACGGCCGCCGGCGCAGTGGCACTTCGTGCCGTTCCAGGTGCACGGGCATCCTGGCTATCTGGGCCGCGACGAGGCGTTCTGGTTGGTCCGGCCCGGGGTCGCGGTAAAGGTGATGCTGGATCAGCAGCGGTTCAGCGCCATTGATGTCGCACTTGTGGCTGAAGGAATTCATTCGGCCCGGTGATGGCCTGACGCGGCATTTGCTGCCCGATGAGATGCCTGACCGATTGTCGGGTGTGCTGGCGTGCGGTGAAGTGGCCGGCGCGCCGACTGTCCCCAGTGGACGATCGGCCGGGCTCTCGGCGGAGATTGGTGTGCCACGGCGGCCCGTATCGCGTAGAACGGGTCGCCGTGGGCACGACAGATTTGCCGGCCGGTTGGTTACGCCAACTCGGGTCGGCTCCACTTCTGGCCGCGTACGTGCCAGTCGAGGAATGCGAATACGGTCTCGTTCCACACCTGGGATTGGCCGGGGGACAGGACCCAGTGGTTCTCGCTCGGCAGTTGCAGGAAACGGTGCGGCAGGTCGGCGGGATCACCGTCGAAATGCCGAATGAGGTCCCACCACAGCCGCAGCGACTCGCTATAGGGCACCCGGTAGTCCCGGTTGCCATGGGTGATGAGCATCGGCGTGGTGATGCGGTCGACAAAGAGATGAGGTGAGTTCTCGGCGTACCAGTCCGGATGATCGGCCGGCGTGCCGAACAGGCCGGTTTTCCAGTTGGCCGCGTCGGTGGTGGTGTGCTGCTGGTCGGCGGCCCACAAACCGGAATGGGTGACGATCGCGGAGAACCGGTCGGTGTGGCCGGCCAGCCAGTTCGTCATATAACCGCCGAAGGAAGCGCCAAGGCAAGCGGTACGGGTGTCGTCGATTTCCGGTCGCGCGCACACAGCGTCGAGCAGACACTCCACATCGGACCAGACCGCGGCAGCACGATGCGGCCAGGCCCGAGCAAACCAGGAAGGACCATAACCAGTGGAAAGCGCCGGATCCGGAAGCAATACCGACCACCCGCGAGCCACCGCAAGCCACGGGCACCAACGCCAACTCCACGAGTTGTACGAGGCGAACGGTCCACCGTGGATCCACAGCTGCAGCGGTGTGCGTTCGGAGGTGTCGGCCGGAGTAAATAGCCAACCGCGCACGATGGCGCCATCCGGCGCGGTGGTACTGACATCGACTACGGTGCCTGGCAACGTCAACTCGGGCGCGGGCGAGGGAAGAAAGACCGGATCTTGCCCGATCAGCGTGGTGTCGAGGCGGACCGGACTCGCCGGCCGATCCATTGACGAACGCAGCGCGTACAACCAACGGCCATCGGGGCTCGGACACAAACTGGAATAGACAGCATCTTCGACCAGGCGACGTTCGGTTCCGCTTTCCACGTCGAAGGCGACGATGGCACCCCGGCCGTGCCGGTCGCCTGATATATAGAGGGTGGCCGAGTCCGGCGACCAGGCCAACTCGCCGGGAAAGACATCGTCGCTTATGGTCAGTTGTCGAGCCGGCGCACTCCCGTCGAACGAGTGCACCAGCACGTCCATCGTCAGTGGGGTGTCGAAATCGCCGTCGCTCTCGCGGAATGCCGCCACGAGGCGTCCATTGGGGGAGATCACCGGAGAGGTGTGGTCGAACTCGTCCTCCTCGGCCAGGGTGCGCCGTGCCCCGGTCTCGATATCGATGACGACGAGAATCTGGCGGCGTTGCCCACGCGGCAAGAAAACCCGCCAATCCGTGACGACCGCCGATCCGTCCGGAGTGATGTCATAACCCGCATTGACCAGGCTCGCGCCGGCATCCGGAGCGATATCGCGAAGCTCCGCGCCCGCCACAAGACGCGGGAAGTCCGGGCCGAGTTCGTGATCCCAGTAGCGGATCGGAAAACCCTCGTGCAGCATCGCGCCGATACGCCGCTCTTTGCGTTCGGTGCGCCGCCGCTCGTCCTCCTCAGCCGAGGTGACCCCGTAAAAGCGGTCCGTCGTGAGTACGAATGCTTCGGCCGCCCGCGCCGCGACCGGTCCGGAACATCCACCAGGGCTGTGCGCGATCAACTCGGCCTCACCACTGACCGGCAATGACCACAGGGCCGGCGTATCGTCATCGCCGCCGTTGTCCGGATCGGGTCGACGGGAAAGAAAGAGTAAAGAACCGTCCGACCGGAATACCGGCGTCGACTCGCCAGGGGCCGACCGGGTCAGGCGTCGGACCGGGCGCTGGCCGTTCGGGTCGATCTCCCACAGGGAGCGCAGGTACTTCGCGCCCGCGGCGTCGGATCGTTGCAACGTGGTAATCAGCCGCGACCCGTCCGGGGACAATCGCAAGCCGTCCAACCGTGGGACAGCCACGAATTCGGAGAGATCGTCGAATGGTGTGATGCCGGTCATCGGGCTCCTTACGGGCAGGTCGATCCGTTATTCCGACCTTATGACACGTGATCACGGGCCGTCCGGTCATCGCAGGAGGCCGATTGCCGGGCCCGTCATCCGCGAATCGAGCCCCTCGGACTGACCCGCTACGGTCGCCGCGCGAGAATGGATCCAACCACGCCATCGGCGAACGCCAGAGGACGAGGATCCGAATGCACCCCGTCATTGAGGCCTTGCGAGGCGGGCTGATCGTATCGGTGCAGATCCATCATCCCGACTCTCCGCTCAACGACGCCGGGACAATGGCGCGGGTGGCCCGGGCGGCGGTCGCGGGCGGCGCAATTGCCATCCGGGCCGGGGGAATCGGCGGACTGCCGCATCTTCGCGCGGTGCGCGCGGCCGTCGACGTTCCGGTTATCGGATTGGTGAAACTGGGCGGCTCTGACGTTTACATCACACCGACCGTTGCCAGTGCGCGTGCTGTCGCCGAAACCGGCGCCGACATTGTCGCGCTCGATGGCACCGCACGCCCACGACCGGACGGCGCATTCCTGCACGAGAGCATTGCCGCGGTGCACGAGTTGGAGAAGTTGGTGTTGGCCGACGTATCGGCTGCCGAAGAAGGCGTGAATGCTGTGCGGGCCGGCGCGGATCTGGTGTCCTCCACATTGGCCGGCTATACCGGAACGCCACCAGCCAGCGAGGAACCGGACCTTGATCTGGTGAGAGCGCTCGTGGAAACGCTCGCCGGCTTCGGAAATGTCCCGGTGTTGGCCGAGGGTCGGTATCACCGACCCGATCAGGCTCGCACGGCGCTCGATTTCGGGGCCCATGCCGTTGTGGTCGGAACCGCAATAACCGAGCCGGCCTGGATCACCGGGACATTTTGCGCCGCACTGCGCCCGCGGGCGTGAACCCACGCTGGCCGCGCATCGTATGTCGGTACGACAGCCTGATATTCGGCGCGGGGAGACACTACGTATCTTTCGGCGACAGCGGGACATTGCGACCACCGAATGGCCCAGACAGCGAGCCCGATCAAATGTGCGCTAACGCAACGTCGCCTGCCGTACACAATGCGCCGACTGTCCTGATGGAACACTGCCGGGCCGAGCGAGTTGCATCACGATACACAGGTCGCACCGGGGGGCTGCAATCGGCGCCCTTTTCGGCCACGGTCAGTCCATCGAGCTCAAATCCGTTCGTCGGCCCGTCCTCATCATCGGGCTAACTCGAGCCAACCTGGTATTCGGCGACCCGTGGCCCAACTGCACATCCGAATGCGTTCGTCGTCCATAAGCCCAGCCGGTGTCGGGATCCGCGCCATCGGCAACAGCGTGCGGGCGCCGATATCAGGTCGACCCGCGATCCATATCGATCGCTCTGACAACGCCGGCTACGTGTCAAATCCGTTCCCGGCGGGTGCCCGATACGCCTGGGTACGGCAAATCCGTCGCTGCGGTCCACCCTGGGCCAGGGGGAGCGTCTCAGTCTGCCTGCCGGGTCGAGCCCAAATCTTCCGGCCCGGGCGAGAGAAATGTCGGCTGGATGGGCGGCCAAATCTTTCGGCTATGGCGACGGAACGTCTCAATCTGTCGGCTGGTCCGGGCTCCAAATCTTCCGGCTGGACCGACTCAACGCCGAAATCTGTTGGCTGGGATCGACGTCGAAATTGCCCGGCCGGGCCAGCCACCGCCAATCCTCGGGCGGACGCACCTATCGCCATCCACAACCGAACCGCGACTGGAGGACTACGCCGACCCGCCATCCAAATCCGCCGGCGGGCCACTATTACCCCGGGCCGATATGTAGACCAGGCGGTCGCCATCGGCGAGCAGGCCGACCTGATTGTCATCGAATCTGATCAATTGCCCCGCACGAACCACCCCGAGAACCAGATCGCGCAGTTCATGAAGCCGGCGACCGATCTCATTCGTGCGCACCGGCCGTTCGGCCCAGATCCATCCCGTGCGAGAAATCCAGCAGGTCCTCGGCAACGGCGCCGGCCATTGGCGAGGTAGAGGACATTCCCAGCAAAGCGCCGGCAGAGTCGTGTGAGGACACCACGACATTGGCGCCGGACTGCCGCAACAGCGGCGCGTTTTCCTGCTCGACGAACCGATGCCACGACGAACGCCTGCGAATTGAGTCGCCGTACGGTCAGAGTGACCAGGGCGGCGGTGTCATCCCGGCCGACCGCGACCACGACCAGACCCGCGGTGGCCATATTCACGCCGGCGAGCGTGCGTTCTTCCTGGGCGTCGCCGCGAGCGGCGATATATCCGTCGGCCACCGCGCGTTCTACTGCTTCGGCCGCTACATCCAGAACGACAATGTCCGCATCCGGTTCGGCCAATGCAATGCTGCGGGCGGCAGCGCGGCCCTGGATGCCGTATCCACAGATCATGGTGTGCTGGCGCATCCGTTTCCTCCAGGTGTGTTCGTGCTGCTCGCGCCGGAATTGTTCGGTCAACGCAAAGACCGTCGCGGTCAGCAGGATCGCCAGGAACGCGAGACGTAATGGTGTGATCAGCACAATGGTGAGGAGTCGCGCTCCTGGGGTGACCGGGACGACATCGCCATATCCGGTGGTGGTGAGGCTGACCGTCGCGTACTACAGGCTGTCCAGAAAGGACAGCGGTCCGCCGGCCGAGTCCCGGTATCCGGAACGATCGACGTACACCAGCACCGTGGACAGCAACAGAATGCCCAGTGCGATAGCAAACCTGATCGCGAGCCGAACCAGCGGCGTCGGCCGGTTCCGCGGAAACGACAACGTGTGGCGATACCCGGCCTCGCTTGTCCTGGCGCTTCATGCCGCGAGAGCGCGGAAGAGCAAGGCGCCAGTGAGATCGCCACGGCGCTGACCGACATTTCTGCCAACCGCCGTGATCCGTATCGCGGCTGCGGCTGATGGACGACATTCCGGCTGCGATTGGCCCTGGCTGAATACCCCGTTCGACCTCTGAGTTACCCCGGCGAAACGCGGTGGCCCACCATTCGCTGCCCTATCCTCCGCCGCACGGCTCGCCGGAAAGGCAGATGGCTGGCGACTTCTGAACGCCACGGAGATCACCGGAAGTGACGGATACGACATTTGCCGGAAGCTGAGACGGTGTGCGGCGCAAATATAGTTCCGGCCGACAAGCTTCGCGGTGCCGATCCAACAGAATCGGCGGCGGGATTGCCGTCTGGCATTGCCGCTTCGATAGCGGGAGTTGGTTAGCCGGGTTGGATTCCATCGCGAACAAGGCTCGTAATCCGGCGTAGTACCGAGTTGGAAGTCGAGTTCGGGCAAAAACGGCGGGTAGATCACCCGCGCAGATCTCCTGGCTTCGAAATGGAGACCGAAGCGGCGGATCTCGCCGAACGAATTTCTGACTCTGATTAGCACTCGGTCAATGAACGTGTTTATGATGGTACTGTCGGCATGTCGATGAAATAGAACAGTGTCGGCGCTGTATGGTGAGGGCGTCGCTTTGTAGAAGCGATTCTCTCTCTGACCGAGTGCTCGGGGCTCTGTCACGGGCACCCCAGGACGACAGGTAGGAACAGAGACATGAAAATCACAGTTGACTCGAGCGAATCGCTTGATGACGTTCTGCGCGTTGTCGGCGCCGCGTATGGCGTGAATGTTGGCGTTGTTGAGTCCGACGGCGCAGTGGTTGCCGAGCGGCCCAGCAGCACCCGTCGCCCGCGTCGTGCCGGCCGTACTCAGCGCGCGAGTGCCGCGGCCCGTCCGCGTCGCCGCCGTGCCGGTGCTTCTTCGGCTTCGTCCGCCGATGTGCGTGCGTGGGCCCGGGAGCACGGCCACACCGTGAGCGACCGTGGTCGTCTGCCCGCCCCGATTCTCGAGGCGTACCGCGCGGCCAGCTCCTGAGTAAACGCGGTATCTGCCGGCGGTAGTCGGGCTTTACGAGTCACCGCCGGCAGTGCTTCAAATTGCATAGCAACCTGTCGATGTCGGTCTGTGTCTATGGCACAGGCCGACATCGACGTTTACCAGGGATTGGTTCCGGCGGCACTCATACGCCCACCGACGAAAGCGTCTAGCAAAGACGGTGCCGTCCGCGGCCGGATTATGCGAACGCACGATTGAGCCGCCGACCTTAACAGGTATCCAGAACCTGTCTTTACCGGGCTTGTCGATTGCCGGTAGCGGCCGTTGTGTTGCCGAATACCAAAGAGCCGGTCAGCGGTCGGTAAGGGACTCGTTTCCCGCCGGTCCGCTCGTACGTATATGTCGATAGCCGTCAGTTGTTACCGGCAGGGGCACCCAGCTCGGGCGGAAGCGCCTGGAGTTTGGCGATCGTGGCCGGATCCTGCACATCCATCCAGCGAACAACATCCCGGAACGGCACGCAGTAGGTGTCGGGCTGTCCGCAAATCTTCAACGCGAAGTTACCCAACGCGCTCGTGTAGGCATTGTTGTTCCAACTCTCGAAGTGGTTTCCCAGGATCAATGGGGCCCGGTTTCCCTGATACGCGGCGTGGTACATGTCCAGATATGTGTTGAGGACCTGTTCGCCGTCCTTCTTCGACTGTTCTGGGGCGACCGTTGTGCTCACATTCTCCTGCGTGTACCACATGTTGTAATCCATCGTCGTGACGAAGTGGCTGGTCCCATGCAGCGGGAATGTGGCCATGCCCATCTGCCAGATACCGTCCTGTTTCAGCGGCCAGGACAGTCCGCGACGGGTGATGCTGGAGTCGGCGGTGAATCCGTGATCGCGTAACGCCGGGAATAGCTGCGCCGGGTTGCCTTCCAGGCACGGTGTGCGCTCGGAATGAATAGACTCGGCCGGAACCTGTAGTTTCGGCGCGTTTGGCAAGTGGTCAAGCTGGTGAAAGTCGTGGACGAATGTGAAGAACTGGTCGAGTTCGGAGTTCCAGTCCGCGGTTGACCAGTCATTGGCGCCCGGCCGGTTGTCCGAACAGAAGTGGCCGTTGTAATGCGTCCCGATCTCATCGCCATGTTGCCAGGCCGCATTCAGGTCCTGTACTTCCTGTTGGACCTCGCCGGCGGAGTTCCAGGCGCCGAGCGAACTCTTGCCGGGTCCATGCTCGGGGGCGTTATAGACCGTCTTGTGCTGTGCATCGAGCAGATAGAGTCCGGTGAGGAATCCGGTGAACCGCAATGGCACCTGCTTGGCGATGTTGGCCCAGTACTGCCATTTCTCATGCCACCCGACGCCATCGAAAGACAACACAACGAACTGCGGTGGCCGCTGGCCGGGTCGCAGTTTCCGCGGTACGAAGAACTGGTCCGGTGTGATCTTCTTCGCAGCCGATCGACCGGCTTGTTCTCCGCTGACCCGGTGCGCGGAGTTGGCTTTATCCCCGCCGGGACTGCTGGTGGGAGAAAAGAAGACAAACGCCAGGATGGCGGCCAAAGTTCCCGTGAGCAGGTAGCTTTTTTTCACGCCGCTCCCTCCACTGTGGCCGCACAGTAGCAAGGGCGTCGCGCAATGCCGCTGAGGTCGGCGGCGCGCCGTTGCGGTGGTCCGTCATGATGTCTTTGGCATTGGGCTGTGGAATTGTCCGGTGGCGACGACCGTAAGCTGGAAAGTGCTCGAAGTGAGCGTTGCCCGGCGGGTACGCCACAGATGGCGACCCCAGGATGGAGCGCGAGAGAGTCCCGTGAGCGAAGGCGGCACTGAGAGATTGCCGGCGGCCGAAAGGTCCTCCGCCGCCGGAGCGAGCCAAGATAATCAGCGCGAAGGCGGCACTGATAGCGGGCCGGCGGCTGATAACGCGACGGCCGCCGCAGCGAACTATCAAAACCCACGCGAAGGTACGCAGAACGTACCGCCCGCCGAAAGCGATCCCGCGGCGGCCCAACAAAACCGGCGTGATGTCAGCCGCACTGGGACGGAAAGTAGCGCCGGGCAGCAAGAAAGCAAAGCCGGACCAGAGAAATCCTCGACCGGCTCCGGCGGGCAGGTCGGTAAGACGGCGAATGACGATGACCGCATCTGGACGGTCCCGAATATTTTGAGCTTCGCCCGGTTGGTCGGCGTACCGGTATATCTCTGGCTGATTCTGGGGCCGCATGCGGATGTGGCGGCCCTGGTTCTGCTGGCGGCGAGTGGGATCTCCGATTATCTAGACGGCAAGATAGCGCGCTGGCTTGGTCAGACGAGCAAGTTGGGTGTGCTGCTGGATCCGGCCGCGGACCGCCTTTACATCGTTGCGACTCTCCTCTCGTTCGCGATCCGGGACATCATTCCGTGGTGGTTGGTGGCGATTCTTCTCGGTCGCGAAGTTGTGTTGGGTATCTGCCAGCTCGCTTTACGCCGTCGTGGTTACCCGCTGTTCGGCGTCCATTACCTCGGGAAGGCGGCGACTTTCAATTTGATGTACGCCTTTCCGCTGTTGCTGTTCGCCGATGTGTTGGGCGGAACGGCTGGTGATGTGATCCGCCCGATCGCCTGGGCGTTCACGATCTGGGGAACGGCTTTGTACGTCTGGTCGGCGGCGCTCTATGTCTGGCAGGTCGTCGGGGTTATTCGGGCTGACACTCGTGAGACGACATGAGACAGGCGTGAGACAGATTGAGAATGGAGGCCGCTCGTAGCCAGTCGCGCCCACCTCACTACGCTGCATCCCGTGAGCACTCCTGATGACGTCAAATACACCGCCGAGCACGAATGGGCCAAGCCGTCGGCCGACGGCGCGACGGTTCGGGTCGGCATCACCGACTATGCGCAGAATGCGCTGGGCGATGTGGTCTTCGTGTCCATGCCCGAGGTCGGGGCGACAGTCGAGGTTGGACAGGCGATCGGTGAGATCGAGTCGACCAAGAGCGTCTCGGACATCTTCGCGCCGGTGGGCGGCACGGTCGCGGCTCGCAATGACGCGTTGGAGGCCACCCCGGAGCTGGTGAACTCCGATCCGTACGGGGAAGGCTGGATGTTCGAGATCAGCGTCGCCGACCCGTCTGCGTTGGACACGATGCTCGACGCCGCTGCCTACCAGGGCATGCTGGACCCCCACTGACCGGTCCGTGAAACTGGCAAGGCTTAAGCTCCACCTTTGGTTGACCCTGTCCGGGGCGGCTGGCTAGGCTCCCGGGCACGGATCGGCGCATGGCCGGCTCGACGGTGTCGTCGCTGCATGCCGGTCTCGGTGCCGTCCGGCACACTCTTATCCGTACCAGACAGCGCGTATCCGTCGGATCGCTCGACGACGAGGAGGGGACCCTGACCATCTTCTGCACCCGGTGCGGTCAGCAGAATTCCGACGAGAGCCGGTTCTGCTCGCAGTGCGGCGCCCAGTTGACGCGTCCCGGTGATTCAGGCGCGGCCGGACGGCCGGGCTACGGAAGTCCTGACTCGACGACGGTGTTCAGTAGCACCGCCTTCGACGACGCTTCCGAAGCGCTCGACAGCCCGGAGGCCGTGGATACGGGCCAACTCGGGTCGATGGAGGCACTGCCGCCGGGTTCGGGGCTGCTTGTGGTCAAGCGGGGTCCCAACGCCGGAAGCCGGTTCCTGCTCGACCAGGACGTGACGACCGCCGGCCGGCACCCGGACAGCGACATCTTCCTCGACGACGTCACCGTGTCCCGTCGGCATGCCGAGTTCCGCCGTGTGGGCACGGAGTTCCAGGTCAACGACGTGGGCAGCCTCAACGGCACCTACCTGAACCGGGAACGGATCGAGAGCGCCACCCTCGCCGGCGGTGACGAGGTACAGATCGGGAAGTTCCGGCTGGTGTTCCTCACCGGCGCCCGGTCGGCCCAGGAGCGGATGGCAGATGAGGGGCCGCGGAGCGAACCATGAGCATGCCCGGTCAGGCACGCGCGTTCATGAGCATCGGTGAGGTGCTGGCCGCGCTGCGTCCGGAGTTCCCCGACGTCACGATCTCCAAGATCCGGTTCCTGGAGTCCGAGGGTCTGATCACCCCGGAGCGGACGCCGTCGGGGTACCGGAAGTTCTCCCGTGAGGACGTCGGCCGGCTGACCTATGTTCTGGCTTCGCAGCGCGACCGGTACTTGCCGTTACGTGTCATCAAGGACCATCTGGACGCGATCGACCGGGGCATGGAACCGCCCGACGTACCGGGCGGGCCGCCGAAGTTGCCGCGCGTCTTGGCGGCGGCCAAGGACGCCAGCGGCGACGGCGAGTTCGCGCCGGAACCGGCACCGCTTCGGCTGTCCCGGCCCGAACTGGTAGAAGCGGCCAAGATCAGCGACGAGACGCTCGGTCAGCTGGAGCAGGCCGGTCTGGTGACCGCCCGCGGCGGCCACTACGACCAGACGGCGTTGACGATCGCCCA
Organism: Mycobacteriales bacterium; assembly: GCA_040414495.1. GTDB lineage: Bacteria > Actinomycetota > Actinomycetes > Mycobacteriales > QHCD01 > DATAVB01. The sequence goes on from JBEDUI010000272.1 coordinate 29,158, forward strand.
GACAGTGGGCGAGCTGGCCCGGTACGGCATCGAGCCCCGGCATCTGCGGGCGTTCCGGACCGCGGCCGACCGGGAATTGGGTCTGTTCGAACAGGTCGTGCTGCCGCTGGTCCGGCAGCGCGGACCGGATGCGCGGGGTCGGGCCGAAGAGACCGCACAGGAATTAGCAGCACTATCGGTGCGGTTACACGCAGCATTGATCAAAGCCGGCCTGCGGTCTGTCCTCGGCGGATGAGCCGGGCCGCGTCCCGGCTGTGCTGGCCACTCAGGGGCGTGTAGTTTCGAATTCAGCGGGTCCCGGACGGCCGTCAGGGAGGCACCAATCATGAACGAGATGCGGGTTGTCGGCGTACGGGTCGAGCTGCCGCTGAACAATCCCATCGTCTTGCTGAAGGAAGTCGACGGCGATCGTTACCTTCCGATCTGGATCGGACAGCCGGAGGCAACGGCGATCGCGTACGTCCAGCAGGGCATGCAGTTCGATCGGCCACTGACCCACGATCTGTTGCGCGATGTCGTGACGGCGCTTGGCGCCAAGCTCGAGTCGGTGCAGATCACCGAGATGAAGGACCGGCTCTACTACGCCGATCTGGTGTTCGAGAACGGTGTGCGCGTGAGCGCTCGGCCGTCGGATGCGATCGCGTTGGCGTTGCGGGCCGGAGCCACGATCTACGGTGACGAGGCGGTGCTGGACGAGGCGGGCGTGATCATCCCCGATGAGCAAGAGGATGAGGTAGAGAAGTTCCGCGAGTTTCTCGACACGATCTCGCCCGACGACTTCGCTGGTTCGTAGGCGTCTTCGGCGGCGGCGCGGGAAGATGTCCCGCTTCGTACGCGTATGACTTTGACCTCAAGTTCAGGTTGAGGGTTTCGACACGCAGGTCACGACGTTGACCCGGACATGTCTCGCGGCTTACGGTCCAAATCCCGACGGTGTGACTTAGCTGTCGGTCGGACCGAGGGCTACTGGGTGTGGGAGGCGGCCGTGGAGCGAGACCAGGACCGGGCGAAGCCGGACGGCGGCCTCGCCCCGGTGTCCGCGCGACCGCGTCAGGAAGCACTCTTCGACGACGGACTCGATGCGGTCAACGACGAAGCCATCGGCTATCGCGGACCGGTGGCCTGCGCCGCGACCGGCATCACCTACCGGCAGCTGGATTACTGGGCCCGGACCGGTCTGGTCAAGCCTTCGATCCGTACCGCAGCCGGATCTGGCACTCAGCGGCTCTATTCGTTTACCGACATCCTGGTGCTCAAGGTCGTGAAACGGCTGCTGGACACCGGCGTCTCGCTGCAGAACATCCGTACCGCGGTGGAGCATCTGCGCGCCCGCGGGGTCGAGGACCTGGCCGAGCTGACTCTGCTCTCCGACGGCACCACGGTGTACGAATGCACGTCGGCCGAGGAGGTCGTCGACCTGCTGCGTGGCGGCCAGGGCGTGTTCGGCATCGCGGTCAGTGGGGCGCTGCGTGAGCTGACCGGATCGTTGGCCGAGCTTCCGGCCGAACGCGCCGATGGCGCGGAGGTGGCGCCGGCCGCACCCGACGAGCTGTCGGCGCGGCGGCAGGCCCGCCAGACCGGCTGAGACACACGGCATTCGGGTCGCGGCGACAGGCTGGTCAGCCGCGCTGGTACCGTGATCAGCGACGTTGATGACGCCACACGGGAGAGTTCCGTGCCGCCAGCGCGGAACGCCGAAGGAGCAACTTCCCCGGAACCTCTCAGGCACCAGGACCGTGTGGACGAGGCGCCTCTGGAAAGCGGAGTCATGATCGGCTCCCACCGACGGTGCAAGCCGGCTCGGCCCGAGACGGTGAAGCTCTCAGGTTGCTGATGACAGAGGGGGAGACCCGAGCGGCGCCTGCCCGAGCCGCTGTCTCATCCATCTCCTGTCAGGAGCCGCAGATGACCGATCGACTCGCCGACCTCGAACGCGCCGCATCGTTCGCTCCCCGGCACATCGGCCCGACCGACGAGCAGCAGGCGAAGATGCTCGCGGTCGTCGGCTACGGCTCGCTGGCCGAGCTGATCGACTCGGCCGTACCCACGTCGATTCGGTCGACCCAGCCGCTGGATCTGCCCGCGGCGGCGACCGAACCCGAGGTCATCGACGCACTGCATTCCCTCGCCGACCGCAACGAGGTAGCGACCTCGATGATCGGGCTCGGCTATTACGACACCGTGACGCCGCCGGTGATTCGGCGCAGCGTGCTGGAGAACCCGGCTTGGTACACCGCCTATACGCCGTATCAGCCCGAAATCAGCCAGGGCCGGCTCGAGGCGTTGCTGAACTTCCAGACCGTGATCGAGGAGCTGTCCGGTCTGCCGGTCGCCGGCGCGTCGCTGTTGGACGAGGCCACCGCGGCGGCCGAGGCGATGACGCTGGCCCGGCGCGCGTCGAAGGCCGCCGGCAACACGTTCCTGGTCGACGCCGACGCCCTGCCGCAGAGCATCGCGGTCATGCAGACCCGGGCCCGGCCGCTGGGCATCGACCTGGTCGTGGCCGACCTGTCCGACGGGCTGCCTGAGGGCGACTTCTTCGGTGTGCTGGTGCAGTACCCGGGCGCCTCGGGTGCCGTTCGCGACCACACCGCGCTGATCGCGGCGGCGCACGAGCGGGGAGCCCAGACTGTCGTCGCGGCCGACCTGTTGGCGTTGACGTTGCTGCGCGCACCGGGCGAGATCGGGGCCGACATCGTGGTCGGCTCGGCGCAGCGGTTCGGTGTGCCGCTGGGGTTTGGCGGCCCGCACGCCGGCTACCTGGCAGTCCGTAGCGGATTGCAACGGACCATGCCTGGCCGCCTGGTCGGGGTCTCGAAGGACTCGGCCGGCGCGCCCGCGTACCGCCTGGCCCTGCAGACCCGTGAGCAGCACATCCGCCGGGAAAAGGCGACCAGCAACATCTGCACCGCGCAGGTCCTGCTCGCCGTGATGGCCAGCATGTACGCGGTCTACCACGGCCCGGACGGCCTGCGGTCGATCGCGCGGCGGGTGCACCGGTACGCCGCCACGCTGGCCGCGGGTCTGCGGGCCGGCGGGGTCGAGGTCGTACACCAGCGGTTTTTCGACACGGTCACCGTGCGGGTGCCCGGCCGGGCAGCCGAGGTCGTGGCCGCCGCCGCGGAACGCCGGATCAACTTGTGGCAGCGCGACGCCGACCACGTCAGCATCGCCTGCGACGAGGCCACGACGCGCGAGCACCTGACCGCGGTGTGGGCGGCATTCGGCGTGAACGCCGACGTCGACGCCCTTGACGCCCAGACCGCGGACGCGCTGCCGGACGAGCAGCGCCGCACCGCCCCGTTCCTCTCGCACCAGGTCTTCCATGAGCACCACTCGGAAACCTCGATGCTGCGGTACCTGCGCCGGCTGGCCGACCGGGACTACGCGCTGGATCGCGGCATGATTCCGCTCGGTTCCTGCACGATGAAGCTGAACGCGACCACCGAGATGGAGCCGGTGAGCTGGCCGGAGTTCGCCGGGATCCACCCGTTCGCCCCGGCGGCGCAGACCGCCGGCTACCGCGAGCTCATCGCCGACCTGCAGCGCTGGCTGGTCGAGATCACCGGGTACGCGGCCGTATCGGTGCAGCCGAACGCCGGTAGCCAGGGCGAATTCGCCGGCCTGCTGGCGATCGCGAGTTACCACGCGGCCAATGGCGAGGCCGACCGCGACGTCTGCCTGATCCCGTCCTCGGCCCACGGCACCAACGCCGCGAGCGCGGTCATGGCGGGGCTGCGGGTTGTCGTGGTGGCCTGCGATGAGCAGGGCAACGTCGATGTCGAGGACCTGAAGGCCAAGATCGCCGAGCACCGCGAGCAGCTCGCCGCGATCATGCTGACCTACCCCTCCACGCATGGCGTGTTCGAGGACTCGGTCGAGGAGTTGTGTGCGCTGGTGCATGAGGCCGGCGGTCAGGTGTACGTGGACGGCGCGAACCTCAACGCGCTGGTCGGGCTGGCCCGGCCGGGAGCGTTCGGCGCCGACGTGTCACACCTCAACCTGCACAAGACGTTCTGCATCCCGCACGGTGGCGGCGGTCCAGGCGTCGGACCGATCGGCGTGCGTGAGCACCTGGCGCCCTACCTGCCGAATCACCCGCTGGTCGCCGATGCGGGCCCGCGGACCGGACCTGGTCCGGTGTCGGCGGCGCCGTGGGGCTCGGCCGGAATCCTGCCGATCTCCTGGGCGTACCTGCGGCTGATGGGTCCGGACGGTCTGCGCCGGGCAACTGAGGTGGCGGTGTTGTCGGCCAATTACGTGGCCAAGCGGCTGGCCCCGCATTACCCGGTGCTCTACACCGGTCGGGGCGGCCTGGTGGCGCACGAGTGCATCGTGGATCTGCGGCCGTTGACCGCGCGGACGGGCGTGAGTGTGGACGATGTGGCCAAGCGGCTGATCGACTATGGCTTCCACGCGCCGACGATGTCTTTCCCGGTTGCCGGGACGTTGATGATCGAGCCGACCGAGTCGGAGGATCTGTCCGAACTGGACCGGTTCGTGGACGCGATGATCGCGATTCGGGCCGAGATCGAGAAGGTCGCCACGGGGGAGTACGACCGGACCGACAACCCGTTGGCCGGTGCGCCACATACGGCGTTGTCGATGACCGGCGAGTGGTCACATGCCTATTCGCGGGCCGAGGCGGCGTATCCGGTGCCGGCGCTGCGGCGGGACAAGTACTGGTCGCCGGTGGGGCGTATCGATGGTGCGTACGGAGACCGCAACCTCGTGTGCAGTTGCCCTCCGGTGACGGCGTACGACGGCTAGGTCGCCGGCCGCCGCCTTCGGGCGGCGGCGGTACGTACGTTCGCGTGCTGAAGTCGGAGTTGTGCTCGCGGGGCGAAGGCTCAGGCGGCGGCGTGAGGGCGGAACATGGCCCGGCGAACGCCGCGCCGCGGCGCGATGATGCTGCCGTCGGGCAGCAATTCGCCGGTGTCCTCGAACAGGACGACGCCGTTGCAGAGAAGGCTCCAGCCCTGTTCCGGGTGGCTGGAGATGACGTGAGCCGCGTCCCGGTCAGCAGCGTCAGCGGCCGGGCAAGCGGGTCGGTGCGGGCACATGGCTTTCTATCTCCGTCGCATAGGTGTGAACCGTGTGGTCACCATCACAGTGTCTCTCAGATGGGGACAAGCTGCTTCTGGTTTCCACTTTCTGTGCATCGGTGTGTCGGACGAAAATGTGACGCCGATCGCGCCGAGTTATGACGCGATTGCGCTGCGCCGAGTCGCTGGGCTGAACAGCGGCCGGCTGAAACGGCCGTACAGCAGCAAATCCTGGCCAAAAAGGGTAGTTGGCCAAAATCGGCCAATGAGCGCGATCTGCGTCACATTTCCCTCGACAGGGGCAGGCCCGCGCCGTGATCTGGGGTCCCGGTCGTCGATTCGGCCGACCCGGACCGCCGACTAAGCGATTTACGTTTCGGCCTCGTGGCCGGTTCGTGCACCGTCGCTGCGAGGCAAGCATCTGTCCCGACCAGAATGATTAGACTGGCTTATTGTGCTTGGACCCGATGTTTTCGTTCGCAGAAATTCCGCGGCTTATTCGTATCGGCGCCGATTCCCCATGTTCACCGCAGCGAAACTGTCGGCTTATCCGCGGTTTCGGAATGCGTATCACCACCTGGCTGAATTGGCGCAAGCCGCTCCAGTAACAGAGGCGTGGGTTTCGCGGGTTGTGGCGTCGGCGTGACGCGACCCGAATCCGGTCCGCCACCGGCGGCCGATGCGTGGCTGCGTCGGCTCGTCGGCTACGCCATGCGCAAGCGGCGGACCGTCATCCTCGCCTTCGGGGCCGCGCTCATCGGCATGGCGCTCAATGCGGTGACCCCGCTAATCGTCCGCGACGTCGTCGACAACGTCATCCTGCATCACCGGCAGACGCTGCTGCCGTGGGTGATCGCACTGCTGGTGATCGGCGCCGCCCGGCTCGGGTTCGGCTTTATCCGCCGGTACGAGGGCGGACGGATGCAGGTCGATGTGCAGTACGACCTGCGCACCGAGGTCTATACCGCGCTGCAACGTCTGGATGGGGCCAAGCAGGACGACCTGCGTACCGGCCAGGTGGTCAGTCGCGCCATCTCCGATCTGCAGTTGGTGCAGGGCATGCTCGGCTGGCTGCCTTTGCTCACCGGCAACCTGCTGCTGTTTCTGCTGTCGCTGGGGATCATGCTGTTCCTTTCCCCGCTGCTGACGGTGGTGGCGTTGGCGCTCGGGCCGGCGCTCTGGCTCGTGGCGTATCGCAGCCGGCGGCGGCTGTTCCCGGCCAACTGGGACGCCCAGCAGCGGGTGGCCGACGTGGCCGGTGTGGTCGAGGCCGCGGTCAGCGGCGTGCGCGTGGTGAAAGGCTTCGGCCAGGAGGGGTTCGAGCAGGAGCGGCTGGAATCCAGCGCCCACGGCCTGTTCGCCACTCGGATGCGCGCGGTCCGGCTCAACAGCATCTATAACCCGGCTCTGCAGGCGATGCCGGCGCTCGGCCAGGTCGGTGTGCTCGCGTTGGGTGGCTGGCTGGCGCTGCGCGGTTCGATCACCCTCGGTACCTTTCTGGCTTTTTCCACCTATCTGGTCACGATGGTCTCCCCGGTCCGGATGCTGGCCGGCCTGCTCACTATTGGCCAGCAGGCCAAGGCCGGCATCGTCCGGGTATTCGAAATCATCGATTCCCGCCCGACCATCGGAGATCGGCCTGGCGCGGGGGAAATGCCCGAGCAGGTCGCCGGTATCGAGTTGGACGATGTGACGTTCGGGTATTCGGCCTCGCGTCCGGTGCTGGACCACATTTCGTTGCGGGTCGAGCCGGGCGAAACGCTCGCTCTGGTCGGTGGTTCGGGATCGGGCAAGTCGACGATTTCTATGCTGCTGCCGCGGTTCTACGACGTGGATTCGGGCGCGGTACGGATCGGCGGGCACGACGTACGGGACGTGACGATGGCGTCGTTGCGTTCGCGGATCGGCGTCGTTTTCGAGGATAGCTTTCTGTTTTCCGACAGCGTGCGGTCCAATATCGCCTTCGGTAACCCGGATGCCTCGGACGAGGAGGTCCTCACAGCCGCGAAGGCGGCCGAGGCCGATGAATTCATCCGAGCCCTGCCCGATGGGTACGACACGGTTGTCGGCGAGCAGGGGTTGACGCTCTCCGGTGGCCAGCGGCAACGGATCGCCTTGGCCCGCGCCTTGCTGACCGATCCGCAGGTGCTGCTGCTGGACGATGCGACCTCGGCGGTCGACGCCCAGATCGAGGCGGAAATCCACGCCACGCTGCACAAGGTGATGCAGGGCCGTACGACGCTGCTGATCGCGCACCGGCGCAGCACGTTGCAGCTGGCCGACCGGATCGCGGTGCTGCACCGGGGTCGGCTGCTCGATATCGGTACGCATGATGAGTTGATGGAGCGCTGCGAGCGCTACCGATTGCTGTTGGCGGGCCCGGATGAGCTTGAGGAATTCGAGCTGGACGACATATCCACTGTGGACGATTCGGGCGTCACGCCGGAATTGTGGCGCCGGGAGAGCACGTCGACGGTTATGCATACCGGGAACGGCATGTTCGGTTCGATCCCGGCCACTCCGGAGCTGTTGGCACAGGTGGCCGATTTGCCGCCCGCGACCGACGAACCCAACGTCGATCCGGTTCAGTCGCGCGCGCCCGACCCGTCGTTCGGGTTGTCCCATCTGCTCCGGCCGTTCCGGCTCGGTTTGCTGCTGGGGTTGGTGTTGGTGGCGGCCGACGCGGTGGCGCAGTTGGTGGTGCCGGCGTTGATCCGGGGCGGCGTCGATAACGGCGTGACCCGGCATGACGGGTCGATCCTGACCCAGACGTCGATCATCGCGTTGGTCGTCGTGCTAGCCGACTGGGCGGTGAATATCGCGCAGGGCCGGGTGACCGGCCGTACCGGCGAACGAATGCTCTATGTGCTGCGGGCCAAGATCTTCGCCCACCTGCAGCGGTTGGGCATGGATTTCTACGAACGCGAACTCGGCGGCCGGATCATGACCCGGATGACCACCGACGTCGACGCGCTCTCCACCTTTGTCCAAACGGGACTCGCCACCGCGGTCGTGAGCGTGCTGTCGTTCTTCGGCGTATTGATCGCGTTGTTCGTCATCAATCCGGGGTTGGCCTGGGTCGTGATGACGATCCTGCCGGTGCTGATCGTCGCCACATTGCTGTTCCGCTCGCGTTCGTTCACCGCGCACAACGAGGCCCGGGAACGGGTGAGCGCGGTGAATGCGGATTTCCAGGAAAGCGTCAGCGGCGTGCGGGTCACCCAGGCATTTGGCCGGGAAGACCGTAATACGCAACGCTTCGACGGGCTCAGCGATGCGTACCGGGTCGCTCGATTGAAGGCCCAACGCTATATCGCGATGTATTTCCCGTTCGTGGAATTCCTGTCCGAAGTGGCTACCGCGTTGGTGCTGTGGGCCGGTGCGTCCAGAGTGGAGAACGGAACGCTGACAGCCGGCGCGATTATCGCGTTCCTGTTGTACGTCAACATGTTCTTCGCTCCGGTGCAGCAATTGTCCCAGGTATTCGACGGATATCAGCAGGCCCAGGTCGGCCTGCGCCGGATCTCCAGCCTGCTGCAGACGCAAACCTCGACGCCGGCGGCGCCCGAGCCGCGGCCCATTGGCCGGTTGCGTGGTGAAATCGACTTTGACCACGTACGTTTCGCGTATTCCGGGGCCAGCACCGAGGCGCTGCGCGACATCAACCTGCGTATCCCGTCCGGCCAAACCGTCGCTGTGGTAGGCGAAACCGGCGCGGGAAAGTCCACAGTGGTCAAGTTGCTGACCCGGTTCTACGACGTCACGTCCGGCGCGCTGCGCGTCGACGGCACCGATATTCGGGAATTCGATCTGCAGGAGTACCGGCACCGGCTCGGGCTGGTACCGCAGGAGGCGTACCTGTTCTCCGGCACGGTCCGGGACACGATCGCCTACGGGCGACCCGGTGCGACCGACGCCGAGGTGGAAGCGGCGGCGCGGGCGGTCGGCGCGCACGAGATGGTGGCCGAACTGCCTGGTGGGTACCTGCACGAGGTCGGGGAACGCGGTCGCAACCTGTCAGCCGGCCAGCGGCAGTTGCTGGCGCTGGCCCGGGCGCAACTGGTCGACCCGGACATCCTGCTGCTGGATGAGGCGACCGCGGCCCTGGACCTGGCCACCGAATCGGCGGTGACAAGAGCCGCCGACCTGCTGGCGCACCAGCGCACGACCGTAGTGATCGCGCACCGGTTGACCACCGCTGCCCGGGCCGACCGGATTCTGGTGTTCGACCACGGCCAATTGATCGAGGACGGCACCCACGACGCACTGCTGGCCGCCGACGGGAGATACGCGCAGCTGTGGGATTCCTTCATGGGCGAGTCGGAAATTACGGCGACCGAACCGACGTACTGAGTTCCCTATCGGGCAGGACTATTCGGCCCGGGAATGGCTTTCGGGGATGGCTCCTTGTTGCCCTGAGTAGGCCTGAACCCGCGCATAAGGAGAACGGATGAGTGTCGGTATCGGACGAACCGGGATCTGGTTGCGTTCGCGCGGTCACGATGAGGCGGATCTGGCCAGCGCGGCCCGCGAGCTGGAACAGATGGGCTACGGGGCGGTCTGGTTGGGCGGGGCGGAGGGCGACCTGCGCGCGGCCAAGGCGATGTTGCGGGCGACCGAACGCATTGTCGTCGCGACCGGCATCGTCAGCATCTGGACCATTCCGCCGGCCGAGTTGGCGGCCAACCACGCCCGGCTCAGCGACGAGCATCCGAACCGGTTCCTGCTCGGCATCGGCGCCAGCCACGAGGCCAGCGTCGGCGCGCGGTACCACCGCCCGTTCAGCGCGATGGTCGACTACCTCGATGCACTCGATGCGGCCCAGCCGCCGGTCCCGACCCGCGAACGGGTGCTGGCCGCGCTCGGGCCGAAGATGCTCAGCCTCTCGGCCGAACGCAGCCTGGGCGCGCATCCCTATCTCGTCACGCCCGAGTACACGGCCCAGGCCCGGGCGACCCTCGGGGCCGGTCCGCTCATGGCGACCGAGCAGAAGGTGGTGCTCGAGGCCGATCCGCGGCGGGCCCGGGAGCTGGCCCACGCGGCGGTGGCCAACCCGTACCTGCAGGCGCCGAACTACCTGAACAACCTGCGGCGCGGCGGTTTCGACGACTCCGATCTGGCCGGCACCGGCAGCGAACGGCTTATCGACGCGCTGGTCGCCTTTGGCGAGGCCGGAACCGGCGAGCGCATCAAGGCGCATCTGAACGCCGGCGCCGACCACGTCTGCGTCCAGGTCGTGACCGGCGACTCGAGCCTGCCGATTGAGCAGTGGGCCGAGGTGGCCGACATCACTGACACTGTCCTTTAGTGACATTCGTACTGCCGTAATCGGGATTATTCGTTCTGCCTGATCGGTGCGGGTCGGTGCACTCTTGTCGTTGTGCTGACTTCGTTGCTGCGCCCGACCTGGGAGACTTTGTGGGTGTGGTTGTGCAACCCGTGGTCGAAGCAGAGCCGGCTGGCGCGTAGGGCGGCGCAGCGTGACTCGCTGATCAACGACCCCCGCGCGGCCCGCGTTTCGGCCGGCGCGTTGACCTTCTGGACCGCGGCACTCATTCCGCTTCTGTTCATGCTGCCGGATCAGGCGTTGCCGGTGCTGGGCCTGTTCGCCGTCGTGGTGTTCGCGGCGATTTATGTCGTGCTGGTCCGGTTGGCGTCCAACGACCGGGGCACCACGCTGCGGCGGTACGTGATGGCGGCGGCGCTGTTCGGCATCGCGGTAGGCGCCGGAATCGGCTACGGCAATTACAGCCTGGTGATGTTCGTACTGGTGTCGATGTCCAGCGCGGTCGCATTACCCGAGCCAGGCCCGGCATTGCTCGGTGTCGGTGTCTGCGCCGGGGTCGCGTTGGCAGTCGGCTGGGATGACACGGCCGTCAGTACGTACGTCAGCAGCGCCGCCACCGCCGGCTTCATCATTTGGCTGATGCGCCGATTGTTCAACGGAATCGCCATGCTGCAACGGGTTCGGGAGGAATTGGCGGTCACCGCGGTCGCGGCCGAACGGCTGCGGTTCGCCCGCGATCTGCACGATCTGCTCGGGCATACGCTCTCGCTCATCGTGGTCAAAAGCGAGGTGGTGCGCCGCCTCGCGCACACCGATCCGGACGCGGCCGCGCGGGAGGCGACCGATATCGAATCGGTCGGCCGGACCGCGTTGGCCGAAATCCGGCAGGCGGTCAGTGGATACCGTGAGCAGGGCTTGGCGGCCGAACTGGAACAGGCGGGGCGGGCGCTGGCCGCGGCGGGTATCAGCGTGCAGGTCCGTACGTCCGGCGCGCCGTACCCGCTGGAGGTGGATTCGGTGCTCGGTTGGGTGGTCCGCGAGGGAGTGACGAACGTGATCCGGCACAGCCACGCCCGGCGGTGCGAGATCGAGGTACGCCGCGACGGCGAGGAGATCGTCGTGACCGTCGATGACGACGGTGTCGGCGGGTCGACCGCGCACGGCAATGGGTTGGCCGGCTTGGCCGAGCGGACCATCGCGCTGGGCGGGCGGCTGGAGGTGCGGCCGCGGCGCTGGCGTGGATTCCGGTTGCAGGCCGCGATGCCGGCCGAACGGCAGGGGGCCGCGTGATCCGGGTACTGCTGGCCGAGGACCAGGGCATGATGCGTGGCGCGTTGGCTTTGCTGCTCGGGCTGGAGGACGACATCGAGGTGGTCGCCCAGGTCGGCTCGGGCGACCAGATCGTGCCGGCCGCGCGGGAACACGCCCCGGATATAGCCGTACTGGATATCGAAATGCCCGGGCTGGATGGCTTGACGGCGGCGGCGCGGTTACGGACCGAAGTACCGGCCTGCCGGGTGCTGATCGTGACCACATTCGGCCGGCCCGGGTACCTGCGCCGGGCGATGGAGGCCGGAGCGCGCGGATTCCTGGTCAAGGACGGGCCGGTGGAGGAACTGGCCGGAGCGATCCGCCGGGTATTGGCCGGCGAGCAGGTGATCGACCCGGACTTGGCAGCTGCGGCGCTGCGGACCGGGAACAGCCCGTTGACCGCCCGCGAGCGCGACGTGCTGGCCGAGGCGACCGACGGCTCGACAATCGGTGATATCGCCGCCCGGCTGCATATCTCCGAAAGCACCGTACGGAATTATCTATCTTCGGCCATTGGCAAAACAGGCGCACGCAACCGGATCGAGGCGGCCCATGCCGCGGTGGAGAACGGGTGGTTGTAGAGCATGCTCGACGAATTGGCGTCCGACCTATCCGACGGTGAGCTGATTACCGACCCCGACCTGATGGAGGGGTACCGGCACGACGAGGCTCGCCAGGCGGCGGCCGGCCTTCCCTTGGCGGTCGTGATGGCCAGATCGGTCGACGATGTCGTGGCGACGATGCGATGGGCGACCCGACATCGGGTTCCGGTCGTCCCGCGCGGGGCCGGTACGGGATTGTCCGGTGGCGCCAGCGCGATCGATGGCGGGATCGTATTGTCGCTGGCTCAGATGCGGCAGATCCGGGAAATCGCGGCCAATGAATTGCTGGCGGTGGTCGAACCGGGTGTGCTCAACGCTGAACTGGGGAAAGCCGTCGCCGGCGAAGGGCTGTTTTATCCGCCCGATCCGTCGAGTTTCGAAATCTCCACGCTCGGTGGGAATGTGGCGACCAACGCCGGTGGATTGCGCTGTGTGAAATACGGTGTGACCCGCGATTCGGTGCTCGGTTTGGAGGTGGTGCTCGCGGACGGGCGGGTGATACAGACCGGCGGTCGTACGGTGAAAAACGTCGCCGGATACGACCTGACCCGGCTTTTCGTCGGTTCGGAGGGCACCCTCGGCATCATCACCGGCGCCACGTTGCGGCTGCGGCCGAAGCCGCCGGTCGAGCCGATTTCGTTTGTGGCGTCATTCCCGACGTTGCCTGGTGCCGGGGCGGCGGTCGCGGCGATCATGACGTCGATGTCGCCGAGCCTGTTGGAATTCATCGATAACGTCAGCATCAATCTCATAGAGGACAACCGGCGAATGGACCTGGACCGGTCCTCCGCCGCCTTGTTGATCGGCCAGTCCGACTCGCTGCAGGCCGCGGCCGAGGTCGCCGAAATGGCCGAACGCTGTACTGCCGCCGGGGCCGATTTCGTCGTGGTGGCCGAAGATCCGGCCGAATCCGACGCATTATTGGAGGCCCGGCGGGCACACCATTGGGCGGTCAACGCCGCCGGCGACGTCATTAACGACGATGTCGGGGTGCCCCGCGACCGACTGGCCGACCTGCTGGTCGGCATCGAGGCAATCGGCAAGGAGCACAACGTGATGATTTCCACCGTCGGGCATGCCGGCGATGGAAACCTGCATCCGACGTTCATCTTTCCGCACGGGGACGCGGCGGCGAAACAGACCGCGCTGGTGGCCGCGCACGAGGTATGCCGGCTGGCGGTCAGCTTGGGCGGCACCATTACCGGCGAACACGGCGTCGGCTCGATGAAACGTGAATGGCTGGCCGATCAATTGGACGAGGACACGTACGCGGTACACCGAATGGTGAAGCAGGCTTTCGATCCGCTCGGCATTCTCAATCCCGGTAAGGCAATTTAATTCTCGCTCCACTGTGAATACTCAGGTGCCACGACGGTTTTCCGCGGTGCTCAGCCGGCATCGTCTGGGGCCGGTGCGGTTTGGTGCCGGATCGGTCGGCCGTCTGTCCGCTGTTGGCCTAGCCGGGACGGTCACCGGCGGGATTTCGGTGTACGAAGGAGTGGTGGTGGACGAGGCGATTCGCGCGGCGCTGCTGGAGCAACGGGCCGAGACCCTGGCCCGGATCGAGCGGATGAGCGCGGAGTACGAGGGCATCGTCGCCGCGTCGGCTGACACGAATGCCGATGACGAGCACGACCCGGAGGGACCGACGATCGCGTTCGAACGGGCCCAGGTCGGTTCGTTGCTGGCGCGGTCTCGGGCCTACCTCGTCGAACTCGACCGGGCCGAGGCCCGGCTCGAAGCCGGTCGGTACGGATCGTGCGAACGCTGTGGTGCGCCGATCGGCGCCGAACGTCTGGTGGCCCGCCCGGCCGTCACGACCTGCATTCGCTGCGCCGCCCGGACGTCGTGAATTTGGCTTTGGTTGCCACGGTCGGTGCAGTGGGGGTCTGCGTTGGTGCGGCGAGCGTGGCGCGGGGGTGCGTTGGTGCAGCGAGCGTGGCGTGAGGGCGGTTCGAGGTCGTGGAATCGACTCTGGTGTCACGGTCGGTGCAGTGGGGGGTGGGTTGGTGCGGCGGGCGTGATGTGGGGGTGCCTTTGTGCAGCGAGCGTGGCGTGAGGGCGGTTCGGCACGGTGGAGTCGACCGTGGTGTCACGGTCGGTGCAGTCGGGGAGGCGCTGGTGCGGCGAGGGTGACGTCAGGGCGGGTTCGGGGTCGTGGACTTGACTCTGGTGTCACGGTCGGTGCAGCGGGGGCTGCGTATGTGCGGCGAGCGTGGCGTGAGGGCGGTTCGAGGTCGTGGAATCGACTCTGGTCTCACGGTCGGTGCAGTGGGGGCTGCGTTGGTGCGGCAGCGTGACGTGGGGGTGCCTTTGTGCAGCGAGCGTGGCGTGAGGGCGGTTCGGCACGGTGGAGTCGACCGTGGTGTCACGGTCGG
>JBEDUI010000273.1:0-17541 GCA_040414495.1 Mycobacteriales bacterium
CTCGAGCGCTGCGCCAAGCTCTCCGACGAGATGGGCGGCGGTTCGATGACCGGCCTGCCGATCATCGAGACCAAGGCCAACGACATCTCGGCGTACATCCCGACCAACGTCATCTCGATCACCGACGGCCAGATCTTCTTCCAGACCGACCTGTTCAACTCCGGTCAGCGGCCGGCCATCGACGTCGGTAACTCGGTGTCCCGGGTCGGCGGTGACGCGCAGGTCAAGGCGATGAAGGATGTCGCCGGCACGCTGCGGCTCGATCTGGCCCAGTACCGCGACCTGGAGGCGTTCGCCTCCGTCGGTTCCGACCTGGACGCGGTCTCCAAGGCCCAGCTGGCCCGTGGTGAGCGGATGACCGAGCTGCTCAAGCAGCCGCAGTACTCGCCGGTTCCGGTCGAACGCCAGGTCGTCGCGTTGTGGGCCGGCACCAGCGGTCAGCTGGACGAGGTGCCGGTCGAGGACGTCCTGCGGTTCGAGGCCGAGTTCCTGGATTACGTCGGCCACGAGCACGGCCAGATCTACGGCGGCCTGCGCGACACCGGCCGGCTCCCCGAGGACGCGATCGACACGTTGAAGCTCGCGATCACCACGTTCAAGAAGGGCTTCGCCACCTCCGACGGCAGCATCCTGGGCAGCGACGAACGTGCCGAGGCCATGGACGCTTCCGAGGTCGGCCAGGAGACGGTCACCCGGTACGCACCGAAGCCAGAGAAGAAGTAGCCAATGCCTGCCAGCCTGCGCGTCTACCGGCAGCGGATCCGCACTGTCGAGCAGACGAAGAAGATCACCAAGGCGATGGAGCTCATCGCCGCGTCCCGGATCACCCGGGCCCGGGCCCGGGTGGACTCCAGTCGGCCCTACGCCGAGGAGATCACCCGGGTGCTGACCGCGCTGGCCAGCTCCGGGTCGGTCGACCACCCGCTGCTGGTGGAGCGCCCCGAGCCCAAGCGGGCCGCGGTGCTCCTGGTCACCAGCGACCGCGGTCTGGCCGGCGGCTACAACGCCAACGTGATCCGGCAGGCCGAGGAGCTGCAGCAGCTGCTGCGCGAAGAGGGCAAGGAACCGCGGCTGTTCGTGATCGGGCGTAAGGGCGTCGGGTACTACACCTTCCGCGAGCGGCCGATCGCCCAGAACTGGACCGGTTTCTCCGAGCAGCCGAGCTACACCGACGCCCGCGAGGTCGGCCGCACGCTGATCAACCTGTTCAGCGCGGGGGCTGACGACACGACCGAGGGCCCCGGTAGCGACCAGATCGAGGGCGTTGACGAGCTGCACATCGTCTACACCGAGTTCGTCAACATGGTGACGCAGCGTCCGGTCGCCCGCCGGGTCGCGCCGCTGGTGGTCGAGGAGGCCGAGGAAGAGGCGCCGGCCGGCTTGCTGCCTTCGTACGAGTTCGAGCCGGAGCCGGAAGAACTGCTCGACGCACTGCTGCCGAAGTACATCACCACCCGGATCTACTCCGCGTTGCTGGAGTCGGCCGCGTCCGAATCGGCCGCACGGCAGCGGGCGATGCAGGCGGCCAGCGACAACGCCGACGAGTTGGTCATCAACCTGCGGCGTGAGCTGAACCAGGCCCGCCAGGCCGCGATCACCCAGGAGATCAGCGAGATCGTGGGCGGCGCGGACGCGCTGGCTGCATCGAGCTGACCCGACGAACCTCGCAGACAGACTCAGAAGAAAGAGGACCGCATGACCGCAACCGCCGAGCACACATCGACGGAGCAGGCCACCGCGACCGGTCGGGTTGTCCGGGTTATCGGCCCCGTCGTCGACGTGGAGTTCCCCCGCGACGCCATGCCGGAGCTGAACAACCAGCTGCTGGTGGACCTGGAACTGGCCGGGCAGAAGACCACGCTCGACCTCGAAGTGGCCCAGCACATCGGCGACAACATGCTGCGGACCATCTCGCTGCAGCCGACCGACGGTCTGGTCCGTGGCGCACCAGTCACCGACACCGGACACCCGATCGAGGTGCCGGTCGGCGACCAGGTCAAGGGCCACGTGTTCAACGCGCTCGGCCGTTGCCTGGACGAGCCGAACTTCGTCCCGACCGGCGACCGGTGGTCGATCCACCGTGAGGCGCCGGCCTTCGACCAGATCGAGGGCAAGACCGAGATGCTGGAGACCGGCATCAAGGTTCTGGACCTGCTCACCCCGTACGTACAGGGCGGGAAGATCGGCCTGTTCGGCGGCGCCGGTGTGGGCAAGACGGTGCTGATCCAGGAGATGATCACCCGTATCGCCCGCGAGTTCTCCGGTACGTCGGTGTTCGCCGGTGTCGGGGAGCGCACCCGTGAGGGCAACGACCTCTGGGTGGAAATGCAGGAGGCCGGCGTCATCAACGACACCGCGCTGGTGTTCGGTCAGATGGATGAGCCGCCGGGCACCCGGCTCAGAGTCGCGCTGTCAGCACTCACTATGGCGGAGTACTTCCGCGACGTGCAGAACCAGGACGTGCTGCTGTTCATCGACAACATCTTCCGGTTCACCCAGGCCGGTTCCGAGGTTTCCGCCCTGCTGGGCCGGATGCCCTCGGCGGTGGGTTACCAGCCGACCCTGGCCGACGAGATGGGTCAGCTGCAGGAACGGATCACCTCGACCCGCGGTCACTCGATCACCTCGATGCAGGCGATCTACGTGCCCGCCGACGACTACACCGACCCGGCGCCGGCCACGACGTTCGCGCACCTGGACGCGACCACCAACCTGGAGCGGTCCATCACCGCGATGGGTATCTACCCGGCGGTCGACCCACTGGCCTCGACCTCGCGAATCCTGGACGCCCGGTACGTCGGCCAGGAGCACTACGACGTGGCACAGCGGGTGAAGGAAATCCTGCAGCGCAACCAGGAGCTGCAGCAGATCATCGCCATCCTCGGTATCGACGAACTGTCCGAAGAGGACAAGATCATTGTGGCCCGGGCGCGGCGTATTCAGCGGTACCTGTCGCAGCCGTTCTTCGTGGCGGAGAAATTCACCGGTATTCCGGGCGTTTTCACCCCGCGCGACGAGACGATCGCCTCGTTCAAGGCGTTGTGTGAGGGCGAGTACGACCACCTGCCCGAGCAGGCGTTCCTCAACGCCGGTGGCATGGAAGACGTCAAGGCGAACGCGGAGCGGCTTTCCCAGCGTTAATTACTCGCTTTACTGCGGAGGCCGTCGGATTTTCCGGCGGCCTCCGTTGTTTTTCTGGTCGCGTTTACGGGGCTCGGCGCGGGTTATCGTCGGAACAGGGATTGGCCGGTGACGACCACCCGGGAAGGCTGACGTGACGACGACACTGCGCGAAGTCGAGGACAAATACGACGTCGACGAAGTATTTGTGCTGCCTGACCTGGTGGGTACGGCCGGTGTCGCTTCGGTCGGGGAACCGGAGCAGATCGACCTCGAGGCGATGTATTTCGACACCGCCGATTTGCGGCTGGCCGAGGCCGGGGCGACGTTGCGGCGTCGAGTCGGCGGCCTGGATGACGGCTGGCATCTGAAGTTGGCGGTCACCCCGGGCGTACGGACCGAGCTGCAACGGCCGTTGGGCCGGTCGGTGCGGACCGTACCGGCGCCGTACCGGCAGCTGGTCCGGGCCTTCACCCGGGGCGCCGCGCTGGAGCCGGTGGCCCGGCTGCGTACCGCCCGTACCGTCCGCCCGCTCTACGACGGTGACGGCGTGGTCTTGGCCGAGCTGTCCGACGACCGGGTCAATGCTGAGGAGATGGGTGCCACCGCCACGCTGGCCAGCTGGCGTGAGGTCGAGATCGAGCTGGTGGACGGCGACGGCGCCCTGTTGACCGCATTGGCGCCGCGGCTGCGTAGGGCCGGCGCCCGGCGATCGGCCCACGCCTCGAAGCTGGCCCGGGTGCTCGGCGGTCGGCTGCGGGCCCGCGAGCCGGTGCCGCCGGGCCCGGAGGGGTCGGCCGGTGCGGTGATCTGGGCGGCGGTGCGGCGCAAGGTCGATGAGCTTCGTGGTTACGACCCGCAGGTGCGGCAGGACACCCCGGATTCGGTGCACAAGATGCGGGTGGCGGCGCGGACCTTGCGCAGTCTGTTGGCGGCGTACCGGCCGCTGTTCGACCGTACGGTGACCGAGCCGATCCGGGACGAGCTCAAGTGGCTCGGTGCGCTGTTGGGCGATGCGCGGGATGCCGAGGTGATGGAGCAGCGGCTGCTGACGCTCGTTGACGCCGAGCCGGCGGAGCTGGTGCTGGGGCCGGTCGGTGCCCGGATCCGTAGCACCCAGCGGGCCCGTTACCGGGACGCCCGCACCCTGGCCCTGGATGAGCTGGACGGCGAACGGTACCTGGCGTTGCTGGAGTCGCTGGATGCGTTGGTGGTGCAGCCGCCGCTGATGCCGAAGGCGGGCAAGCCGGCCGATGACGTGTTGCCGGGGCGGGTCCGGGCGTCCTGGCGGCGGTTGAGCCGGGCGGTGGATCTGGCGCACGAACCGGGTCTGTCCGAAGTGGACCAAGCGAAGGCGTTGCACGAAGCGCGCAAGGCGGCCAAGCGGGCCCGGTACGCGGCCGAGGCGCTCAGCGGCTCGTCGGCTCGGTCGTTCGCCAAGGCGATGAAACGGATCCAGACCCGCCTCGGTGACCATCAGGATTCAGTGGTCAGCCGTGATCTGCTGCGCTCGATGGCGGTGGCCGCGAGCGGCGCGGGGGAGAACGGCTTTACGTACGGGCTGTTGTACTGCGCGGAACGGCAGCAGGCGGCGGTGGCCCGGCGCCGGTTCGAACGGGCCTGGGTCAAGGCGAATCGGCCCGATCGGCTGCGTTGGCTGGGCTGAGTACGACTGGGTTGACTAACAGCCGGGCCGAGTACGACTGGGTTGACTAACAGCCGGGCCGAGTACGACTGGGTCGACTAACAGCCGGGCCGAGTACGACTGGGTCGACTAACAAGCCGGGCTGAGTGAGCTGAGTCGGCCGAAAGGGGCGGTCACTGAACGGGCCGTTGCACCGTTCCGTACTCTGGGGTTGTGCCGATAGATCCGCAACGTAGTGGCCAGCGGGTACAGGGTTGGTTAGTCCTGGCGGGCTTCGTTGCGACTGTCGTCATCATTGTGATTCTGGCGATCTGGGCCTCGCATCGCGGCTGAGCATCCTGCTGTATGGCTGCGGTTACGCGGTCGTTAGACTTTGGTTTCTGATTGTGCGGCGAAGGAGCGTCAGTGGCCACACTGCATGTCGAGTTGGTCTCGGTCGAGCGCCCGCTGTGGTCGGGTGAAGCGACGATCGTGCTCGCCCGCACCACCGAAGGCGAGTTGGGTATTCTGCCCGGCCACATCCCGTTGCTGGGTGAGTTGGCGCCGGGTGGCGTGGTGCGGATCCGCCAGGAGACCGGCCCCGAGTTGGTGGTGGCCGTGCACGGCGGCTTCCTCTCGGTCACCGAGCAGGGCGTGTCGATCCTCGCCGAGATGGCGGAAATGGCCGAGGACATCGACGTACCGCGGGCCCAGGCCGCGCTCGAGCGGGCCAGGTCAGCCGGTCCGGATGACTCCGAGGCCAAAGAGGCCGAGGCCCGCGCGGTTTCCCGGCTGCGGGCCGCGGGACAACCGGTCTAGTCGCTCGCGGCAGGCGGTTGGCAAGGGAAAGCGGGGATCGCGTGAGACTCATCGAGATCTTGGTCCTCGTGCTGGTCGTACTGGCCTGCCTGCTTGCTGTCATCGTTTTCCGGCGCCGCTTCCTGCTTCGAGGAGGCGGCGCCATTGATATGAGCCTGCGGGTACGAACCCAGCGCACCGGTCGCGGTTGGGCACCGGGAATCGGCCGCTACGGCGGCGATCGGCTGGAGTGGTACCGGGTGTTCACGCTCTCGCCCCGGCCGGCCCGCATTCTGCCTCGCGGTGCGTTGGAGGTTTTCCAGCAGCGCCGGCCCGAGGGCGCCGAGTCGCTGTTGGTGCAGGCCGGCGCGGTGATTATCGACTGCCGGTTCCGGGGCGATGAGGTTCAGTTGGCTATGAGCTCGGAGGCGGTAACCGGGTTTATGTCCTGGTTGGAGTCCTCGCCTCCCGGTTACACCTTGCCGGGGCACGCTGCACGTTGACCGAGCCGCCCCTGACCGGAATGCGCGTTCTGACAAGTTGGAAGATCGACGCGCCGGTCCTGATCGTTCTCGTTCTGCTCGCGGCCGCGTATCTGTTCGGGGTACGGGTGTTGCACCGGCGCGGGGAGAGCTGGCCGGTACACCGTACGGTGCTGTTTCTGGGACCGGGCCTGGGCGGCATCGCGGTGGTCACGATGTCCTTCCTCGGGGTGTACGACCGCACGTTGTTCTGGCCGGCGGCGGCCCAATTGACGATTCTGCATGTGTTGACGCCGCTGCTGTTGGCGTTGGGCGAGCCGGTGCGGCTGGTGGCGCGGTGCCTTCCGGGTCGGCGGCTCGCCGGTGGCGGCATGCTGAAGGTGCTGGGGTTCCCGATGGTGAGTGGGATTCTCGGCCTGGTCGTCACGATGGTGGTCTTTTTCTCGCCGCTGTTCCGGATTTCGTTGACGAACGAGCCGGTGCATCAGCTGGTACGGCTGCTGATGCTCGCGGTCGGGTGTCTGTTCGTGTGGCCGATGCTGTCCGAGCACTGGCTGCCGGACTGGTGCGGGTACCCGCTGCGCATGGCTTTTGCGTTTGTTGACGGCCTGATCGACGCGGTGCCGGGCATTGTCGTGATGACCGCGCACGGGCTGATCGCCGGCACCTACTACCGCGGCCTGCACCGCACCTGGGGTCCGAGTCTGCATTGGGACCAGACCATCGGCGGCGGCCTGATGCTCACCCTGTCCGAGGCGATCGCCGTACCGTTCGCGGTGGCGTTGTTCCTGCGCTGGGCCCGTTCCGATGAGGACGAGGCCCGGCGGGTGGACCGGCGCATCGCGACCGGCGCCGGTCCGACCGCCATCGCGACCGGCGCCGGTCCGACGGCCATCGCGACCGGCGCCGCTTCGGCCGCCGAGGAACCGCTGCTGCAGCGGCCGTGGTGGGAGACCGACCCGGGTCCGCTGGCCGATCGGCTGCCATTGAAGCCCACCGACCCTTCGCCCTAGCTCACGTGCACGACTTCGTGCCCACTGATCGACGGGATCCGCAGGCTGGCCCAACCGTCAGCCACCTCGACATCGACCTTCTCGCCGGCAACCAACAACTGCGCCTGCGAGCAAGACGCCCCGTCGTGCAGCCGGACCCGTATCTCGTACGGACCGGTGGCCAGCAACTCAGTGATCGGCCCGGTGTGGGTCACCGTCCCAGTCAGGTTGACCAGGTGCAGCACCGCCGCCTCGCCCTGGGCGTAAAGCCGGCAGTCCAGCATTCCCGGCCCAAAGACCTGGAGCGGGATGTCGTCCCGGCTGACCCACCGGACCAGATTTGCCAGCAACGTGGCGTGATCGGGCTGTTTGTCCCGGTCGTAGCAGCGGTCCAGGTCGGCCGGCAGGTACGCGACCCGGCCTGATCCGTCCACCTCTCGCATCGCCAACGCTGACAGTTCGCTGCGCGGGTGCTCCATCCACGACTTCTCCGGCGGATAGATGGGGAACGGCGGTACCAGGGTCAGGGGGCACTGCACACCCTCGTCCACCACGACCGCCTCGATCCGACCGCCAAAGGGCAGTACGTCGGTCTCCTCGAATCCGCGCAAGACCTCGTGCCGGGTGCCATCGGCCGCCGGCTCAGTACCGGTCATTGGGCCGTCGATGCCGGCCCGCAGTTCCGGCGCCAGTCGCAGGTACGAGTGCCGGCCCCAGGACGCCCAGTTCGTCGACCCGCCCGCGGCCGTGCCATGGTGCGCCCCGGTTGCGTGCACACCGAGTACATCGGCCAGCGCGAAATCCTCCCGCAGCGCGCCGGTTTCGTCGTACCGGCTGCTTTCCCCGGTGGCCAGCAGGCCACCGCCCGTGGCCACGAATTGCCGTACCTGCGCGCATTGCGCGTCCGACAGGGCCGCCACATTCGGCAGCACCAAAGCCGAGAGCTTGTCCCGGCCGATGTGGTCGGCGTGCACCACCTGATAGGGGATGCGCGCGGTGATCAGCGCCTCGACGATGCCGCGATACGGCCCGGCCACCCGCCGGTCGGGGTCCTCCCGGCCGTAGAAATCGGTGTTGTCCTGGGTCCAGACGACGCCGACCGTCCCTAGTGGACGGCGGCCGGTCATTTTCTGGTCGTGTTCGCTGTGCCAGCGCATGACCGGCTCGGCGGTTCGGTATTGCCGCCGGTCCTCGTGATACGCGCTGATGTGATGCCACCACGGCTGGATGCCGCCGGCGAATCCGGACAGCATCCACATATGCGCTTCGGGGGCGGGCTTGGAGCCGAGCCGGAACGTCGGGTCGCCGGCGTTGTACATCGCCATGCTCTCGGGTACGAGCGTGTCCCAGCCGGTGATTCCATGAATCAGCGCACCACTGTCCGCATTGGACTGAAAGCCCAGTTCCTTGTGCCGCCACTGGGAATCGAGAAATACGATCGGCGCCCGTTCCAGCAATTCCTTGTGCGGCCGGAGTCGGCGGGCCTGTTCGCTGATCTGGCCGCCGTTCATGCCGATCCACAGGCAATTCGGGCCGCCGGCGGCCTTGGTCACTTTGTTGTTCAGATCCCAGACCGCGATCCGACGCTGGTAGCTCCAGGTGATCCAGGCCCGGTACGCCGGGTCGTTCCAGTCCACAGTGGATGGCAGCGCGTTCCCGGTGGTTTCGCGGAAGCTCTTGGCGCAGTACTGGCAATAGCAGATGCTGTCGCGATCCAGCCCGCTCCAGCTGTTGTCGGCGAAACCCTCGGGGTGAGTGCGTTCGATGATTTCGGTGAGCACCGAGGGCAGGAATTCGCTGTAGTACGGGCTGTTGATGCAGGCCACGTACTGCCCACCGCTGCGGTAGGGCACGCCCTCGGCGTCAACCGCGAACCAATCCGGATGCTCGATATAGAACGGCTGGTCGGCCCGGTTGGAATCCATCCGGGCCACCACGACAATTCCCTCGGCCCGGGCCGCGGCCGCGATATCGCCGTAGAAATCGCGATCACCCAGGTATTCGGCCCGGTGTTGCAGCCGATATTTGCTCGGGTAGTACGCGACGATGCCGCCGGCGTTGACGATGACGCCCTGGACCCGGGTGCGCCGCCAATAACCGGTCCACCAGTCCATGTCGTAGCGGCTCGGGTCGATTTCGGTCAGGTTGGTTTGTCCCCAACGCAGGGTGCGCTGATACCACGGCGTCATTTGCGCAGCTCCTTGACCGCCGCGCCGGCGCCGGACAGGTTGTCCAGCGCCATCTCCGAGTATTTCCGGCTCAGCACCACGCCCTGGGCGCCACCGTCGAACGCCGCCAGCACGGCATCCCGGACGCCCTCCGGCGTGCAGTGGGTCAGGTCAGCGCCGGCGGTGCTGTCCGCATTGATGCCCGAGGACGCCTCCGACCGCTTCTTCCGGTCGGCGACCGCGGCCTCGACCTGACCGACCGGAATGTCGATGTCGATGCCGGGGTAGATCTTGCAGTCGGGCCCGGCCGAGGCCACCGCGCGTACCGTCTCGCGGCGGACGTAATCGGCGGTGAACCCGGTCTGCGGCAGCTTCTCGTACGGCCCTTCCTCCAGCTGCAACAGCTTGAGCAGCAGGGGATAGGCCTGCTCGGGGTCGGCGTCGGCGAAGATGCTGTTGCAGATCTTGCTGACCCAGGTGTGGAAACGGGGCCCGGCGCAATTGTTGTACGAGACGACCTTGATGAAGTCCGACAGCTTGGCCAGTTCGGCGTAGTCCTGGTCGGCCCGGTAGAACGGGCTGAACGAAATGTCGTGGTAGACATGCCAGCCGACCTGGATCGTGTTCTTGCAGGCCTTGGCCACCCCGTAGATGTCCCGGTAGATCTGGCGTTGGCTGTCTGTCCACAGTGTCTGCCAGGCCAGGATTTCCGGGTACTGCAACAGCAGTCGCCAGAACGTGACGAAGGCGCCGTCGGCCGGCCTCTGTCCGGAGCCGACTTTCACGTTCCATTCCAACAGGGCGCGATACCCCTCCTGGGCACGGCGTACGTCGATGCCGCGATCGGCCGCGATGTCCTTACAGTGCCGGCAGAAACAACTCACCAGCCCGGCTGTGATCGGGCCCTGCATGATGAGGTTCAGCGGGCCGGGTCGTTCGGAACACCAGGCCAATCCGTCGAGGTCGTAGCTTTTCACGTAGTCCTCGACGATGCTCAGATGCCAATTGCGGTAGTCCGGATTGTTGAAGCACGGCCGGGTCGTCGGCCGGCCCCAGACATCAACCTCCAGCACCTTCGGGAAATTCGGGTAATTGCGCAGCGCCTGCGCATACCCGCTCTCCTCCATCCAGGCGTACGAGGCCATGCCCCGCGATTTCGCCTCCGGCACCACGGCTTCCAGGAAGTCCCAGTCCGGGTGCTCGGGAGCCCGGCCGACCGACCCCAGCACCGAGTTGCCGTAGAACTCCGGGTGCACGGTGGCGTAATTTCCACCGACCCAGTCCAGATCGTATTCCTGTACGCCGTGGTCGGGCAGCGGGTGACCGGGCACCTGCCGGCCGCCGGTGCCGCGGGTCCAGGTCGGAGTGGCCAGGAACAGTGCGTTGACTCCGCCGCGCTCCTGCAGAGTGTCCAGGACGCTGTTCACACCCTCGTCAACGAACGACACTGCGCCGATCTGCAGGGCGATGAACGGGTCGGTCATGAATTCTCCTTCGAGACTGCTCAGCCGCGTAGGCCGGTCATGGTGATTCCTTGGATAAAGAAGCGCTGCGTCACCAGATACAGCACCAGAACGGGGACGACGCAGATCGTCGCGGCGGCCATCAGCAGGCTGACCTGGCTGAAGTACTGGCCCTGGAATTCGGCCATGGCGACCGGGAGCGTCTCCAGCTTGGCCGAGCTGAGGTAGATGATCGGTCCGAAAATGTCATTCCACGATTCGAGGAAGGTGAACATCCCGATGGCGGCCAGCGACGGTTTCGTCTGCGGCAGCATGACCTTCAGATAGATCGTGAACGTACTGGCGCCGTCGATACGGCCGGCGTCCTCGAGGTCCTGCGGCAGCGTCATGAACGACTGGCGCATCAGGAACGTCGCGAACACCGGGGTGAACACCCGCGGCACCCACAGTGGATAGTGCGTGTCGACCCAGCCGATCTTGGAAAAGATGATGTATTGCGGAATCAGGTAGATGATTCCCGGGATGATCGCGGTCGACAGCAGCATCGTGAACAGCAGATTCCGCCCGGCGAACCGCAACCGGGCGAAGGCGAAGCCGGCCAACGACGAGGTGATCAGGACGCCGACCACGTTGTACACGGCCAGCTTGACGCTGTTGAAGAAATACCGCGGGATGATGTCGAAGACCTTGCTGTAGTTGCTCCACTGTGGATGCGCCGGCCAGAAGCTCGGTGGCACGGTGAGCACGTCCGCCTCGGGCTTCAACGACGAGGAGATCATCCAGATCAATGGCAGCAGGAACGCGATCGCGATGATGATCATCACGATATACAGCAGGGCCCGCGGTCCGGTTCGGCGCACCATTCCGGGCCTGCCGTTGCGTCGCACCGGCGTCGCGGTGCCGCTGCGCTGTGCGGCGACGGTCATGCCGATCCTTTCTCCAGAAGGGGTCCGGTGTGCCTATCCGTAGAAAACCCAGCGTTTCTGCAGTTTCCACTGGATGAACGTGATGAGCGCGATGAAGACGAACATCAGCCAGGCCATGGCCGAGGCGTAGCCCATCTTCCCGTAGGCAAAGGCATTCTGATACAGGTAATAGATATAGACGCTGCTGTCGTGCCCGGGTCCGCCCTGCGTCATCACGTAGATCAGGCCGAATACCTGGAACGAGGAAATGAACTGTGTGATCAGCAGGAAGAAGAACTGCGGGGTGAGCAAAGGCAGCACGATCGACCACGTGCGGCGGATCGCGCCGGCACCGTCCATTGTGGCCGCTTCCTGCACCTCGGCCGGGATGCCCTGCAGACCGGCTAGTAGGATGACCATCGGATAGCCGACGCCCTGCCACACGCTGACAAAGATCAACGCGGGAATGACCCAGTTGGTATCGGACAGCCAGGCCGGGCCGTGAATACCGAATTGTGAGAGCAGTCCGTTGATCACGCCCTGGCTGGGATCGTAGAAATAAAACCAGACGAACCCGATGGCGACGATGTTCGTGACGTACGGCGCGAAGTAGGCGAGCCGGAACAGCGCAACCCAGCGCACGTTCTGGTTGCACAGCACAGCCAGAAAGAACGCCAGAATGATCGTCAGCGGAATCGTGCCGATGGTGAAGTAGATCGTGTTCTTCACCGTGGCGCTGAAGAGCTGATCCCCATTGAAGAGCGTACGGAAGTTCTCCAGCCCGATGAATTTCGGCGGATTGATTCCGTTCCAGCTGGTGAGCGAGGCGTACATCGAGACCAGGATCGGGATCAGCTGGAAGAGGATCACCCCGCCGATCACCGGGGCGACGAAGAGCCATCCCTCGATATTTCGGCGCATGCCGAATTTGGCGCGGGTCCTACGTCGGCGGGTCGTCCGCGGAGCTACGCGCTGGACGGATGCGCTGGTAGCCATACGATTCTCGCTCTCTCAGCTCGTCTCCGACAACGCCTTCTCTACCTGCGATCGCAGCGAGGTCAGCACCGACTTCGCCGATTCCTTGCCCAGATAGACGTTGTCCAGCGCGGGCCGGTAAATGTCGCGGGCGCCGAGCGTGTTGGACGTCTGGTTGGGCTGGGTCAGATGCGTGCCGGCCTCGGCGAACAAATTCAAATGGGCCGGCGATGCCTTGTCCGGCTTGACCGCCTTGGCCGCGGTGTTGTTGATCGGCGTGTACTGCCGGCCCTGGGCCAGAATCGCGCCGCCCTCTGGTCCGCTCAGGTATTTCAGCAGTTCCCAGGCCAGGTCGGGATTGCGGGCTGATTTCGGTACCGCGAACACCACCACGCTCGATTCGGTGCGCTGGTTGACCTTGGCCGGCGGCGGCGCGATGTCCCACTTGAAGTTCTTGATGTTCTCCCGGAAATACGGCGTCACGCCGAAGGTGTCGAACAGCATCGCGACCTTTTGCTGGGCGAAGAACGACGTGTCGGTGTCGACCCCCTGCAATTCCGACCAGGGCGGCTGGACCTGGTGCTTGGTGGTGAGGTCGGTGGCCCACTGGATCGCTTCGATGCCCTTCGGCGTGGCCAGGGTGAACTTCTTGCCGTTGGCCGAGTAAATGCCGGTCGGGTCGCCGTTGTTGATCGAGAAAGTCTGCTCTACGCCGGTATCCAGATACACCAGGCAGCCCCACTTGCCGGCACCCTTGGTGAGTTTCTTCGCCGTAGCCAGGAAATCGTCCCAGCTCCAGCCCTCGCCCGACCACGTCGTCGGCGGCAACGTCGCGCCGGCGGATTTGAACCAGTCAACGTTGTAATAGATCACCCGGGGCTGATAGCCGATCACCCACGCGGTGTGCTTGCCATCGGGTTGCCGGGGAAAGTTGAAGACCGGCCCGGCGAAGTCGGCGACATTTATCTTGTCGCGCTTCATGTACCTGGTCAGATCGAGCAGCGTGCCGGTGTCGGAGAACCCGCGGACATAGTCGTCGTTGATTCGCACGATGTCCGGCGCGGACCCGCTGGCGAGCGCCGTTCGCATTTTCGTGTCGTAATCATTGGTAGGCGCCGGCTGCACGTCCACCTTCTTGCCGGTTTTCTTCTCGAAGGCGTTGATCGCCTGTCCCAGCGGTGTGCCCTCGGTTATTTCCCAGTTGAGGAACGTGAGTGTGTTCTT
Source organism: Mycobacteriales bacterium (assembly GCA_040414495.1). GTDB lineage: Bacteria > Actinomycetota > Actinomycetes > Mycobacteriales > QHCD01 > DATAVB01. The sequence continues at coordinate 13,752 of JBEDUI010000273.1, forward strand.
GTCCTCAGATCCCCGCCCACAGGCCGAAAGCGCCGCCGAGGAGCCGGCCACGGCCAGGGTTTGCAGCATGGTTCGACGGCTGAACGTGCTGCGATCTCTCATCACAGATCCTTCTCGCCGGCCGGTGCTCGAGAGTTGCGTCCGCGGCTCGATGTGCGCCACAGCGGACGATCACGTCATCTTTCCGTATAGCGAAAGTCTCGTTTTGCTTCGTAGAGGAGTACACCAGTACGCCAGTCGGACGTCAAGGCCGAAACGGGAGCCGGTACACCCCGGTGCGTATTTGGCGGATCATCGTCGCGGCCGGAATTGCCGTCCCCGTCGACGTTGTGCTATCGGCCGGGTATTAGCGGCAGCCGAACCGGTGAAAAGCCTTATCTGGCGGCGTTCTAGGCGCAGACCTGAATAAGAGTAGGCGGCTTATAAACGCCGCGAGAGAGCGATCGAATGCTATGCGAAATGGCCGGGACCGGTCAGCGGGTGGCGCCGGGCCGCCACAACACATCGCCGTTCGGGTTGGCGGCCCGGGCCAATACGAACAGCAGATCGGAGAGCCGATTCAGATAGCGCGCGGTGAGCACATTGGTGGTTTCCGGCTCGATATCCAGCAAGGCCCACACGCTGCGTTCGGCGCGTCGGGCAATGGTCCGGGCCTGGTGCAACAGTGCCGCGCCCGGCGTGCCACCGGGAAGGATGAAGCTCTCCAGCTTGGAGAGCCCGGCGTTCACTTCGTCGCAGTCGACCTCCAACCGGCGTACCTCCTCGGGGCTGACCCGCAGTCGCTTGTCGTCCGCCTCGATCGGGGCACACAGGTCGGCGCCGACGTCGAAGAGCTCGTTCTGCACTCGCGTGATGATCGCGGTCACGGGCTCGGGAAGGTTGCCGAGCGCGACCGCCACGCCCAGCGCGGCGTTGGTCTCATCGACATCGGCGTAGGCAATCAGTCGGGGATGGGTCTTGCGCACTCGGGAAAAGTCACCGAGGCCACTGGTGCCGTCGTCACCGGTCCGCGTGTAGATGTGCGTGAGGTGGATCGCCATGCACGAAGCGTACGGCGGCGCGCAAGGTCGGGGCCGGCGATCGGCTGGGCCCGCGGTGGCGCCGGGCCGGGCGCCCGGAGTGCCTGGCTGGCGGGACATCGCGTAATCCGTACGATATGCCGGTGCATGAGTTCCACGTTCGCGGCGGAGCGCGCCTCGCTGGTGAGGTGACGGTGACCGGTGCGAAAAATAGTGCCCTGAAGTTGATGGCCGCGTCCTTGCTCGCGGCTGGTCCGACCCGATTGTCCCGGGTGCCCGATATCGTCGATGTCCGCATCATGCGTGAGCTACTGCGCCGGATGGGGTGCGTCGTCGACGCCGAAGGGGACCAGCTCACCATCAACGTTCCCGAATCGCCACACACCGAGGCCGACTACGACCTGGTGCGCCGGCTGCGCGCGTCGATCTGCGTCCTCGGGCCGTTGGTCGCCCGCTGCGGCGAGGCGACAGTGGCCTTGCCGGGCGGGGACAACATCGGTTCGCGCGGACTGGACATGCATGTGGCTGGGCTCGAACGGCTCGGCGCCACCGTCCGTAATGAGCACGGCTTCCTGGTCGCCAGCGCCGGCCGGTTGCAGGGCAGCTCGATCTGGTTGGACTTCCCGAGCGTCGGCGCGACCGAGAACCTGTTGATGGCGGCGGTCCTGGCCAAAGGCACGACCGTGATCGACAACGCCGCCCGCGAGCCGGAGATCGTGGACATCGCCGCGATGCTCACCGCGATGGGCGCCCAGATCGACGGCGCCGGCAGCTCGACCCTCGTGGTCGACGGGGTCGACTCGCTGTCCCCGGTCACCCACGAGACCGTCACCGACCGCATCGTCGCCGGGACCTGGGCCATCGGAACCACGATGACGCAGGGCGACGTATTGATCCGGGGCGGCGTGATCGAGCACCTGGAGGTCGCGCTGGACAAGCTGGTCGCCGCCGGCGCGAGCATCGAGCCGGCCGCGGACGGCTTCCGGGTTCGGATGGATCACCGGCCCGCCGCCGTCGACGTGGCGACCCTGCCGTATCCGGGTTTCCCGACCGACCTGCAGCCGGCGATCATCGCGTTGGCCGCGGTGTCGGAAGGCGCCGCGATGATTACGGAGAACATCTTCGAGGGTCGGTTCATGTTCGTCGATGAGCTGGTCCGGCTTGGTGCCGACGTACGGACCGACGGCCACCACGCGGTGGTACGTGGCAAGCCCCGGCTTTCCGGGGCGCCAGTACAGGCCACCGATATTCGGGCCGGGGCGGCTCTGGTGTTGGCCGGCCTGGTGGCTGAGGGAAAGACCGCGGTTTCCGGTGTGCACCACATCGACCGCGGCTACGCCGGGTTTGCCGATCAGCTGCGGGCCTTGGGCGCCGACGTGCAACGGGTCGAGGTCGACGAGCTACCCATCTAACCCGGCGGCAGCAGGTCTAACCCGGCTCTAACCCGGCGGAAGCAGAGAACGGGCCCGGTCCAGATCCTCGGCGAATACGAGCACCTCGATCTGCCCGTCGGCCGCCTGGTCGGTGGTCGACCGGATGCCGGCGTCGGACAGTACGGCCCGGAATGCGCGCACCTCAGCCGTAGTCGCCGCAGTGTGCACGGGGCGCAGCAGGCCGCGATCGCCACCGCGGGGTGGTATGCCGCGACGCGGTGTGCTCGGCTTGAACACCCACCGCATGATGACGATCAGCAGCGCGACCACGACGATGAGTATCAGCACTTCACCCGTTGAGGCGAACACGCGCCCAGTCTGGCAGCTCGGATCGTCCGCCGATAGCAGTCCGAATCAGATCGATGTTGGAGCGTGGCGGTGAAAGGACGGGCCGCGTGGGTAAAGCAACGTATCTAGGCCCTGCGGCGTCCTCTCAACAGACGGGGGGCCGCGTGATCCGGCGAGGTGAGGCATGGACGTGATGATCGAGGATGCGGGACAGGTAGTTCGCCTGCAGGGCCGGCTTGACGGTTCCGGTACGGCAGCAGCCCGCGATGCGATCGACGAGGCCTTGTGCGGCGGATCAGGCGCGCTTGTTGTCGATCTCTCGGCGGTCGAGTTGATCGACGCAACCGGGCTCGGCGTCCTGGTCGGGGCACATCGGCGTGCCAGCCGACTGGGACGCCGGCTCGTGCTGCGAAGCGTTCCGCCCCGGTTAGCCCGGATTCTGCTGATCACCCGGCTCGATCGGGTGCTCGATATGCAGCCCGCCGCTTGAAGTCGGCCGCCCGGGGGAACCCGCCGCGCACCCTGGCTCGTTGTGTCGGCGTACCATCGCCGAAACGTTCCACTCGTGGAGCCACCTGACGAGAGTTGACCGATGGCCTCTTCTGCGACACCGCCCGCGACTTCCCCGGTCGAATTCGCGGTTGCCACCAGATTGCGACTGGCGATCGGCCGCATCGGCCGCCGCATGCGCAGCTACGGCGGTGTCGGTCCGACCCCGAGTCAGGTTTCGGCGCTGGCCACGTTGGAGAAGCACGGTCCACTGCGGATCGGCGACCTGGCCTGGCGCGAGGGCGTCACGGCACCGACCATGACCCGGGTCGTCGCGGCGTTGGAGCAGCAGGGCCACCTGGAGCGGACCGCCGATCCGGATGATGGCCGGTCCTCGCTGGTCGGGCTGGGGCCCAGCGGCCGGCAGCTGCTGGAGGATCTGACTCGCGACCGTACGGCGTATCTGGCCGCCCAGCTGGGCGAGCTGAGCGACGAGCAACGTCGGGTGTTGGAAGCGGCGCTGCCGGTGCTGGAGGAGTTGGCGGCCGAGGAGCCCAAGCC
>JBEDUI010000274.1:0-60897 GCA_040414495.1 Mycobacteriales bacterium
CTATTTCGGGCTCTATGCACTTCAGCACCGGGGCCAGGAGGCCGCCGGCATCGCGGTCAGCGACGGCAGCGCGTTGGTGGTCTTCAAGGACCTCGGGCTGGTGGCCCAGGTCTTCGACGAGGCGACCCTGGCCAGCCTGCGGGGCCACATCGCGGTCGGCCACAACCGGTACTCCACCACCGGCGGCTCCAACTGGGAGAACGCCCAGCCGACCTTCCGCTCGACCGCCGCCGGGACGGGCCTGGCCCTGGCTCACAACGGAAATCTGGTCAACACGGCCGAGCTGGCCCGCCGGGCCGCGGCCGACGGTGTGCCCGGCATGGACGGCGTCACCACCGACTCCGACGTGATCACCGGCCTGCTCGCGGCCAAGCCCGACCAGCCGATCGAGCTGGCCGCGCTCGACCTGCTACCGCAGCTGCAGGGCGCGTTCTGCCTGGTCTTCTGCGACGAGAACACGCTCTACGCCGCCCGCGACGCGCAGGGCGTACACCCGCTCGTGCTGGGTCGACTCGAGCGCGGCTGGGTCGTCGCCAGCGAGACCGCCGCGCTGGACATCGTCGGCGCGTCGATGGTCCGCGAGGTCGAGCCGGGCGAGCTGATCGCGATCGACGCTGACGGGTTGCGCTCGCACCGGTTCGCGCCGCCGAAGCCGGCCGGTTGTCTCTTCGAGTACGTCTACCTGGCCCGCCCGGACACCTCCATCTCCGGTCGCAGCGTGCACGCGACCCGGGTCGAGATCGGCCGCCGGCTGGCCCGCGAGCATCCGGTCGAGGCCGACCTGGTGATCCCGGTCCCGGAATCCGGTACGCCGGCCGCGGTCGGATACGCCGAGCAGTCCGGGATCCCGTACGGCATCGGCCTGGTGAAGAACTCGTACGTCGGCCGTACCTTCATCCAGCCATCGCAGACCATCCGCCAGCTGGGCATCCGGTTGAAGCTGAACCCGCTGCGGGACGTGATCCGGGGCAAGCGGCTGGTCGTGGTCGACGACACGATCGTCCGTGGCAATACCCAGCGGGCCCTGGTCCGGATGCTGCGCGAGGCCGGCGCGCTTGAGGTGCATGTACGGATCTCGGCACCGCCGGTGCAGTGGCCGTGCTTCTACGGCATCGACTTCGCCAGCCGGGCCGAGCTGATCGCCAACGGGGTCGACGTCGAGGGCATCCGGGCCTCGATCGGGGCCGACTCGCTCGGTTACGTCTCGCTTGACAATCTGATCAGCGCCTCCGAACAGCCGCGTACCCGGTTGTGCCACGCCTGTTTCACCGGCGAGTACCCGATCCCGCTGCCGGCCGAAGAACTGCTCGGCAAGCACGTGCTGGAAGGCGTACCGCCGAAAGATTCAGGACGGGAGCCGGTACGTCAGGCTGGCGTCGGCGCGGCCGACGCGTTGCAGCGTCCCTGAGTTATGACCGAAGAGCAACCGAGCCGACGAACGGACAAGCCATGAGCGGGTCGGACGCGAAGTCCCCCACATACGCCGCCGCCGGAGTCGACATCGACGCTGGCGAACGGGCCGTCGAGCTGATGAAGCCGTGGGTGGCCAAGGCCACCCGGCCTGAGGTGGTCGGCGGTCTCGGCGGGTTCGCCGGTCTGTTCTCGCTCGATCTGACGCGCTGGCACCGGCCCTTGCTGGCCTCCTCGACCGACGGCGTCGGTACGAAACTGGCGATCGCCCAGGCACTGGACAAGCACGACACGATCGGCCTGGACCTGGTGGCCATGGTCGCCGACGATCTGGTCGTCTGTGGTGCCGAGCCGTTGTTTCTGCAGGACTACGTCGCCTGCGGCAAGGTCGTTCCGGAACGGCTGGCCGAGATCGTCGCCGGGATCGCCGAGGGCTGCCGGCTCGCCGGCTGCGCCCTCGTCGGCGGCGAGACCGCCGAGCACCCGGGGATGTTGGATGAGGCGGAGTACGACGTGGCCGCGACCGCGGTCGGGATCGTGGAGACGACCGACGTGCTCGGCCCGGACCGGGTCCAGGTCGGTGACGCGATCGTCGCGCTCGGCTCGTCCGGTCTGCATTCCAACGGCTTCTCGCTGGTACGGCACGTGCTGGCGCAGGCCGGGTTGGCGCTGGAGTCCACGCCGGCCGACCTCGATGCGCCGCTGGGTGAGGTGCTGCTGACCCCGACCCGGATCTACAGCAAGGACTGCCTGGCGCTGGCCCCCGCGGCCGACGTGCATGCCTACGCGCACGTCACCGGTGGCGGCCTGGCCGGAAACCTGGCCCGGGTACTGCCGCCTCGGGTGGACGCCCTGATCGACCGCTCGACCTGGCAGCCCGGCCCGATCTTCGAGCTGCTGCGCACGGTCGGTCAGATTGACCAGCCGGAGATGGAGCGGACCTTCAACATGGGGGTCGGCATGGTGGCCGTGCTGCCGGGCGGCCACACCGATGCCGCGCTGACCCTGTTACGGGAGCGCGGGATCGAGTCGTGGGTGGCCGGCGAGATCGTGGCCGGAACCGGCAAGGTCCAACTGCGGGGCCGGCACAAGCAGTAATCCGAGTACGTACGGAGCAGAGCTGTCGTACGCCGGCAGCGAACGCTCGCGTCCGAAAGTGACGCGGCGTTTGCAAGCAACCGCGCCGCACTCAGCAAATCAGTGACATCGCCGACAACCGCCGTACTGACGACAGATCAGCAGGCGCGCTGAAGCTCGAACGTGACCGGAACTGATCCCGAAAGATCGAAAACAAGTCCGTATGCGCGCTCAACGCCGGCAGGGCACGCATCAAACACATGCCTATGCCGGCGTCGCAGCAGCGTCCGAGTGCCCGCTTGACTCAGCCCGAGGACCGTTCCCAGCGGGCGTACTCGTCCTCTTCGTCCTCCGACTCACGTCGAGCCGCAGGCTCGCCGCCCGACAGCTCACGTTGGAGCTTGTCGTAGTCCGGCTCGTGGCTTGAGTACTTCAGCTCACGCGCGACTTTCGTCTGCTTGGCCTTCGCTCGGCCGCGCCCCATGGCTCGACCCCCTCGCACAGAACTCGGGGCGGCCTTCAGCGGCCCCGATCAATGCCATCCGTTAATACAGCCAGGCTACCGTGCCTGGGCCGAAGATTCACGCCAGCCCGGGCATTAACGGTGCGCCTTCTGCCGCAGCCTGTTGCACCGCAAGATCGGACGTTAGTGCGGCAGCAGGATGGTGCGCAACCGCCCTACGTCCGCGATCCGGCGCTCGGCCAATCGGTCGGCCGCGACCGCCGGCGGGACGCCCTCCTCGGCCGAGAGCCCGAAGATCCGCCGGCTTGTGTCGTAGATCCCGGCGGCCTTGGCCTTGGCCCGTTCGAAGCTGAAACCTTCGATCTCGTCGGCGACCTGGATGACTCCGCCGGAGTTGACCACGTAGTCGGGGGCGTAGAGCACGCCGGCATCCGCGAGCACCTTCTCGATGCCGGGATGGGCGAGCTGGTTGTTGGCCGCGCCGCAGACGATCGAGGCGCGCAGCACCGACACCGTCTCGTCGTCGAGCGCGTGACCTAGCGCACAGGGCGCGTACACATCGAGGTCGCCACGGACCAGGGCGGCGACGTCGGCGACGCGCTCCACCTCCGGATGCGCGGTCGTGATCGCCGCGACCGCGTGCTCGTTCACGTCGGTGATCACGACCCGGGCGCCGTCCTTGAGTAGATGATCGACCAGATGCCGGCCGACCTTGCCAACGCCGGCGATGCCGACCGTCCGGCCGTGCAGAGTCGGCGCACCCCACAGGTGTTCGGCGCTGGCCCGCATGCCCTGGCAGACGCCGAACGCGGTGAGGATCGAGGAGTCACCGGCCCCGCCGTGCTCCGGCGAACGGCCGGTCACCCAGCGGGTCTCGCGGGCGATCACGTCCATGTCCTGCACGTAGGTGCCGACATCGCAGGCGGTGATGTACCGGCCGCCGAGTGATTGGATGAACCGGCCGTACGCGCGCAGCAGCGCCTCGGTCTTGAGCGTCGCGGGGTCACCCCAGATCACGGCCTTCCCGCCGCCGTGGTCGAGTCCGGCCAGCGCGTTCTTGTAGGCCATGGCCCGGGCAAGGTTCAGCGCGTCGTCGACCGCCTCGTCCTCGGTGGCGTAGGGGTAGAACCTCGTGCCACCGAGCGCCGGGCCGAGCGCGGTGGAGTAGATGGCGATGATGGCCTTGAGCCCGCTGCCAGGGTCCTGGCAGAACACGACCTGCTCATGCTGGGTTGCCTGTAGGTCGTGGGTAAAGACGCTCATGGGTGTCTCCCGTTGAGGTGGTTGGTGCCGTGCGAGCGACAAGGCAGGGTCGGGGATGGATCGCACCCGTCGACCCTGGCGATGTGCTCGTTACCGGCCATCTAAAGGCCTTTCCGATGACCCGCGCACTGAGTCCTGCATTGGGCCGTCTTCTGGCATCACCTTAGAACTACGAAGCGTTTCAGCGTTGCAATGTACGGGTTGTCACCGACTCGTCACCTCTCGTACGAGATCCGCCCGTCTGCACCTCCCGGACGAGGCCCGCGAGGCGTACCGTAGAGCGTGCGTTTGCCACATTTTGTACGTCCGGTTTGCCGATATCGTCCACCGGCAAAACGCCGCGTTGCGGTTAGGTTGCGTAGCGGTTGCCAGGCGGAGCGAAATTGCGCTGGCCGGGCTATTTGAACGTTGTAGGAAAATGGTGCATAATGGGCGCTGGCCGGCAAATTTCCCCACCGCGCCGACCGGGGGCAGAAGGGACGAACCATGACCACTCGCACGAGCACTGACGCCGAGCCATTGTTGACACCAGCTGAGGTTGCGACGATGTTCCGAGTCGACCCGAAGACGGTGACTCGTTGGGCGAAGGCAGGAAAGCTCACCTCCATCCGCACACTGGGCGGACACCGCCGCTACAAGGAGTCCGAAGTCCGGACGCTGCTCGGCGGAGGCAGCGAGACCGAGACGACGGCCGACATCTAAGTCGCCGTCAAGCAAGTAAATACTTCGGGCGTAATAAATATGACGGGCACAACGCCGCGTCGCTGACCAATACGGTCGGCGGCGCGGCGTTGTTTGTGTCCGGTTTCGTGCGAACCGTTTCCGGGCTGTGGATGCTCCGGACTGGGGCGCCGCCGCGTGGACTACGGTTCTGGCGTGGCAGCTGAGGCATTTTTCGTACGTCTTGCTGACCGTGACGCGACGGGCGAACGGTTCCGCGCTACCGAACACACCGAGGGGCCGTGGGGCGCCGGTCTGCAACATGGCGGGCCACCGGCGGCGTTGCTCGGCCGTGCCGCCGAGGCGGCATCTGGCAACGACAGTTGGATCACCGCCCGGGTCGCGGTCGACATCCTCGGTCCGATCCCGGTGGGCGAGCTGACCGTACGGGCCGACGTGGTCCGTCCGGGTCGCAGCGTGGAGCTCATCCAGGCCGAGTTACGCGCCGGAGAGCGGGCGGTCGCGGCCGCCCGGGCCTGGCGGATCCGTACCGCCCCGGACGTGGTGAAGCCGACCGCGCCGACCCAGGTTCCGCCCTTGCCCGACACCGCCGACCAGGTGACCTGGCCCGGCGGATATGTCGCGGCGATCGAGTGGCGGTACGCCGTGGGCGGTTTCGACGTGCTCGGCCCGGCCACGGTATGGACGCGGCCACGGGTCGATCTGGTCGCCGGGGAGTCGATGTCGCCGCTGCAGCGGGTGCTGCTCGTGGCCGACTCCGGCAACGGCGCCAGCAGTGAACTACCGCTGTCGGATTTCCTGTTCATCAACCCCGAGGTGAGCGTGCACCTGCACCGGATGCCGGTGGGCGAATGGATCGGTCTGCAGGCCAGCACGGCTATCAGCGCCGACGGCGTCGGGTTGGCCGAATCCCGGCTGTTCGACCGGCAGGGCGCGATCGGGCGCGGCGCGCAGCCGCTTCTGGTCGGTCCGCGGGAGCCCGGGGTGGGCTGACTCACGCCCCGTCGTACCGTCGCGATGACATCATGACGGGACAAACCTGAGCGGGAGGTCCAGTTGGCTGCGCGCGAACCGCTGGTGGAACGGATGCAGTCCTTCGGCGAGACGATCTTCGCGGAGATGACGGCGCTCGCGATCCGACTCGGCGCACTCAACCTGGGTCAGGGTTTCCCCGACACCGACGGCCCAGCCGCCATGCTCAAGGTCGCCACCGACGCCATCGCCGGCGGCGTGAACCAGTACCCGCCCGGGCCCGGCGTACCGCAGCTGCGCGAAGCTGTGGCGCGGCACCGTGCCCGGCTTTACGGCCTGGAGTACGACCCGGCCAGCGAGGTCTTCGTCACCGTCGGTGCCACCGAGGCGGTGTCGGCCACCGTGCTCGCCACCTGCGAGCGGGGCGACGAGGTCGTGGTCTTCGAACCCTTCTACGACTCGTACCCGGCGGTGATCGCGCTTTCGGGTGCGACCCGGCGGGTGGTGACGTTGCGACCGGACGGGCCGACCGGCCGGTTCACGTTCGACCCGGACGAACTGCGTGCCGCGATCGGACCGCGTACCCGGCTGATGCTGATCAACAGCCCGCACAACCCGACCGGGACCGTCTTCAACCGGGACGAGCTGGCGCTCATCGCGCAGCTGTGCGTCGAGCACGATCTATACGCCGTGACTGACGAGGTCTACGAGCACCTCACGTTCGACGGGGCCGAGCATCTGCCGCTGGCGTCGTTCCCGGGGATGCGGGAGCGGACGTTCTCGATCTCCTCGGCTGGCAAGACGTTCTCGGTGACCGGGTGGAAGACCGGCTGGGTCTGCGCGCCACCGGAGCTGATCACCGCGGTGCAGACGGTCAAGCAGTTCACGACGTTCACCGCCAACGGCGCGCTGCAGTTGGCCGTCGCGCATGCGCTGGACAACGAGCTGGACTGGGTGCAGGCGCAGCGCGCCGCTCTGCAGGGCAAGCGCGACCGGCTCGCGGCCGGGCTGAGTCGAGCCGGATTCGAGGTGCACCAGCCGGCCGGCACGTACTTCGTGCAGGCCGACGTACGGCCGCTCGGCTTCGACGACGGAACGGCGTTCGCCCGCTCCTTGCCCGAGCGCGCCGGCATTGTGGCGATTCCGAGTTCGGTGTTCTACGACGACGTCAAAGCCGGGCAGCCGTTCGTGCGGTTCGCGTTCTGCAAGAAGGACGAGGTCATCGACGAAGCGGTCGAGCGGTTGACCCGTCTGTAGTTACGACTTGACGCAGCCGATCTGCTTCCGTCCGCGGCGCGCCGACAGTTTCATGATCATGCTCGGGCTGGGTTGTGGGTGCATGAGTCGAGCGGCCTGGCTGGATGAGCGCAGGAGTCGAGCGGCCGGGCTGGGCGGTGCCGGGGTCAGCGGGAGTAGAACTCCACCACGAGTTGGTCGTCGCAGACGATCGGCACCTGTTCCCGTTCCGGCGCGGAGCGCACCTCGGCGTGCAGATTCGGCAGGTCCACCTCGAGGTACGGCGCGCGCACGTCGGGCGCGTAGCCGCCGGCCGCGGCGGTGAGGAACGGCAGCTTGCCCGAGCTGCGCGGGGTGACGTGCACGTGGTCGCCGGGTTCGAGCTGGTACGAGGGCCGGTCCACGATGTGGCCGCTCACCATGATGTGGCGGTGCACCACGAGCTGCCGGGCCTGATAGATCGTGCGGGCGAACCCGGCCCGCAGCACGGTCGCGTCCAACCGTAGTTCCAGCGCCGCGACCAGGTTGGCTCCGGTCTTGCCCGGCCGGCGCAATGCGGCGTCGAACGCGCGCCGTAGCTGGGCCTCGCTGACGTTGTACTGGTGCCGCAGCCGCTGCTTCTCGCGCAGCCGGATCGCGTAGTCCGACGGATTGCGCCGCCGCCGGCCATGCTCGCCCGGCGGATAGGACCGCTTCTCCAGGTACTTCGCGCACTTCGGTGTCAACGCAATGCCCAGAGCGCGGGATCGACGCACCTTCGGACGGGGATGGTTCACAGAACACCTCCAATGGATTAGGTTAGCCTAACCTAGACAGATCCGACGGGGTGTGAGGCGGTCATGGTGGAGATCCCGGGTCAGACCAACGCAAGTCGGAGCAACGCCGGCCCGTCCAGCGGGCGTCACGTCGTCGCAGGCCAGCACGACGCCGGCCAGGCTCGAAACGACGCGAGCCAGGCGACCGATGGCAACCAACCCGGGCCGAGCGCGGCCGAACGGGCCCGCACCCTGGCTCTCGGCGTCGTGACCGGCGTACTGCACCTGCCCGGCTTAGCCGGTGACGCAGCCGCAAGCGGCACCAAGGCGTACCGGGTCCAGCACCTGACCGGCCGCGACGGCGAGGTGGCGCTGCTGGTGCAGAACGGAACCGAGCTGTACGACCGGCTGCGGCTGATCACCACCTCAACCGACCTGATCGACGTGCCGAGCGTGCTGGACGTATTGGACGTGCCGCCGGGTCAGCTGTGCCTGCCGCGAGCCCGGTTGTGCATCACCGGGTGGATCGACGAGCCGCCGATGTCGGTGCAACGCCAACTGGCGGCGCGGATCGCGGGCGTGCGGCCACTTGGTTCGCTGCTGGATGTAGGGACCGGGTGGACGCTGTACCGGTTCGAGGTCGGCGAGATCCGGGTGACCACGGCCGCGGGCACCACGGTTGTCGATCCGGAGGACTTCGTCGCGGCGGAGCCGGACCCGCTGTACGAGGCTGAGGATCACGTCGTCGGGCACCTGGAGGCGCACCACCGCGACCAGACCATCGGGTATGCGCTGCGCCGGTTGGCCGACTGCACGATCACCGACGTGAACATTGTCGGGCTGGATCGGTACGGCTTGGATCTGCTGTGTGCGGTCGGGTCGGACTACGAGCCGTTACGGGCACCCTTCGGCTGCCGGGTGACCGACGACGATTCGTTGTCCAGGGCCCTCGGCGAATTGCTGCTTGACCGCTGCGGGGAAAAGCGGCCGTGCAATCGCCGAGGGCCCGGATTTTCCGGCTGAATTACGTGTTGTGCTGCTCGGGGTTGGCCCAGAAATAGCATTCCGGGTCGTAAACCGCGGGGGTGGGGTGAATCCAGGGACCGTCGAATCCGTTCAGGGCCAGGTTTTCCCGGCGCGGAACGTTCTTTAGATCCTTTTTCACGATGATGACCTGCGGATAGTTGGCAACGCAGCCCATGAAGAACGGCCCGAAGTCGATGTGCAGCTTGATGATCTGCCACACCAATTGGGTGCGCTTCATGAAGTCTGGTTCGATCTTGGTCTGGTCGTACAGGTCCCACATCTTCTGGATCGGGCCCTTCGGGTCCGGCTCCAGTCGCGGTGGGGTGCGCTTCCAGGGATCGACGTCTTTTTGCTGGTTCTCCTTCGCCGTGCCGCGCAGCGAATAGAACTCGCCCTCCAGTGGCGCCCAGCGCTGGTATTCGATCGGGACCAGCCACTGTGGATAGACCAAATGGTTCGGTCCGTCGCCCACACCCCAGTTGGTGTGCGCCATCAGCTTGCCCGACTGCCATTGATCGGCGTAGTTGGTCGGCGTCACCGGGTTGCGCGTCATCCGCAGTCCGATGGCCTTGGCGTCGTGTACGAGCTGGTCGTCCTTGGCTGCCTGGGTTTGGCTGATGTCGGCCGAATAGTCAAGGTGGACGGTCAGTTTCGACCCATCCGGCATTTCGACGTAGCCGTCGCCATCCTTGTCCTTCAGCCCCAGCTCGGCCAACAGTTGCTTGGCCTTGGCCGGATCGTGCGCCTTGTACGAGTCCCGCCATTGTTTGTAGGTCTTCTTGCCCTCGTCATTGACCAGGTATTCGATCGCTTTGGGACTCAACGTCCCGGTCGTGAGCTCACCGGTCTGGTAGTACAGCGTCTTCTGGATGTTGACCCGGTCGAATGCGTACGAGATCGCCTGGCGGAATTTCGGTTCCCGGAACAGGTTGCGCAGTTTCTCATCCGGATAGTCGAGGTTGAGGAAGAAGATCGAACCGGTGCCATCGCCGCTGTCCCACATGAGAACCTCGGTCCCGGCCTTGGCCCGCGACGGCATCAGGGTGGAGACGTCGGACAGATCGATCTGGTTGGAAACGCCCTCGCAGTAGTCGACCTTGCCCTGCTGTACCTGCAGCTTGCCGACCTGCGCGTCCTGGATCGTATTGATGACGATTTCGTCGATGTACGGCAGCTGGTCGCCATCTTTGGTGACGGCCCAGTAGTACGGGTTGCGTTCCAGGACGACGCCTTTGTTGTTATCGAACGATTTCGTTTTGTAGCCGATCAGCGTGGGGCAGTCGGGGTTACGCATCCAGTCGGTCTTGTTCTCCCACAAGCCACCGACGGTGTCCCAGTTCTTTGGGACGCTCTTGTTGTACTTAGGGTGGAACTGCTTGGCGTAATGCTTCGGCAGAATCCAGATCGGACCGTTCGCTCCGACCGCGCCTTTGGCCCACATCGCGAGGCGGTCGGCGGTCAGCGGCGCTGGCGCGTCAAACGTCATCTTCAACGTGGTGTCATCGACCGCGGTCATCTTGCACAACGTGTTCTTTCCCGACCGGCATTCATCCGGTGGCACCTGGGCGAAGTGACCCGGCAGGATGATGTCTTCCCACCAGAACATGATGTCCTCGGTGGTGAACGGCTGACCGTCCGACCACTTCAGACCCTTGCGGAAATTCAACGTCCACTCTGAAGTGTCCGCATTCGAGGTCCACGTCTCGACCAGACCCGGTCCGATGTCGAGCCCGTCATTGAGCCACCGCAGCAGCGAATGGCCGTAGAACATGTTCCGGTTCGCGTCGGCCTTGGTGGTGCCCTGGCTGGAGAAACAGATCATGTTCAGCGTGCCGCCGTACTTTCCGCGCTCCACCCAGTTGTGCGGGATAACGTACGGATGTTCGGGAAGGCGGTCCGCGACCTTGGGGAGTTTCCCGGATTTCGACAGGCTCGCCAATGCCGGCGCCTCGGTGAAGCTCTTTGGTGCTGCCAGCGGTTTCTTGGCCGAGCCCTTTGCGGTGTCGCCGCCGCCGCTTCCACCGGATCCGCCGCCCTTATCCTTTCCGCTGCTACTGCAGGCGGCCAGAAATGCCGACCCGGCAGCCAACGCGGACCCGTACAGGAATGTCCGCCGAGAAACGTTCGCAGGAGAAGTTTTCATGTCACTCGATCCCGTCGACAGGAAGGCGAGCGGCGCCCAGCATTACGCCGTCGAAACACTTGGCGGACACCGTAGACCACGGCGATCGCAAACGGCTAGGGTTTGCCGTTAATTTCGGCCCGGTCACGGAATACCGCTCGACAGACCAGTCGGAACATGAATCGGCAACCAATTGCTTAGCTACGGCAATTCGCCACGGCCGCACAGCGTCACCTATCGATTCGATAACGGCGCCTATTCATTTCTCCTGACGGCGCGGGACGTTGCAGGTGCAGCGATTGACTATTGACGCGATTCCCGGGACTACCGTAAAGTCCTGCGTTTTCAATTCCAGTATTAATTGCGCGCCGATAATCCGCTCGATCGGCTATCCAACATCCTATTGACCCAGGCTTTCGGGCCGAGTTGCCCCGGCGGCGATAGTCCGTAGGGCCGTACCCGCGCTGATCTACTGACGGCCCAACCAGCCCAACGCGAGCAGCGCTCGCACGTCAAGAGCGTGGCCAGTACCGGACGTGATGGCTGAATGGTGAGCGATACTGTCGGGTGTAGGCGAGCGCGGACTGTGATTGCGCACGAGGCTCCTCGCCAGTTCATGATCTACGCGAGATGATGGAACGCATGTCCTCCGATCCGGCGACGCCCAACGAACGGTTGGACGCGCCTGCGCTCGAGCCGGCGGCCGAAGAGGCCGCCGCGGCGCAGCCGTTGGCCTGGCCCGCCATCGCCGTGGGTGTCGTCTACTCCTGGATCGTGGGCGGATTCGCCACCTTCACGCTGGCGGCCAACATCGCGGTCTTCGTGCCCGGTTTGGTGATCCTGATCATCGCTTTTGTCCGACCCCCCAAGCGGCATCCCCGGACCCGACCGGTCACCAAGAAAACCGTGTTCTGGTGGGCGTTGGTGCTCACCGTATTCACCGTGATGGAGCTGACCGACCTGTTCCTGGGCTCGACCCCGCGCATCCACCCGACCTGGTCGAACATCATGTCGCCGATCCTGGACGACCATCTGGCCAAGTCGATCGCGGTCTTCATCTGGCTGCGGGTCGGCTGGACCCTGTTGCACCGTTGAGGTTGTCGGAGTGAGCGATCGGCCCTACGTGGTCTGCAGCGTCGCCATGTCGCTGGACGGCTATATCGATGACATGTCCGATCAACGCCTGATCCTCTCCGGCGCGGCCGACCTGGACCGCGTGGACGAGGAACGGGCCTGCAGCGACGCGATCCTGGTCGGTGCCGAGACGGTCCGGCGGGACAACCCGCGGCTGCTGGTCCGCTCGCCGCTGCGCCAGGAGCGCCGTCTGTCCGCCGGCCTGCCGGCTCATCCGGTCAAGGTCACGGTGACCGGGACCGGCGTACTCGACCCGGAAGCGGCGTTCTTCACGCTCGGCGACTCGGTGCACCTGGTGTACGGCACCAGCGCGGCGATGCCCGTCCTGACTGAGCGGCTGGCCGGTACGGACGCGACCGTGGTTGACGCTGGAACCCGGGCCGAGCCGGCGTGGCTGCTCGCGGACCTGGCCTCGCGCGGCGTTCGCCGGTTGCTGATCGAGGGCGGATCGGGCGTGCATACGGCCTTCCTGACCGCCGGACTGGTCGACGAACTGCACGTGGTGGTGGCGCCGCTGTTCGTCGGCGATCCGACCGCGCCCCGGTTCGTGACGGGCGGCCGCTTCCCGCCCGGTCGGCTGCAGCTGGTCGAGGTACGGCCGCTCGATGATGTCGTGCTGATGCGTTACCTGCTGGGCGGTACGGATGGATGAGCTGCAGCTGCTGCGGGCGGCGGTCGAGCTGTCCCGGCGTTGCCCGCCCTCGGACACCGCGTTCTCGGTCGGCGCGATCGTGGTCGACCGGGACGGAAATCGCCTGGCCGAAGGCTATTCACGGCAGGACGGCGATCGCGACCACGCCGAGGAGGCCGCGTTGCGTAGCCTGTCCGTCGATGACCCGCGGCTGGTCGGGGCAACGATCTACAGCTCGATGGAACCGTGCAGCATCCGTAAATCCCGGCCCAAGACGTGTTCGGAGCTGATCATCGCCGCCGGCATCCAGCGGGTCGTGTTCGCACTGCGGGAACCGTCGATCTTCGTTCCCGGCGAGGGTGCCCGAGTGCTGCGCGAGCACGGCGTCACGGTGGTGGAACGGCCCGAGCTGGCTGAGGAAGTACGGAAGATCAACGCGCATCTGTTGCGTACCTGATCCTGAATGCCTAATCGTGAATGGTGGTGCTGGCCCCACCCCCAAGACGCGTAGCAGTCCCACCGACATCGCCCCCAATCCCGGACAGGCTGGAACTACCAGCAGGAAACGGGGGAGGGCGGCCGAGTGGCGATCATCGTGGCCCTGGCGGCCGCCCTCTGCTATGCCGTAGCGGCCGCGTTGGAGCAGCACCAGGCCGCGAGTGACACCGGCGGGTCGAGCGGGCTGCTGCGGCGGTTGGTCCGCCGGCCGCTCTGGTTGGCCGGGTTCGCGATCGGCGGGCTCGGGGCCGGGTTGCACCTGCTGGCGTTGGCTCACGGGCCCCTGACGACCGTCCAGCCGATCGGGGTTTTCGTCGTCGTGTTCGCCGTTCCGATCGGGGCTTTTTTGCGTCGGCGCCGGCCCGAGTTGGTCGATTTGCTGGCCGCGACGGCGGTATCGGGGGGTCTGGCGTTTCTGGTCTCTACGTTGTCCACTTCGGACAAGGTGGCGGCGCCGTCCGGGACCGGTCTGTGGTGGACCGGCCTGCTGGCGGTGCTGGTCTGGGTTCTGGTTTTGGCTCGGCGCGGCGGGGCGGTGGTGCTGGCCGGTGGCGCGGCGGTGTTGCTGGGTACGACGTCGGCGTTGGTCCGGGCGTTGGTGAGTACGGGGCACGGGGTGGGCGCGTTCCTGCACGTCGGGACTCTGTTGTTGGTTGCCTGCGTCGTGGCCGGTACGACCCTGGAGCAGCGGTCGTACCGGGTCGGCCGGTTGGGGGCGACGGTCGCGGTGATGACCGTGGTGGATCCGATCGCGTCGATCGGTGTGGGCGCGTTGCTCGGACAGCCGGTTGCGATTCACTACCCGGTGCTGACCGTGGTGGCCGCGCCGGTCGTGATCCTCGGCGTGGTCGTGCTGGCCCGACATCAGGAGCAGGCGGCGTCCCGGCCGGAGCTGCTTTGCCGGCAGCCCGTTTCGGCGCTTGTCAGCCCGGAGGGGTTGGGGCAAGCTCAGCCGAAGCCGGCCGCGATGAGTTCCGCTCGCGTCGCGCGTCTCTTCTGATGACTGTCGCAGGACTTCGTACGCCGACACCACGGAGGACACCATGACGACCTCGCCGAGTGACCCGACTACTGCGCTGCCCGGCCGCCCGCCCGTCGTTGACCTGGCCACCTGGCAGGCCGCCCGGGCTGAGCTTCTGGTCCGCGAGAAGGCACATACCCGCGAGGGCGATGCCATCGCCGCCGCCCGGCGGCGGCTGCCGATGGTGGAGTTTGACGGGACGGTCGAGGTCGTCGGGCGGGATGGCCCGGTCCCGTTCCTGGACCTGTTCCAGGGCCGCGAGGAGCTCCTGGTCTACAAGCACATGTGGCACGACGGCGCGCCGCATCAGGGACAGTGTGAGGGCTGTACGGTCGCGGCCTGGCATCTGAAGGACGCCGTTTATCTGGGCGCCCGCGGCGTCTCGTTCGCCATCCTGACCACGGGTCGCCCGGACGAGGTGGCCTCGTACGTCGACTTCATGGGCTACACCCAGCCGTGGTATTCGGTGCGCGATGTGGCCGAGCCGATCGGCGGCGAGATGGGCTACCTCACGTGCTTCTTGCGCGACGGTGACCGCGTGTTCCTCACGTACTCCACGACGGGCCGGGGCAACGAGCCGGCCGGATCCTTCGCCCTGCTCGATATGACGCCCTACGGCCGCGGCGAGGCGTGGGAGGACAACCCCGAAGGCTGGCCCGAGGGGCAGAGCCCATGCTGGTACTGGCGCTCGGACGCCGATGGGAACGCCACCTGGGGCCCGACCAGCCGACCCGTGCCGCAGTGGACCCGCCCCGGCGCGACCCCTGTGCAGACCCTCGGCCGGCAAGGCGAGCACCACTGACGCGCCGCCGGCACAGTAGGCCGCGCGGTCGGGCAATCGGCCCGGCAGGATATGAGCCATGACCGGGTCAGCGGAGCGGGTTGACGTCGCGGTGGCGCGGGCCATCTGGGCCGCCGGCGACACGGTCATCGACGTACGTACGCCGGATGAGTACGCGCTCGGACATCTGCCGGGTGCGGTGAACATGCCGGTCGAGACGGTCGCGTTCCGGGCCCGCGCGCTACCACCGGGACAGGTGCTCACCGTCTGCTCGATGGGCAACCGGTCGTGGCGGGCGGCCGAGATTCTCGCCGCTACCGGCCGGGAGGCGTTGTCGCTCAATGGCGGCGCCAAGGCCTGGGCCGCGGCCGGGTTGCCGTTGGTGCGTGGCGCCGAGCCGGGGGAACGGGTCGTCCGTCGCGGCTTCTGGCGCCGGCTCACCCGCAGGTAGGTTGAAACCTGAGTGGTCGACCGAGGCTGGAGAGGACACAGCATGAAGCTCGGATATAAGGCGTCGGCGGAGCAGTTCGACCCGCGCACGCTGCTGGAATACGGTGTCGCCGCCGAAAAGGCGGGTTTCGACAGCGTGATGATCTCGGATCATTTCCAGCCGTGGAAGCACACCGATGGCCATGCCCCGTTCTCGTTCGCCTGGCTGGCCGCGTTGGGTGAGCGGACTGACCGGGTGTTGTTGGGGACCAGCGTGCTCACTCCGACGTTCCGATACGAGCCGGCCATTGTGGCGCAGGCGATGGCGACGATCGGTGTGCTGAATCCGGGCCGGGTGATTCTCGGTGCGGGGACCGGTGAGTCGATGAACGAGGTGCCGGTCACCGGCCGGGAATGGCCGGAATACAAGGAAAGGCTGGCCCGCTTCCGCGAGGCGCTGACGCTGATCCGTAAATTGTGGACAGAGGATTTCGTCGATTTCGACGGTGAGTACTACAAGACCCGGCAGGCGACGATTTACGACCGTCCGGAAACGCCGCTGCCGATTTACGTCGCTGCCGGTGGACCCCGAATGGCGAAATACGTCGGGCGCCAGGCCGACGGCATGATTTGTACATCTGGCAAGGGAATTGAGCTTTATCGGGACGGGTTGCTGCCGGCCCTGGTCGAGGGTGCGCAGGCGGCCGGCCGGGATCCGGAAAAGATCGAGCGGATGATCGAGGTCAAGGTGTCGTTTGATCCGGACCGGGGACGCGCGATGGAGGAAACCCGTAACTGGGCCGCGTTGGCGCTTCCGGCCGAATCAAAGTCCGGTGTGGAGGATCCGCGCGAAATGGAACGGCTGGCGGCCGATCTGTCCGCTGAGGACGCCGCGGGCCGCTGGATCGTCTCCAGCGACCCGGACGAACACGTCGAGCAGATCAAGTCGTATATCGACCTCGGCTTTGACCACCTGGTATTCCACGGCCCTGGAAATGATCAGCAGCGATTCATCGAGCTTTACGCCGAGCACATTCTGCCGCGGCTGCGTAAGCTCACTCCCGGGTCGATCACGAAATAGGTTTTACGGCTCGGTCCGGCTGAATACCCGGAACAGATAGAGGATCCCGGGCGCCAGCAACACCAGCCCCGCCACCAGAACTGCGAAGGTGGCGCGCAGTGTTGCTGGCGTCGCGGACGCCGAATCCACGGTCAGATGACCGATGATGATGGCCGGATATTGCGCGGCCGCCCAACCCCACAGAATTGTGGCGACGGCCAATGCCGCCGTGGCCCGAGCCGCTCTGAATTCCCGGCGCCACAGGAGAATCAACGTCGCCACGCCGGCGGCCGCGGAAATACCGATGAACGGCGCCGCCCGGCCCAGGTGGTTGTCCAAACCGGACGGTAGCGACGGGAGCAGGGCCAAGGCCAACGCCCCGGCGACAATGGCACCGCCCAACGCCCGGCGGCGGAAGATCGGCACCAACCCGGGCGCCGATTTGGCCGCGTCATGGCACAAATACACGGCGGCCAGAAATGCGGTACTGGCCAGGGCCAATCCGCCGGTGAGCGCGGCGAACGGGTCGGCCAACAGGCCCGCGCCTTTGTCCAGCCGGCCCGTCGCCAGCCCGGCCGCGGCGACCCCGAGCATGTACGGCGTCACCGCCGAAGCGACCGCGAAAACCCGGCCCCACAGGTGATCCGGCCCGGCCGCGCCGTCGCCGTAGGACTTGTAGACGTACGCCGCGCCGCGTAACACGATCCCGATCAACGCGAACGCGACCGGAACCGCAAGGCCGCGCCCGATCTCCTCGTACACCTGCGGAAAACCCGAGAACGTGGCGACCAGGGCGAGAATCAGCCAGACGTGATTGGCTTCCCAGACCGGGCCGATGGATCGCGAAATCAGAGTGCGTTGATCGTCCGCGGTGCGGCCGTACGCCAGCAGATCCCAGATACCGCCGCCGAAATCGGCGCCACCGAGCACGAGATACGCGCTCAGCGCGAGAATAATGACGATCAGAATGCCCGTGGCGCTCACGAGTTGGCCTCCGGAGTGAGCATCGCAGCGGATTTTACGGCGAATATGTTGCAAACCGTATGTTGAGCGAGGAGCGGAGCGGAGAAGGTCGCCGGGGTAGTTGCGCTCATGACACCTTCACCAATTCCGGCTGCGGTTGTGTGGTGACCGGTCCGCCGGTCGCCATTCGGCGCAGGATAAGGATCAACGCGACCGCAAGCGCGCAGTACAGCAGGATCGTGCCGCCCAACCACCAGCCGACGTCGGTCGAACTGGTGACCGCCTGCGAAACCCGCATCCGGCCGTAGACGATCCACGGTTGGCGACCCAGTTCGGTCACCATCCAACCGGCCAGCATCGCCGCCATCGCGCCGGGACCGGTCAACGCCGCCGCCCGCAGCCACCATTTCCCGTGCCGCAACCGCCATACGCCAAGGCGACGTCGATCCCGGATCGCCACGAGCGCGACCAGCGCCGACAGTCCGATGAGGGCGGTCCCGACCCCGACCATGAGGTCGAATGACAAATGCACTTGCGTGATAAACGGCGTCCGATTCTGCGGGGCGGCCACGTTGAGGCCGCGAATCTTGGCTGAGGGGTTGAAGTGACCGAGAATGCTCAGCCCATCGGGAATGCGCAAGCCGTCGACCAATTTCCCGGATTTCGCGTCGTAATAGCCGCCGATTGTCACTGGAGCGTGAGTCTGGCTGTGCCCCAAGCCTTCCAGCGCGGCGAATTTGGCCGGCTGCTTGGCTTCCACCACCCGGGCCGACCAGTCGCCGATCACCAACTGCAGCGGCGCGCAGACCAAGACCGCGACCAGCCCGACCGCGAATCCCCGACGGTGATAGGAATCCCGGCGTCCGCGCAGCATTCCGATCGCGTAGATCGACGCCACCACGCCACCGGTGCACATCAACGCGGCAATAAGCATGTGCAGCGATTCGGGCGCCGCATTCGGCCCGGTCAGTGGGGCCAACGGCTCAGCCGAGACCACCTTGCCATTTCGTTCTTTAATGCCGGTGGGGACGTTCATCCAGGCATTCGCGGTAACGATGAATAGCGCGGAGAACGTACCGGCGATGGCGACCGGAACTCCGGTCCACCAGTGGGTACGCGGCCGCAGCCGTTTCCAGCCGTACAAATAAAGCCCGAGAAATACCGCCTCGGCCAGAAACGCGAATGCCTCCAACGTGAACGGCAGCGACAGCACTCCGCCGTACGTACCGAGAAATGCCGGCCACAGCAGCCCGAACTCGAACGACAACACCGTTCCGGAAACGGCGCCGACGGCGAACAGCACCGCGAACGCACGGGCCCATTTGCGGGCCAACCCCATCCAGACCGGATCGCCGGTCCGGATCGCCCGGTCCTCGACGTAGAGCATGAGCCACGGCAGCCCTACCCCGAATACGGCGAAGCAGATATGGAACGCCAGACTCACCGCGGTCTCCGCGCGGGCCTCAGGCAGCATCGCCCCTCCTCCTATACGTTCTACGGAACGTAGAAGTTCTACCTCCTGTAGAATAACCATGGACGGAAGGGGACCGGCAATGGCCCGGCTGGGTGATCTGGAACGCGCGGTGATGGAGGTGCTGTGGTCGGCGCCGGAACCGTGTTCGGCCACGGACGTGGTGGCCGCGTTGCCGGGTCGGGAGTTGGCCGTGACGACCGTGCTCACCGTCCTGGATCGGCTGCGGCGTAAGCAATTGGTGACCCGGGAGCGGGCCGGGCGGGCGTTCCGCTTTTCGCCGACGGCCAGTCGGGAGGACCTCGTCGCCGAGACGATGGTGGAGGCGCTGGGCGGCAGCGACGACCGCGATGCGGCGCTGGTCCGGTTCATCGAATCGGTCAGCGAGGACGACGCCGAGATTCTGCGCAAGGCCCTGCGCCGCCACCGGTAGCTGCCGTGTATCCCGCCGACCTCGACGCGCTCGGACTGGCCGTGTTGGCGCTGCTGCTGGCCGGTCCGGTGCCGCTGGCGTTGGCCCACTCGCGGTGGCCGAGTCGAGACCCGCGGGCCGCACTGGTCGGCTGGCAGGCGGTCGGTCTGGCCGGCGGGTTGGCCGCGATCGGGGCGCTGCTCTCGCTCGGGGTTGCGCCGCGTCGGGAGCACCTGTTGCGCGGGCTCGTGTCACTGGCCCGGCACGGATTCGGCGGGATTCCACTGTGGAGGGTGCTGGCGTTCGGGCTGGGGGCGATTCTCGCGGCGTGGCTGCTGACCGTGCTGGCGGTATCGTTCTTTTCGGTGCTGCGGGACCGGCGACGGCATCGGCAGATCGTCGATCTGGTCGGCCGACCCGGGCCCGGTTTAGGCACACTGGTGCTGGATCACGCGGTCGCGCTGGCCTACTGCGTACCGGGGGTGCGGCCGCGGGTCGTGGTCACCGACTCGGCGTTGCGGCTGCTGGCCGAGGACGAGTTGGCGGCGGTGTTGGCGCATGAGCGGGCGCATGTGCGGGGTCGGCATGACCTGGTGGTGCAGCCGTTTGTGGCCTGGCAGTCGACGTTCCCGTTCCTGCGCCCGGCCGCGCATGCGACCCGGGCGGTCGCGTTGCTGGTCGAGATGCTCGCCGACGATGCGGCTTCGGAGCGCACCGGCCCGGATGCGGTTGCGGCGGCATTGGCCAGATTGGGTGCGTCGCGGTTGCCCGAGGGGGCGTTGGGTGCGGGCGGGTCGACGTTGGCGGTACGGGTACGCCGGCTGCTGGAGCCGGCGCCGGGGTTGGGTCGGGGCGCGGTGGTGTTGGTTTACGTTCTGGCCCTCGCGTTGGTGGTGCTGCCAACGGCGGCGCTGCTGCGTTAATTGCAGCGAACGTGATGTCGGAGCGCGCGCTCCGCTGGTGGACTTTCTGCTCTGATGTCACGTTCGCTGCCGTGGGGGTTGTCGCGGGGTCGGTCGACCAACCCTGAGGTCACGCTCGCTGCACTGAATGTGGTGGCGGGACGAGCCAACCAACCCTGGTGTCACGTTCGCTGCCGTGGGGGTTGTCGCGGGGTCGGTTGACCAACCCTGGTGTCACGTTCGCTGCAGTGGAGGTCCGGCTTGCGTTTGGTCGAGTCGTCGGGCGCTGGTGCGTCGCGTATGTGCAGCGAGCGTGACGTGAGGGTCGAAATTCAGCGGAAAAACCGCCCTGGTCTCACGTTCGCTGCACTGAATGTGGTGGCGGGACCAGTCAACCAACCCTGGTGTCACGTTCGCTGCACTGAATGCGGTGGCGGGACCAGCCAACCAACCCTGATGTCACGCTCGCTGCAATGAGACGCAGGCTTGCGTCCAGAAATCGGCCGAACGCCCGCCGAATCTCAGCCGAATGTCGGCCGGACGTCAGCCGACTGTCGGCCAGACGTCTGCCGAATGTCGGCCGAATGTCGGCGCGGTCAGACGTCAGAATTCGGCGACGACCGGAATGATCTCGCGGCCGATGATCTCCAACGGCGTGATGTTCTCGACGCCGAACACCCGCCCGTGCGCGACCGCAATTCCCTTGTCGGCCAGCGCCCGCAACTCTTCGATGGTCTTCTCCACGTTCTCCCCGTTCGGCCCGACGTCGATGCGGTAGTTCACGGTTTTCTCGATCTCGTCGTAGTCCCGGCCGAGGGCGTCGCAGTGACCACGCAGCACATCGAGCTTGTGATCCACATCCGGTCCGCCGAACAGGTTGCAGGCCTGGGCGTACTGGGCGACCATCCGCAGCGTCTTGCGCTCGCCCGAACCGCCGATGAGGATCCGCGGGTGCGGTCGGGACAGCGCCTGCGGCGAGTTCAACGTACGGGTGAGCTGATAATGCTTGCCTTCGTACGGTTCCTCGCTGTCGGTCCACATCTGCAGGCAGATCTGGAGCGTCTCCTCCAGTCGCTCGAACCGTTCCGCGGTCGGCGGGAAGAACAAGCCGAGGCCGGCCGACTCCTCCCCGTTCCAGGCGGCGCCGATCCCGAGCCAGGCGCGCCCGCCGGAGAGTACGTCGAGCGTGGTGACCTGCTTGGCCAGCAGGCCGGGATCGCGGTAGGTGACGCCGGTGACCAGGGTCATCAGCGAGACGTTCGTGGTGTGCGCGGCCAGGTAGCCCAGCGCCGTGTAGGCCTCGAGCATCGGTTCCTCGGGCTCGCCGTTGACCGCGATCTGCCAGACGTGGTCCATCACGCTGATCCGGTCGTAGCCGACGCGGTCGGCGGTGCTGGCGACCTCTGCCAGCTTGGTCGCCAGCCGGGCCGTGTCACCCGTGCCGTCGGCAGGCCACGTGAAGTTTGAGAGGTGGAGGCCGAGTTTCATACGAAAACTCCTCAGGTCGGTACCTAGAGCCTATGAGTCGGGCGATCTGCCCGGAACACGTCTAGTTGATTCATATCGCACAACCGGTGATGGCGCAGGCTCGCCCGGCGTGCCATACGTCCGGAAGCCGGGCCTCGCGTGGGAAGATATCGGGCCGATATTCCGGGGGAGGAGTTGCGTTCGCAGCGGTGATGCTCGTAAGCTGATCGCGGGTCGAGTCGAACGTACATTCGAATGATGTGGTTTGAGGAGGCCCGGTGATGACGTCGATGATCAGGCCGCCGGCAGGCGGTTTTCGGCTGGTCACGTTCCCCGCAGCCACCGACTCGGAGGGAACGGGATCATGCTGAGGGTTGGTGAGGACAGTCGGTTGTTGCTGGGGGCGGTGGCCGCTGGTCGGGTACGTCGGGCTCCGGTGGTGCCCGATGATCGGACCGCGCCGCGGTATCTGCTTGATGGAGTGGAAAGCGTTGACGGTCCGCTCGCCTCGCTGTTGCGGGAGGACCTGATTTTCCTGCCCCGGGTCGGGCCGCCGCGGCTCACCCCGGATGGGGAATGGGTGCTGACGAATTTTACGTAGGTTTTCTGACTTTCTGCCCTAGGGCATGTCTCTTAAATCCTGGCCTACTGCGCGGCGCCCAGACGACGACCGGCTGCGTTGTCGTCGTCGCCGGTAGCTCCCTACCGGCTCCTCTCATGTCTTGCGGGCCACCCGCACCCGGGCTGCCTTGCCGGACGCCGCCTGGATCACCGCTCGCGACGGCCAGGATTTAAGAGACCTGCCCTAGGTGTGGCACGGCGCGGGTTTTGCCCGCGCCGTGCCACACGTCCAAGCCCGTTTGGATCAGCCCTTGACCGCACCGGAGGTGAGGCCGCGGACGTAATACCGCTGCAGCGCGACATATAGCACGACGCAGGGAATCATCGCGATCACGGCGCCGGAGACGAGATATCCGTAATTCACCTGGCCGTAGGTCCCGGTCTCCACGTTGAGCAGGGCCACCGGCAGGGTGATCAGGTTGTCCTTGGTGATAAAGGTCAGTGCGCCGAGGAATTCGGTCCAGGAAAACAGGAATGCATAGAGCACGGTCGTCGCGATGCCCGGCACGACCAGCGGGCGTAGTACGAATATCAACGTGCCCATAACGCCGGACCCGTCGACGTAGGCCGAATCCTCCAGTTCCTTCGGGATCTGGGCGAACGTGTTGCGCATGACGAAGACGCCGAATGGCAGGTTGAACGTCGTATAGAAGAGGATCAGGCCAAGTCGGGAATCGGTGAGGCGCAGCGCGTTCAGCTCCATGAACAACGGGGTGAGCACAGCCTGGAACGGAATCATCAACGTGACAATGATCAGCGCGAAGATGATGCCCGAGCCCCGGAAGCGGAACCGGCCGAAGCCGTACCCAGCCAGGGTCGCGATCACCGCGGTCAGCGCCGCGGTGCCGATCGAGACGATGAGGCTGTTGCCGACGTAGCGCAGGATGTGGACGCTGCCACCGATCAGGCCGGAATAGTTCGCGACCGTCATGTGGGTGAAATCGCTGGCCTGCGGGGCCTGGGTGATCATCGCGGCCGGCTGGAACGACCGCAGGACCGCCCACAGCAGCGGCAGAATGAACAGAATGGACAGGACAACGCCGACGGTGACGTACAGGTACCTGGCGGTGCGGTCGGAGGACCGGGCTCGGCCCGCGGCGCTGGTGGTAGCGGTCACGATGCCTCCGACTTCCGGTCGTCGTCATCCCTGAGCAGGAAGAACTGGGCGGCGCTGATCAGTCCGACCACGATTACGAGCGCCAACGAGAGGGCGGTCGCCGCGCCGACATGCAATTGCACGAACGCCTTTTGATAGATCCATTGCACGACGGTTGTGGTGCTGACCCCGGGTCCGCCCTGGGTGAGGATATAGAACTGATTGAACGCCAGGAATGAGCCGATCACCGACAGAATCAGGCTCAACGCGATCGTGCGGCGCAAGAGCGGCACCGTTATCCGCAGCTCGCGGGCCCACCAGGAGGCACCGTCCACTTCGGCCGATTCGTAGATGTCGTGCGGGATCCCTTGCATACCAGCCATCAACAGCATCATCGTCAGACCGGAGGCGTACCAGACCACGAGCACACAGACCGCCGTGACGGCGAAATTCGTTCGCACCAGCCACGGCGTGCTGCCATCGGTGAGACCGACCTTGTGTAGCAGGAAATTGACCGCGCCGGAATTGGGCTGCAATTCCAGCAGCAGCATGAAGCTTTCGGTAGCCAGACCCACCACGAACGGCAGGAAGAACGCGGTCCGGAACCAGGTCGCGCCACGTCGGTTGGACCGCACCAGGACCGCCAGCCCGTACCCGACCAGGAAGATCGGCACGGTCACGATTCCGGTGTACATCAACGTGAACAACACCGAGTGCAGGAAGACCGTGTCCTTGGGGATGTTCGAGTAATTCTCGGCCCCGACGAAATGGTACGGGCCGATCAACGGCCAGTTGGTGAACGAAATGAAGACGGCGAATCCGAGCGGGAACAGTACGAACGCCACCACGAAAAGGAATGCCGGGCTGACCAGGGCCAGGCCGACTCCGGGACGCGAGGTGACCCGGCGCCTCCGGCGTCTACGGGCGCCGGCCTCGGCCGGTCGCTGCACGTCGACGGTCGTTGCGGTCACACGTCATCGCCTCCAGACTTGTGGTCTCCAGCGTTCTCCGGGATTGATAGCTACGGTCATGATTCGGCCTGCGAAAGCGCGTCGGCGAATCCGGTCTGGCCGTTCTTGATCGCGTTGTCGATATCGCCGTCGAAGACCGCCTTGATGAACATCTGCTCCCACGGCCCACCGGGCTGGTTGAACGTGACGTTGTACGAGAGCGTCTTGGGTGCGTAACCCTTCGGCAGCGCGTTGAGCAAGACCGCGTTGATCGGGTATTTCTTTTTGAACGCTGGAGTGCCGACGTCGGTGCGGATCGGTTCGAAACCGCCGAGCGGCGCCTGCGCCTGCTGTTCCTTCTGCAAGGCGAACTTGACGAATTCCCACGCACCGGAGGGGTTTGGCGCGTTCTTCGGAATTCCGAAATTGGCGCCACCGTCGAATGTGGAGTAGCCGCCATCCGGGCCGGGCAACGGGACCGCGCCGATCTGCTTCTGAAAGGCTGGCGGCGCGTTGGCGGCGGTGCCGTAGCCGGCCGGCAGCATGCCGATCTTGCCGGCCAGGAAATCCTGCCCCCAGGTCGCTCCGGTCTCGGTCTCTGATTCGGGTGCGGCCAGGTGCTGCGACCACAGTTTGCGATAGAGCGTCAGCGTCTGGCGCATCGCCTTGTTCGAGGAGACCGTCGCGTGCTGGTTACCGGGCTGGCCTTTGAAAACGTCGGTATTCGTGGCCCACACGTCGGGCATCATCGTGAAGCCCAGACAGCCCTCACACCGCCCGGCAAAGGAGAAGCCGTACGTGCCGTGGCCCAGCTTCGTAATCGCCTTGGCATCGGCGAGAATATCGGCGAAATTGCGCGGCGGTTTGTTCGGGTCCAGCCCGGCCTTCTTGAACAGTGTCTTGTTGTAGAGCAGGAACGACATGTCGCCGACGTACGGCGTGCCGTAATAATGGCCATTCTCGGTGGTCAGGTTGAGGTGTCCGGGGGAAAGGACGTTCTTTTCCGGCAGCTTGTTCACTGCCGAGGTCAGGTCGAGGAACGCCTTGTTGTAAATGAACAGCTGTGAGTTGATGTCGTCGATGCCGACCAGGTCGGGCGCCGAACCGCTGCGGATCGCGGTCGCCAGCTTGGTGACGTACTGGGTGTCCTGGATCGGGCTGAGCTCGACCTTGAGGTGTTTGTGGGTGGCGTTGAATTCTTTGACCAGGATCTGCCCGTACGGCGAGGTCGCGCTGCGGTCCCAGAAATGCACGACGCCGGTGGCGTTGGTACCGAATTGCGGTGAGGAGACCGCGGGCCCGGCCGGTTTACTGGACCCGCAGCCGACCGCCCCGGTCAGGCAGGCCAGCGCTGCCGCCGTAACCGCCGCGACCCGGCGCCGGGCCGGGGCGCGGCGGGGTGTCAGCGGGCCGCCGTGGCCGGACAGCCGCGCGCTCACCGGATTGGCCCGGCGGCCGGGCAGTCGCGCGCTTGCCGGGTCGGTCTGGCGGCGGGGCAGCCGCGCGCTCACCGGATCGGCTCCGCGCTTGGTACCCAGACCCGCATGGCGCCGATATCGCGGTTGGCCCAGGCGTAGTACGGAATCGCGGTGACCTGCACGCCGGTCGCGACGGTCGGCTCGGCCTTGCCGTTCGGGCTCCAGTACGGCGAGCCGGGCTCGGGTTCCGCCGCGACCGAAGCGGTCGCGTGCACCACCGTGACGCCACCGAGCAGATCCGGCCGATGCTCATCGCTCAACGGGCCGTCGGTGAGCCGAATGTCGTCGACGGAAACGGATTGGTCGGCCTGCTCGAAGCAGTAGACCAGCGGCCCGCGTTCGATCGCCACCGCGCCGCGCACCGCGTCGATCCGGGGATCGCCGACCGTGAGCCGGGGCCGCATCGGCAGGTCGAGTACGACCCGGTCGCCGGCCTGCCAGGTGCGCCGGATCCGCGCGTAGTCACCAGATTTCGCCGCCTCGGCCGCGCCGTTCACGTCGATCGTCGCGCCCTCGGCCCAGGCCGGAACCCGCAGCGACAGCGTCCATTCGTCCGCCGGGGCCCGCGAGACCTCGATCTCGATCCGCCCGTCCCACGGGTAATTGGTGACGATGCTCAGTGCAACATCACCGGATGTGATCGGCCCGCTGGCGTATTGATGCAGCTGAATTCCCTCGGCGTCGAACGAAGCGAGGTAATGGTCCAATGAGGACAGTGTGCGCATGATGTTGGGCGGGCAGCACGCCGTCGTGTACCACGGTCGGCGGCCGTGGGCCGGGCTACGGCTGTCGTCCTTGGTCGCGTCTTCGCGCAACTGCAGCGCGTTGACGTAAAAGAATGCGTCGCCCGAGAGCGACAAGCCAGGCAGAAAGGCGTTGTAGAGTGTGCGTTCGATCAGGTCGGCGTACCCGGAATCGCCGGTGGCCAGCAGCATCCGCCAACTCCACTGCACGCTGGCGATGGCCGCGCACGTTTCGCAATAGGCCAGATCCGACGGCAATTCGTACGGGTCGCCGAACGCCTCACCTTCCCAGCGGGAACCGACACCGCCGGTCAGGTACGTCTTGGTCCCGACCATGTGCTGCCACTGCCTATTCAGCGCGTCGAACAGGCTGCGGTCGCCGGATTCGGTGTAGACGTCGGTGACGCCGGCGGCCAGATACAGCGCCCGCACGGCATGCCCCTCGACCGTGGTCGCCTCGCGAATCGGCACCCGGTCCTGGAAATAGCTGGACTCCCGCCGGTTCGTTTTCAACGTCTGCTGGCCGCGGGCGTCCACGTAATACTGCGCCAGCCGCAGGTATTCGGATTTGCCGGTGTCCCGGTAGAGCTCGACCAAGGCGGTTTCGATTTCCGGGTGGCCGCACACGCCGTGCATTTTGTCCGGGCCGAACGTCGCCACCAGATAATCGGCGAATTTAGTCGCGATATCCAACAATGCCGTGTCGCCGGTGGCGCGGTGGGCCGCCACCGCCGCCTGGATCATGTGCCCGGCGCAATAGAGTTCGTGACCGAAGGCCAGGTCGGAAAACCGTTCGAGATTCTTGGCCTGTACGTACGAATTGATGTAACCGTCCGGCGCCTGCGCCGCGGCAACCGCCTCGACCGCTTCCTTGGCCCACGCGGTCAGTTCGGCCGACGGTTCGCGGCCCGATTCCCACGCCACCGCTTCGAGCCATTTGTAGATATCGGAATCCATGAACAGTGGTCCGCGATACTCACCGGTCGCGGTGCCGGCGGCCAACGCCAGGTCGTGATAATTGCCGGCCTCGCGCAGCCGGGTCGCACCTTCGGGAATCGACACGTCACGGTTGGTCTGCTGACGCTTCGACCAGAACCCGGAACCGATCCGGGCCGCGCCCAGCGGCAACGGGCGAAACGTCAACCGCGCGTCGGGGCTCGGGTCGACCGGGCCGGCGGCTGGGCTGTTGCGCTGCTCCACACGCACTCCTTCGAAAGAATCCGCTCGCGGACACGGTGAATTCAGAGGCGGTCACGGAAAAGGTTTGCCGATTGCGAAGGCTAGGATGCTCGTCATGGAACGTCAAGGTATGGCGGCATTTTCGTACTCCGAACTGTTACCGCGGGCAATACGACGGAAAGTCAGAACGTGGTAACAGCGCGGGTCACGATCACCGACGTCGCCGCCGCGGCCGGAGTGTCGGTAGGCACCGCCTCCAAGGCGCTCAACGGTCGTGGCCAACTTCGGCAGGAGACCCGTGACCGGGTTGTCGCCGTGGCCGAGCGGTTGGGATTTCAGGCCAACAGCCTGGCCCGTGGCCTGTTGTCCGGACGTAGCTTCACCGTCGGTCTTATTACGTCGGATAGCTTCGGCCGGTTCAGCATTCCGGTCATGCTCGGGGCCGAGGACGCGCTGGGCGCTGGGCAGATGTCGGTGTTTTTGTGCGACGGTCGCGAAGACCCCATTCGCGAGCAGCACTATCTGCGTACGCTCTTGTCGCGTCGGGTCGACGGCATTATCGTCACCGGTCGACGGGCCGACCCGCGCCCGCCGCTGGCGTCGGATCTGCCGGTGCCGGTGGTGTATGCGCTGTGCCAGTCGCGCGATCCCGAGGACTGCTCGGTGGTTAGCGATGAGGCCGAGGCCGGCCGCTTGGCGGTCGCCCACCTGTTGTCGGTCGGCCGGCAGCGGATCGCGCACATCACCGGTCCCGAGGATTTCCTGGCGGTACGGGAACGGGCCGCGGGTGCGCGTTCGGTGCTGGCCGAGGCCGGCGCGGACTTTGTCGAGCCTGGGCCACTGCACGGGGAATGGAGCGAGCGGTGGGGCCGGCAGGCGACCGCGATGCTGCTGCGTTCCACCCCGGATGTGGACGCGATCTTCTGCGGCAGTGACCAGCTCGCACGCGGCGTGGCCGATGCTTTACGGGAAAGCGGGCGGCGGATTCCCGAGGACGTGGCGTTGGTCGGAGTGGACAACTGGGACGTGATGGTTCAGGCGTGCCGCCCGCCACTGACCACAGTGGACCTTGAGCTGCGGGAGCTGGGTCGCTCGGCCGCCGGCCTGCTGCTCGACGCGATCGAGGGTAATCCGTCGCATGGCACCATTGTCCGGCCGACCCGGCTCGTAATCCGCGAGTCCACCAGCGGCTGACCGCGCCGGAATTTCCTGCAACCAAAAAGCCGAATAGAACTACTACAAATAAGTAGTGCTACCGCTGGGAATGTGCCGGCCGTGGCGCCTCGGCAGAGTTTCCGGTCTCGCTGCCGTTCAGGCAGAACCAGACCAGCTTGCCCCCCGGAAACATCACGTAAGACCAATTCGTCGCGAGCGACTCGACCAGGAACAGTCCTCGCCCGCCCGGCCGGTCCGGCGGCGGATCACGGTCGACCTCCGGCGCCGCCGACGATTCGTCACTCACCCCGATCGTCAGCTCTTGCGGCGTGCACGCCACCGACAGCGTCACCTCCCCGGCTCCGTGCATGATCGCGTTGGTCACCAGCTCGCTGACCAACAGCGTCGCGGTATCGCGCAGGTCCGCGAGGCCCTGCCGTTGGCAGATGGCGTCGACCTGCCCCCGAGCCACCCCCACCGATACTGGCGTCGCCGCTAGTTTGAGCGTCACCACATTCTCCGGATGGGCCGGATCCAGAGCCGGCGGTGCAGCCGAGGCTGGGCCGTCAGCCATACTGGGCCCCCTTACATCACTCATTGCGCCCATCACCGATTGAGCTCAGTCCAACGACCCACATACCCCGCAGATCGGCGTCGCAACAGCGATCGGCTCACAAAACTGGTCGGTTCAATCAATGTCCAGTTCGCGGTCGAGTTGAGTGGTCACGAGCAGTGCGCGCAACCGCTCGGACGGGTTGCGCAGTACCAGCGAACGGCCGGACGCGCGCAGCGCCTGGTGGACCTGTACAAAGACACTCAGCCCACTGGAGTCACAGAACGACAGATCGCGCAGATCCAGCACCAGCGGTGCCGTGTCCTCGTCGGGTAACCGATCCAGCCTGGCGACCAGGCGCGGCGCGGTCGCCATGTCCAACTCGCCGGACACCGCGATGGATCCGTCAGCTTTTTGGTCGATCCGCAGTACGGGTGGTGAATGCTCGCGCGATGACACCCGTTCTCCCTTCGAGGACGGCCCGATCGTACCGCTGCTCCCGCAGCGGCCGTGGGA
Organism: Mycobacteriales bacterium; assembly: GCA_040414495.1. Lineage (GTDB taxonomy): Bacteria > Actinomycetota > Actinomycetes > Mycobacteriales > QHCD01 > DATAVB01. Next base: position 30,066 of record JBEDUI010000274.1, read on the forward strand.
TGCGGGATGATCGGGCAGTGACAGTGCACCCACCCCGCGCGGTCAACCTCGAGGGTTGGTACGTGGCCGACCTGAGCGGTGACCGCTGGACCTGGGATCCCCGGCTGCAGGCGCTGCTCGGGGCCGATGTGGCGACCACCGAGTCGCTACTGGGGGCCATACATCCCGATGACCGGGAGCACGTCGCGACCGCACTGCAACACGCCCGCGAACACGGTGCGCCGTACAGCTGTGAACACAGGGTCGTACGACCCGACGGGTCGATCCGGCAGGTCATGACCATCGGGGAGGTACTGGCCGACTCCGACGGGACGGCGGTCGCGATGCGCGGGTCGATGACCGACATCACCGACCGGCATCGGTTGGAGGAGTCGTGGGCCCGGGCCCTGTCCGAGAACGGTGTGGTCGACGACCGATCCGGGGTCGAGCAGATGCGCCGGTACGCCTTGCCCGACCGGCTGCCGAAACTGGCCGGAGCCGAGGTGGCCGCGCGGTACCTGTCGGCAACGCGGGGTGGTCGGGTGTGTGGCGACTTCTATTACGTCGGCCTGCTTGATGACGAGACGCTGATGGTGCTCATCGGCGACGTCGCCGGGCATGGCGTCGCCGCGGCCGGGGCGATGAGCCGGCTCTCGCTGCTGTTCCGGTCGTTCGCCGCGCCCGGCGTGCGGCCGGCGCATTTGCTACGCCAGGTCAATACGGTCTTCCATACGGCGGCGCCGGGCTCGTTGGCCACCGCGGTCTACGCGACGCTGCGGTTGGACACCGGCGAGCTGACCTGGGCCGCCGCCGGCCATCCGCCGCCGGTACTGGTGAACGGGCCCGTGGTGCGGTTGCTGACCGAGCCGCGCAACCTCATGCTCGGCGTCAACCCGGAGGCCCCGTACACCGACGAGACACTCGATCTCCCAGCCGGCTCGACGTTGGTGCTCTATACCGACGGTCTGGTCGAACGGCACGATCGGCCGATGGACGCGGGGACCGCCCAGCTGGCGCAGCTGTGCCTGAACTGGTCCGCCGCTGGGCCGGAACGGTGCTGCGATGAGCTGCTGGCCGAATTCGGGGCCGGCGACCGGGAGGACGACCTCTGTCTGGTGACGATCTGCCGCTGATTCAGTTCTGTTCCGGGAAACCGATCAGCTGACCGAGCCGGGCCAGCTGGTGATCGAAAAAAGCCGCATTGTGCTGCACCGAACCGCCGTACTGGCCGAACAGTTCGAAGCTCACCATGCCGTACAACGCCGACCAGGCAAGGAATCCACGTACCAACAATTCATCGTCGACGTCGATATCGAGGTTCTCCCGTAATTCCCGCATGTCGCGTTTCAACGCGGCCGGAATGGGCGGCGGCGCCGGCTCGGTCGGCCGGACTCCGTGCGGGGCAGTGTCCACAAGCAACTCGATGATCAGCTGGATGACCCGCGTGCCGGGACCGGCCGTGCGCTCGGCCGGCGCGGCGTAGCCGGGGACCGGACTGCCGTAGAGCAGCGCGTATTCGGCCCGATGCTCCAACGCCCAACCGCGGACCGCGCGCCCGATCGCCAGCCAGCGTTTTTCCAGATCGGCCCGGCGGACTCGGCGCTGCGCCGTTTCGGTCGCGTCGCCGAGCGAGTTGTACGCGTCCACGATCAGCATGGTCAGCAGTTCGTCGCGGCTCGGTACGTACCGGTAGATGGCCGAGGAGACGATCCCGAGCTGCCGGGCGATCGCGCGCAGCGAGAGGCCGGAACTGCCTTCGGTGGCCAATTGCTCGCGGGCGAGCCGTTTGATGTCGAGGACGGTCTGGGCGTGGGCACGCTGCCGCGGCGTACCGATCGGCTCGCTGGTCATGCCGCTATCGTTCCGGATTTTCAGAGCAATGGCAATTAATGAGAGCGGCGCTCTGGTTCGCTGTAGTCGGTGCCGGCGTAAATCTGCAGGAGCCGCTCGACTCCGCGTAGAAAGGTCTCGGATACGAGTGCCGGGTCGAACAGGCAGCCGGCGGCCATGGCGCCGTCGCGCATCATCACGAAGTGGCGGGCGGCGGGTTCGGCACCGGTCCTGTGGATCTTGACCAGTAGCTCCGTGATCGTTTCCAGGAGCCATTGGCGGTGGGCGAGCACGGCCTTGTGCACCGGGGACTGGGGGTCGGGATACTCGGCGGCAGCGTTGAGGAAAGCGCATCCCCGGAACCCGGGGGACTTGATGCCTTGCGCGATGGACTTACTGATGGCCGCAATGGTGTCGGCTGCCGGCAGTCCGGCGGCGATGGCCTTGTCCGCCTGATCCCGCAGGGCCTGGTCGACCTCGTTCAGGTAGGCAACGACAAGGTCGTTCTTGCCCGGGAAGTGCCGATAGAGGGTAGCCCGTGTCACCTGCGCCTCGGCGACGATGCGATCAATGCCAACGGCGTGGATGCCCTCCGCGTAGAAGAGTCGGGTCGCCGTGTCGAGCAGCCGGGATCGCGCTTCGGATGGCCGGCTTTCGGATTCGCTGCTCATGAGCCCAACTTGATAGGCAGAACGTTCGTTCTTGACGGTTTCCACTATAGCTTGCAACGCTGAACCAACTAGAACGGTCTGTCTCGCAGGCACGCCACCGGGTCACCTGCGCTGCGATACCTGGACAGCTTCGGGTACGCCGATTCGAAGCCACTACAGTAATGTAGTTTTTAGATGCTCCGGACCGGGGCGAGAGATTTAACTACAGTGGCGTAGTTGGGCTACATCAGTGGTGACAGCGGAGGAGGTGCGGCGTGGCACAGGGACGTCGACCGTCAGGTGCGCTGGAAAGCGAGGTCCTCGCCGCCTTGTGGGCGGCGGAGACGCCGATGACCCCGGCGCAGGTGCAGGAGTCACTGGGCTCGGACCTTGCGTACACCACGGTCATGACGATCTTGACCCGCCTGTACGAAAAGGGCGCGGCGACCCGGGAGCGGACCGGTCGGGCCTATGCGTACGCGGCCGTGCTGGATCAGGCCGGAATCGCGGCGGCCCAGATGCGGGCGCTGCTGGATCGGGGTGAGGATCGGGCCACGGTTCTGGCCCGGTTCGTCGACGGGTTGTCCGGCGATGACGAGCGGGCGCTGGCAGAGTTGGTACGACGTAACGTTGGTGACCCGGAGGGCTGACATGCGGGTTGACGTCTACCTGCCGCTGTTGGTGTCCCTGCTGTTCGGCGTGTTCGCGCCGCGGGTGTCGCGCCGGTTGCCGCCAGCCCGGGCGACCTGGCTGCTGAGCATCGGCAGCGTGGTCCTCGCCGCGTCGACCGCGATCGCACTGGGCCTGCTCGCCCTGACGCTCCTCGGCCAGGTACCGGATGTCGCCTCGATCGGGCACTGGACGGTGGCCGCGATGCGCCGGCACGACCCGGTGCACCGGTCGGTCGCGCTGGCGGCGCTGGTCGCGATCCCGGTACTGGCCGGGCTGGTGGTCCGGGCCGCGGTCCGCCGGGCCCGCGCGATCATCGACGCCTACCGGACCTGTCGCCGGTTGCCGAATCAGGGGACCGCGCTGGTCGTACTGCCCGAGCCCGGGATCAGCGCCTACGCCGTGCCGGGCCGGCCCGGTCGGGTCGTCATCTCGCATGGGTTGCTCACCGCCCTGCCGGCGGCGCAACGCCGGGTCGTACTCGAGCACGAACACGCCCACCTCGAACACCACCACTACCGGCACGTCGCCGTGGTCGCGATCGCGGCCGCGCTCAACCCGCTGCTGGCCCGGTTGCCGCAGGCCGCGAGCTACGCCACCGAACGTTGGGCCGACGAGGTGGCCGCGCGCCGTACCGGCGACCGGACCATCACCGCCACCGCGTTGGCGCACACCCGGCTGCTCAGCCGCGGACCGGTCGCCAAGCCGTCCTGTGCCATGGCCGCCACCGGTGCCGACGTGACGGCCCGGGTGCGGGCGCTGTTGGACGACCCGCCGCGGGGGAAGCTCGCGCTGACCCTGCTGGCGATCGCGGTGATCGGGCTGGCCGCCGCTGGCGCGATCGACGCCAGTTGGGATTTGCACCAATTGTTTGAACTGGTGCAATCGGCGTCTCGCCAGCGTTGAGAGACCTTTTCGCATTCTGCGTCGTTGGGTGGTGCAGACGCGACGAAGGGGTCAACAAGGGTGCATACGGTCGATGTGGCACGGGTACGAAAACGGTTCTCCGCGCGCGGTCGTTGGGTGCTCGACGGAGTCGACCTGGCCGCCGACCCCGGCACCCTGACCGTCATCGCCGGTGGCAACGGCTCCGGGAAATCCACGTTGCTCCGCATTGTCGCCGGTGCCTCCGAACCGACCTCGGGCAAGGTACGGCGCCGGGCCCGTTCGGTCGGGTACGTCCCGGAGCGGCTGCCCACCTCGTTGCGGATGACCGGCAACCAGTACGTCGCGCACATGGGCCGGATGCGCGGGCTCACGGCGAGCCGGGCCGCCCGCCGGGCCAGCGACCTGTTCGACCGGCTCGAGCTGCGGCCCGGTCCAGACGTGCCGATCGGTTCGCTGTCCAAGGGCAATAGCCAGAAGGTCGCGTTGACCCAAGCCCTGCTCGCGATGCCCGAACTGTTGGTTCTGGACGAACCGTTCAGTGGGTTGGACGAGCCGGCCGCGGCGGCCCTGATCGACCTGGTCGAGGAGGCCCGGTCGGCCGGTACGGCGGCGTTGGTCAGCGCGCACGACACCGAGATCGCCGGCGGCGCGGACGAGAGCTTCGTACTGACCGATGGTCGGCTCGTGCCGGGCCTGGCCGCGGCGGCCACCATGATGGAGTTGCTGCTGCAGCCGCTTGATCAGCGGGCCGTCGTGGCCGCCCTGCCGGCGGTTTTGGACCATCAGTGGTCGGGTCGGCTGCTCAAGGTGTGGAGCCACGACGCCGATGCCGTACTGCGGTTTGCATTGGGCGCTGGCTGGTCGTTGGTCGAGGCCCGGCGTACCGGGGGAGTGCGCTGATGACGGTGGCGCTGCTGCGTTATCTGGCGGCCGATGTGCTGCGTTCCCAACGGTGGGTGCCAGCCGTGCTGTGTTTTCTCATCGCGATTTCGGTCGGCGACGCCGGTGGCGGGTCGGCCCTGTCGTGTTACGGCTCGACGTCTGCGGCGATGCTCGCGATCGCGCTGTGGCTGACGATGGTGGTGACCGGCAGCGAGGACCCGGTGCAGACCGCGATCACGGTCGTCACGGTCGGCGGGGCTTCGCGCGTGCGGTTGGCGAAGATCGTGACGGCGTACCTGGCCTGCCTGCCGCTGGTGGTGTTCGCGGTCGGCTGGCCATTGCTGGTCGGCGCGCATCAGGCCAGCGTTTCGGCCGTCGCCGCTGGGCTGGTGGCGCACCTGGTGACGGCGTTGACCGGCGTTGGTTTCGGGGCGTTGTTGTCGCGTCCGGTGCTGCGGCATACGGCCTGGGCGGTGTTGCTCGGGGTCGGTATCTGCGTGGCCGAGCTGGCTATTCCGGACTGCCCGCCGGCCCGCCAATTGCTCACCGCGCTCGGGGCCGATCATCCGCATCACCTGGCCGCCGCCATCGCGGTCACCGCGGCCCAGGCCGTAGCGATCGCCGCGGTGGCCATCGTCGGAGCGCACCGGATCGCCCGGTCCCGTGCCTAGCCCGCGCGGCTCGCGCTGCTGAAGGCGGCCGCTCTCTGCCGCGGGCAGTCCGTACTCGCGGACTGTGACTCTGCTCCAACGGGTGGAGCAGAGTCACAGTCCGGACGAGTTGGTGCGGGCCGTCGGGAGGTCGCGGCGGATGTGGCCCGGCCCGGAAACTACGCTCGGTCCGGCGGTTCAGAGGTTCTGGTACGAATCCACGTCGACCAGGTCGCGGATCGTGACCGACTGGCCGGTCTGGAACGACGTATTCGCGGCCGCCCCAACGAGCAGCGCCAGCGCGCCATCGCGGGCGGTGGCCAGTTTGGCCAGGTCCTCGGCCGGCGCGTCCTGCGGGTCGAACAACGCCCGCAGTAGCTTGTCGTCGGCGCCGCCGTGCCCGCCGTGGGTGTATTCGATCTGCTCCTCGTACGGCTCTTTCCACAGTGGACGTACGGTGATCTTCGGCTCGCTGGAATGGGTGGCGGCCTTGGTGCCGTGCAGGCCGTAGGCGTCGCCCTTGCCTGGGGTGGGTGGCGAGAGCCAGACGCTTTCCTCCATGTTGAGTTCCAGCCGGCCGGTCGAGCCGTTGAACATCACCCGGCAGCCCTCCCAGGGGGAGTACGCGGTCAGGTGGTAGCTCATGGTCGCGCCGCTGGCGTACCGGGCCACGACGGCCATGTCGTCCTCGATCGTGACGCCGTCGCCGAATACGTTCTGGTCGCGGATGTAGCCGTCCTCGCCCTCCGCGTCCAGGTACAGCTGGCGCAGCGTCGGATCGCTTGCCATGTCCAGTGCGTACGGGTCACCCGCCGCCTCGGCCGATCCGTACGCCCGGGTGTAGTCACGGGCCACACCGTGCTTGCGGCCGGCCTGCGAACCGTAGAAGAACAATTGGCCGGCACCGAATACGGTTTGCGGGGCCGAATCCAGCCACCAGTTCACCAGGTCGAAGTGGTGGCTGGCCTTGTGCACCATCAGCCCACCGCTGTTGCGCTTTTCCCGGTGCCACCGCCGGAAATAATCCGCACCGTGCCGGGTGTCGAGCACCCATTCGAAATGTACGGACGCGATATCGCCGATCGTTCCCTCGCGCAGAAGTCGGTGCACGGTGGCGAAGGCGCTGTTGAACCGGTAATTGAATGTAACCGAGAGGCGGCCTTTTGTTTGCTCGACCGCTTCGAGAATTCGCCGGCATTTCACCGGATCGGTGGTCATCGGCTTTTCGGTGATCGTCCAGCAGCCCGCCTTCAGGCCGGCGACAATGTATTCGTCGTGGAACTGGTCCACAGTGGTCACGACGACGGTGTCGATCTCCTCGCTGGCGAGCATTTTCTGGAAATCGTCCGGATGCCATTCGCTCGGCGCCGGCTGGTTGAACTGCTCGGTCAGCAGGCGGCTGTGTACACCCCGGCGCACCGGGTTGACGTCACACAGCGCGGCCACCGTGGTGCCGGCGCGGGCGCCAAGCGCTTTGGTGTACATCGTGGCCCGGCCTCCGGTGCCGACGATCGCGGCACGGGTGGGCCGTTCGGTGGCCTGAGTCATTGGGTAATTCCCTTCGGAGGATGCCGCGTCAATATCGATCGGATTTGCCACGCATGGACCGCAATGATGAGAAATCATAGCGCTCTCATTTGGCCGTCATCCGGTTCGGCAATTGGCCACATACGGCCAGCTTCTGTTAACGAAATCCCTTGAATATCAGCGATCTAGCGTGTGTCATGAGCTGACTGACCTCGATGACAGAGCATTCATCCGGTCGTTGTTTGACTAACGTCCTCGGGCACGGGTGGAGCCGATGGTCACGATCGCGGAGGTTGCGGCAGCGGCGGGGGTCTCGCCGTCGACGGTATCGCGTACTTTTGCCACCCCGGATCTGGTGAAGCAGCCGACCCGGGAGCGAGTGCTGGCGGTCGGGGAGCGGTTGGGGTACGCGCCCAATCCGATCGCCCGGTCGCTGGCGATGGGCCGGACCGCCTCGATCGGCCTGCTGGTCCCGGATGTGGCCAATCCGTTCTTCGCCGAAATCGTGAAAGCGATCCAGGCCCGCGCGCGGGGTAAGGGTTACACCGCATTTCTGGCCGACACCGACGAGCACGAGAGCGAAGAGGTCGAGTTGGCCGAGGCGATGGTGCTCCAGGTCGACGGCCTGGTGTTAGTGGCGCCACGCATGGCCGACGAGCACATCCCGGCGGTCGCGGCCCGGTGCCCGACGGTCCTGGTCAACCGGGTGGTCGGCGACCTGCGCGCGGTGACCGCGCCGGCCCGGGACGGTATGCGCCAGGCGGTCGAGCACGCGGCCGCGCTCGGACACCGGCATTGTTGCTACGTATCCGGGCCGCGGCATTCCTGGTCCAACCAGCAGCGGCAGGAGGCGATGCGCTCGGCCTGTGAAGACGCCGGAATGCGGCTGACCGAGTTCGGGCCGTTTGAGGCGCGATTCGATTCCGGCGTGCACGCGGCTGACCTGGTCCGGGCCTGCGGCGCCACCTGCGTGGTGGCGCATAACGACATGGTCGCACTGGGGCTGTTGGCCCGGTTCAGCGAGCGGGGCATCGCGGTGCCACGGGAGATCAGCGTGATCGGGGTCGATGACACGCTGTTGGCTCGCAGTTCGAATCCGCTGCTGACCAGCGTCCGGCTACCGCTGTCCAGCCTGGGCCGGCGGGCGGTCGATCTCGTAGTCGATCTCGTCATGCAACCCGGCCGCGGTGCGGTGCCGGTCATGGAATTGGACAGCCAGTTGCGGGTGCGCCGGTCCACCGGCCCGGCCCCGGCGGCCTGAAGCCCTTGTACGAGCGCCAAATCTTGCGACTGGCGACGCCGCGCCTCTGTAGCGAGATGGCGTCGAGAAATCGCCCTGGCTGGGCATTTACGTATTCTCATCCTGATCGTCCGATCGAGTTCGGTTACGAAACGGTGTCTATTGAGCTGATCAAGGATCGCCCGTAGCCTCACGCGTCGAAGTACGGCCGGGATGCTGTGGAGATGTCGAACAAATGCTTGCGTTGACGCTTGGACAGTGGCACCCTTCCACCACTAGGCGAACCTTCGCCTGGTCCGACCCACCAGGTCATCACAGACCGGTCCCCATCGACCGAAAGGTCGTTCAGGCCGATCCGCCGAGCCTCGCGGCCCGGGTGTCCCGGCGAGCCGTACCAGCACGTCGGCACGTCCTTACCGGGGCGTGCCGATCCGCTTGTCGTCGAGTGACAGGGGGCGGTTTGTACGCGTCGTTAAAGGACGTTGCCGCACATGCTGGAGTCAGTTTCCAGACCGTGAGCAAGGTTCTCAAAGGTGCGCCGGTCGCCGTATCGGATGCCACCAGGGCGCGTATTCACGCCGCCGCGGAGGAGCTGGGATATGTTCCCAATGAGTTGGCGCGCGGGCTACTGCGCCGATCGACATACTCGATTGGCATTATCGCCGACGACCTCGAGGACTGGGCGATGGCGCAGTTCGTGGTCGGCGCCGAACAGGAAGCCCGCAGCAACGGCCATGCGGTCATGATCGGCACTGCCTTGGGCAGCGACGGATTGGCCTATCTGCGGCAGTTGGTTGAGCGGCGCGTCGACGGCGTGCTGTCGGCCGCCCCCAGGCTGGAAAAGCACGCGGAGATCGGCGCGGTGCTGCGCGAACGCATACCGGCGGTGGGTCTGCACCATTTTCCCGGCGGCGGTATTCCGGTCGTCGGGTCCAGTCACAGCCAGACCGGGCGCCAGGTCGCGACGCATTTGGTGGAGCTGGGCCATCGGGCCGTGGGAATGGTGACCGGTCCGCGCAGTCGGCGGGTGGTCGCCACACGGTCCAAGGGATTCCGGGCCGGCCTGGCCGACGGCGGCGTGGAATTACCGGTCGACCGGGTGGTGGAAACCGCCTGGAGCGCCGAGGGCGGGTTCGCGGGCGCCAGCGAATTGCTGGATCGTGATCCCGCCGTGTCCGCGATATTCGCGCATAACGATTTAATTGCATTGGGAGTACTTTCCGCGTTGCATCAACGCGGAATACGGGTGCCGGATGACTGTGCCGTGGTGGGATGTGACGACATGCCATTCTCGGCGTATCTGACCCCAGCGTTAACCACGGTACGTATTCCGATGCGGGAGACAGGGCAGCGCGCGATGTCGCTGCTGCTGGACCGGATTCGGGGTGAGGAAGTCGAATCCCGGGTGAACCTTCCGACCGAGCTGATCGTACGCGAGTCGACAGCCGGCTCTTCTAAAGAGAAACGGAAAAAAAGATGAGCAACAGTCATTCCGAGTTCAGCCGCCGCGCTTTGTTGCGCGGCGCCGGACTGCTCGGTGTCGGTGCGGCGGCGACGGCATGCGGATCGTCCTTCGCCGCCGGCGTGGCGGGCACCGCTCCGAGCAAGGAGTCGCTGGCCTATTGGAACCTGCTCGGCGGTGGCGACGGTGTGCGTATGGTCGCCATGCAGCAGGGCTACCAGAAGAAATATCCCAACGTGGACCTGAAATCCGTGACGCTGGCGTGGGGAAATCCGTATTACACCAAGGTGACGCTGGCGACCCTGGGCGACCAGCCACCGGACGTGGCGATCGCGCACCTGACCCGGGCGTCCATTCTGGCCAATGCCGATCTGCTTGAACCGCTGGATCAGTCCGAATTGGAACCGTACGGCCTGATCGAGCAGAACTTCACCCCGGCAGCGTGGCAGAAGGCGCATACGAACGGACAGTTGTACGCGATCCCGCTCGATACGCACCCGTTCGTCATGTATTACAACACCGACGTCTGCAAGAAAGCGGGCCTGCTGAACAAGGACGGCACGCTCAAGGACATGGACGGACCGGACGCACTCGTCGAGGCGATGACGGCAGCCAAGAAGGTGACCGGCGCCTACGGCGGTGTTGCCGCGGTGAGCGATTTCGCCACCCAGTGGCGGATGTTCTCCTCGCTCTACTGGCAGCAGAACGCCGCGTTCCTCGGCTCGGATGGCACCCAGATCGTGATCGACGACGCCAAGGCGGAAAAGGCGCTGGCCTACCTGCAGAACCTCACCAAGGTGAAGAAGCTCATGCCGACCAATATCGACTACGGCGGCGCCACCACGCTGTTCGCCAGCGGCAAGGCCGGTTTCTATTTCGAGGGCGACTGGGAGGTGACCACGTTCATCACCGCCAAGACGCATTTCAGCATGACCCGCTTCCCGAACGTCTTTGGCGGCCGGTACGCCGTTCAGGCCGATTCACACAGTTTCGTACTGCCCAAGGACAGCGCGCGGGATGCTGCCAAGCGAAAGGTCATCTTCCAATTCATCCGGTCCATGATGGACCAGAGCGCGACCTGGGCGGCTGGCGGTCATATTCCGGCTTGGCTGCCATTCCAGAAGAGTGCGGCCTACGACAAGATCAAGCCGCAGTCGGAATACAAGGGTGTGGCGAATTTCGCCCATTACGACGAGCCCGGTTGGTTTTCCGGCTCCGGCTCTGACTTCGAGAACATCACCGGATCGGCCATTGGCGCTGTGTCGGCGGGCCAGATCAGCCCGGCCTCGGCCGTTTCGGAGATGCGCACCAAACTCACCAAATACGCCAACACACCGACGCCGGTGTAGTAGCGAGTTCCGCGTCCACGGAGGTACGTGATGGCAATACAGACGCTGCCCCTTGATGCCGGTGCTCCGGTCCGCGCCGCCACCGGTCACCATAGCCGGCGGCGCGAGGACACCCGCGCCGGTTGGGGTTTGGCGACGCCGTTCCTGGTTCTTTACGGCTTGTTTCTCATTGTGCCGACGCTGTACGGCGTCGTCATGAGCTTCTTCAACAGCAGCCTTGTACACAATGGACTGGGCGGATTCGCCGGCCCGGACAACTACATGGAGGCGTTGAAGAGCAGCGATTTCTGGTCGTCGATGTGGCATACCGTGTTGTTCACGTTGATGACGGTGCCGCCGTTGGTCGTGGTGGCGCTGGTGTTGGCGATGTTCACCGACCGGCTCAAGCGGGGCCGCTGGTTCTACCGGCTGATCTTTTTCGCTCCGTACGTGATTCCCTCGGCGTCGGCCGCGCTGATCTGGACCTGGCTCTACACACCGCAGTTGGGCCTGTGGGACAAGTGGTTGACGGATATCGGCATCACGCCGCCGAACTGGCTGGCCGACCCGAACTGGGCGATGGCCTCGGTCGCGTTGATGACGGTCTGGTGGACGCTCGGATTCAACTTCGTGCTCTACCTGGCCGGTCTGCAGGAGATTCCGCGTGAGCTGTACGAAGCGGCCTCTGTGGACGGTGCGAGCCCGTGGGTGCAGTTGCGCTACATCACGATTCCGCTGTTGCGCCGGACCACGGCACTGGTTCTGGTGTTGCAGATCATCGCGTCGTTGAAGATCTTCGACCAGATCTATCTGATGACCTCGGGTGGTCCGAACTTCGCGACCCGACCCGTCCTGGAATACGTCTACGACATCGGTTTCACCGATTTCCGGACCGGCTACACCGCCGCCGCGTCCATGCTCTATTTCCTCGTCATTCTCGTTGTGTCGCTGACCTGGTATGTCATTAACCGGCGTCAGCAGAAGGAGGCCTGACATGGCGGCCACGACGCTCGCCAGCCGGATTCGTACCCGTCCGGCCGCGGCCTCCCGGTCAACCGACTGGCGGTTCCGCTATTTCAACTGGTTCTGCGTTTCGGTGCTGGTCGTGTTCGCCGCGATCTGGATCATTCCGCTGATCTGGGCCGTGGACACCTCGCTCAAGCCGGACGGTGAGATCGCGACCAACCCGACGACCTGGTGGAGCGGGCATTTCACGCTGCATGCCTATCGCACGGTCGTCAACGGCGGCAATATCGGCACCTGGTATCTGAACAGCTTCCTCGTCGCACTGGCCTCGGCCGTATTCGCCGTGGTGATCTGCTCGATGGCCGGTTTCGCGATGTCGCAGACTCGGTTCCGCGGCCGGCAGCTCATTTTCGCCCTGATCGCGGCCGGTCTGCTCATCCCGAGCCAGGTGCTGATCGTCCCGATGTTCAAGGAATTCAACCTGGTACACCTGCTCAACACGTACTGGGCGCTGATCCTGCCCTCGGTCGCGGTACCGATCTGCGTGCTGATCTTTGCCGCGTTCTTCAATGGAATTCCGTCCGAGCTGGCCGAATCGGCCCATGTGGACGGTGCCAGTTGGTTCCGTATTTACCGCACGATCTACATGCCGCTGACCAAGCCAGCGATTTCCGCGGTCTTCATCTTCACGTTCGTCTGGAAGTGGAACGACTTCCTGTGGCCGTTGCTGGTGATGACCAACCCGCGGACGATGACATTGCCGGTCGGCCTGTCCCAGGTGTCCTCCGCGTACGGCATCCAGTACGCCGAAATCATGGCCTCGGCCGTATTGGGCGCGCTGCCACTGCTGGTCGTATTCCTGCTGTTCCAGCGCCGCATCGTCGAGGGCGTTGCCACCACCGGCATCAAGTAATCAACCAGAAAGGCAAGTCGCGTGTCACAAGCTCGTATCACCCTCGATCCCGCATTCCGGGTCGGCGAGGTCGACCCGAGGCTGTACGGATCGTTTGTCGAGCATCTCGGCCGCTGTGTCTACACGGGAATCTACGAGCCCGGTCACCCGACCGCCGACGCGGACGGGTACCGGCAGGACGTCGCTGAACTGACCAGGGAGCTGAACGTCCCGGTAATCCGTTATCCGGGCGGCAATTTCGTCTCGGGTTTCAACTGGGAGGACGCGATCGGGCCGCGCTCGGAGCGACCGGCCCGGCTCGATTTGGCCTGGCGTTCCACCGAAACCAATGAGGTCGGCACCGACGAATTCTGCGCCTGGACCCGCCGCGTCGGGTCCGAGCCGATGATGGCGGTCAACCTCGGCACCCGCGGTGTGGACGCCGCCGTGGCGCAGTTGGAGTACTGCAACCACCCAGGCGGTACGTACTGGTCGGATCTGCGGCGTAAGAACGGCGCGGCCGATCCGCACAACGTGCGGCTGTGGTGCCTGGGCAATGAAATGGACGGGCCCTGGCAGATCGGGCACAAGACGGCCGAGGAATACGGGCGGCTCGCGGCCGAAACGGCCAATGCGATGCGGATGGTCGACCCGACGATCGAGCTTGTCGCATGTGGATCGTCGAATTCCCGGATGCCGACCTTCGGTTCCTGGGAGGCCACAGTCCTGGAGCACACCTACGACAAAGTCGATTACGTGTCCATGCACACGTATTACGAGGAGCGGAAGGGCGATCGGGCCAGCTTCCTGGCCTGCTCGACCGACATGGACCGGTTCATCGACGCGGTCGTGTCCACAGTGGATTACGTGAAGGCGAAGGGCCGGCACAAGAACCAGGTCAACATCTCGTTCGACGAGTGGAACGTCTGGTATATGCGCCAGGACCGGGCGGTCGAGGGGTGGCCGCAGGCGCCGCGGTTGCTGGAAAACAATTACAACGTCGTGGACGCCGTCGTGGTCGGCAACCTGCTGATCAGCCTGTTGCGGCACGCCGACCGGGTCAAGGTGGGTTGCCTCGCGCAACTGGTCAACGTGATCGCGCCGATCTTCACCGAGCCGGGCGGTCCGGCCTGGCGGCAGACCACGTTCTATCCGTTCGCGCTCACCAGCACGCACGGCCGCGGCACCGTGCTGCAGACGGTGGCGACGTCGCCGACCTACGAAACCTCCTGGTTCGGCGACGTTCCGGTGCTCGACAGCGTGGCGGTGCAGTCCGAAGACGGCTCGGAGTTGACGATCTTCGCGGTCAACCGGGACCAGAACGAGTCGCTCCCGCTGCAGGTCGACCTGCGTGGTTTCCCGGAATTGCGTACGGCCAGCCACACCTATCTGACCGGCGATGACCCGCAGGCCACGAACACCATGGACGCACCGGATCGGGTCACCCCGAGTCAGGGTCAAGGATCCACTGTGGACGGTGGTCAGCTTGATGTGGTGCTGCCACCGCTGTCGTGGAACATGATCAGGGTCGGCTCAGCACAATGAGGGCGCGCGGGTGGCGCTCGATGGTGACTGTGCTCGCGTTGGCCTGTGCCTCATCGCTGCCCGCGTCGGTCGCGGACGCCGGAACCACGGCGGTGCCGGATGCCGCCTCGGCGGCACCGATTGCCTCGGCGGACAATATGCCAAACCCGTGGCAGATTTCCGGCGATACCGGCGTCCACGACCCGTCCATGGTCCGGGCCAGCAACGGCGTGTACTACGTCTACGGCACGCACAACGGACTTGGTGCCCTGGCCTCCCGCGACCTGGTGCATTTCCAGGCCGCCGGTTCGGCCTTTCCCGACGGCGTCTCCTGGGCCACGGCGTATTCCGGCGACCCGCGTGAATTGTGGGCGCCGGACGTATCGTTCCACAATGGACGGTACTGGCTGTATTACGCCGCATCGTCCTTCGGCTCGAACCATTCGGCCATTGGCATGGCCACCAGCAAGACCGGCGAGCCGGGCGACTGGCAGGACCACGGAGTCATCTACAGCACGACCAGCGCCGATGATTTCAACGCCATCGACCCCGGCCTCACCGTCGATCAGAGCGGCCGCTGGTGGCTCTCGCTCGGATCGTTCTGGAGCGGTATCAAGCTGATCCAACTCGACCCGCGCACCGGCCAACCGCTGGCGGGCACGACCCGCTATTCGCTGGCCGAAAGGCCCGCACCGGACGCTATCGAAGGCTCGTACATCGTCCGGCACGGCAGCTATTACTACCTGTTCGCTTCGTACGATTTCTGCTGCCAGGGCGTGAACAGTACGTACAACATCAAGATCGGCCGCTCCCACAGCATTACCGGGCCGTTCCTCGACCGGGCCGGGACACCATTAGTCAACGACGGCGGCACGCCATTGCTGTCCGGCCACGGCTCGATCATCGGACCGGGCGGGCAAACGGTATTGCGGGTCGGCGGTCAGGACATACTCGTCTATCACTATTACGACGGCAACGACAACGGAAACCCGAAGCTGGGTCTGAACCGACTGCAGTGGGCTCACGGTGGGTGGCCGCAGGTGCTGGCCGGCCGCTGACGGGCGATCGGCTCAGGGATGGGCGCCGTTCTCGTGGTCGGTGTGACCGGCCGGTTCGAGTTGGAACGTGGAATGCTCCACGTCGAAATGCCCATCCAGACAGGCCTGCAGCCGGTCCAGGACCTGCGGTGCGTGGCCGGCGGTAAAGCAGGCGTCGGACACCACGATGTGCGCCGAGAGCGCCGGCAGATCCGACGTGAGCGTCCACACGTGCAGGTCGTGCACCTCGGAAACCTCGGGTAACTCCAACAGATGTTGGCGGACGGTCGGCAGATCCACCGTCTCCGGCGCGGCCTCCAACAGAACCCGACCGGAAGCCTTCAGCAGCTTCCAGGCCGCGTACAGCATCAGCGCTACGACCAGCAGGGAGGCGATCGGGTCGGCCCGGTGGAAACCGGTGGCCAGGATGACGATGCCGGCGATCGCGGTGCCGATGAACGCGTACAGATCGGTGAGGATGTGCGCGAACGAGCCTTGGATGTTGATCGACGACCGGTTGGCCCGGGCCAGGATCATGGTTGCGGCGACGTTGACTGCCACCCCGACCAGCGCGACCACCAGCAACGGCAGGCCGGCCACGTTGTCGGGTGAGATCAGCCGGCGGACCGCTTCCAACGCCACCAGGACGGCCACGACGAGCAGGGTCACCCCGTTAACCGCGGCCGAGAGCACCTCGGCCCGTTTGAACCCGAACGTCCACACCCCGACCGCCGGCTTGGCCGCCAGCCGCACCGCCCACAGCGAGGCGGCGATCGCACCGGCGTCGGTGAGCATGTGCCCGGCGTCGGCCAGCAGGGCCAGTGAGCCGGACGCGATCGCCACGATGACCTCGGTGATGAGGAACGCGACGATGAGGGCGAGCGCGCCGATCAGATAGCGGCTGTCGGCGTCCCGGGAGACGCCGTGCTCGTGCCCGTGGTCAGCTGTGCCCGACATCGGTCTGCCGCGCCTTCGTGTGTTCGGTGTGGGCGAGAGCGGTGTCCAGCAGCATCCGCACGTGCGAATCGGCCAGCCGGTAGTAATTACGCCGGCCGGCCCGGCGGACCTGCACCACCCGGTGGGCCCGCAGCAGCCGCAGCGCGTGGCTGACCGCCGACTCGCTCATCCCGCTCACCGCGGCCAGGTCGCAGACGCACAGCTCGCCGACCTCCAGCAGACTGGCCAGTAGCCTGAGCCGGCCCGGTTCGGCCAGCAGACCGAACATGTCGGCCAGCTCGAAGACGTCCTCATCGGCCGGCAGCGACGTGCGGACCGCGGCCACTTTGTCCGCATCCACCACGCGCACCACACACCCGTCGATCCCCGTGACGCTCATCGTGACCCCAACATCTGAATGATTGTTCAGATGTAAGGGTAGTCGCCGGCCCGCGTACGGTCGATCGATCCGTCCCGAGCCGGCCAGCACTTATCCCGAGCCGGCCAGGACTTAGCGGTACGAGATGAGCCGGTCGGCCAGCACCTCCGGCTGGGACAGCGCGACCAGATGACCACCGGGGACGGTGTCGACGTCCAGCCCGAGCCGGTCGGCCGCCACCCGGCGTTGGAATTCCAGCGGAAAGAACCGGTCGTCGCGGCCGGCGAGAACACGGGTCGGTACCGCTGGCCACCGTTCGATGGAGCACGGCTGGCCGAAGACGATGTCGGCCTCCGGACGCTGTTCGGACTCACCGGCGGCGGCGACCTCGGCCGGCACATCGTGCAGGAAGTACGTTTCCAGATCGAAGTCTGTCTTATAGCCACCGGCCTGCGCCGCCGCGACCCTGGCCGCTGACTGGCCCGTCGCTTCCCACCACTGGCCGGCCGTTTCTCCCGGGAGCGGGATCATCGCGTTCACGAGCACCAGCAGGCGGGCCGGCGTCGCCGTACAGGCCACCGGCGCGGTGAACCCGCCCAGCGACTGGGCCACGACCACGACGTCGTCGTGACCATTCATGGCCTCGCGCACCGCGGCCACGTACTCAGGCAGCCCGGCCGCCGGGTCGGCGCCGGGCAGGTCAATCGCGACCGCGTCGTGCCCGCGGGCCTGCAATTGCGGTACGAGCCGATGCCAGTACCAGCCAGCTCCGCCAGCACCGGGAATCAACACGAACCTGCTCATCCGTACCTCCATGCGTCGGGAAGAATTCGGTTGAGCCCATTCCGAGGGCTCCTTAGCGTGACGCCGTGCGTTCATGCCGGAGCAGCCGGTGCCCCGTCCGGGCCTGCGGGTCGAGGCACGGCCAGGTGACGCCTATCCTGGACGTTGTATGGATACGCCGGTCATGACCACTTCGCTGGACGACCTGCAGGCGCGCCTCCCCGATTTGCTCCTCCGTGATCGTCAGCGCCTGCGTCGCCGGCTCGACGGGTTACCCAAAATACGGGACAAGGCCAAGCGGCAGCGGATTCTGGAGTCGGTCGGCCGGGACGTCGCGGCGGCCGAGACCCTGGTCGCGCAGCGTCGGGCCGCGGTCCCCAAGATCACGTACCCGGCCGTGTTGCCGGTCAGCCAGAAAAAGGACGACATCCTGGCCGCGATCCGCGACAACCAGGTCGTCATCGTCGCCGGCGAGACCGGGTCCGGGAAAACTACGCAGCTGCCGAAGATCTGCCTCGAACTCGGTCGCGGTATCCACGGCCTGATCGGGCATACCCAACCTCGTCGGCTGGCCGCCCGGACCGTCGCCGAGCGGATCGCCGAGGAATTGGGTACGCCGCTGGGGACGGCGGTCGGCTACAAGGTCCGGTTCACCGATCAGGTCGGCGGATCGAGTCTGGTCAAGCTGATGACCGATGGCATTTTGCTGGCCGAGATCCAGTCCGATCGGATGCTGCGCCAGTACGACACGATCATCATCGACGAGGCGCACGAACGCAGCCTCAACGTCGATTTCCTGCTCGGTTACCTGAAACAGCTGCTGCCGCGCCGGCCCGACCTCAAGGTCATCATCACCTCGGCCACCATCGACCCGGAGCGGTTTTCCCGCCATTTCGGCGATGCGCCGATCGTCGAGGTGTCCGGTCGTACGTATCCGGTCGAGGTCCGGTACCGCCCGATCGTCGACCCCGATGACCCGGACGCCGATCCGGACCGGGACCAGATCGCCGCGATCGGCGACGCGGTCGACGAGCTGTGCGCCGAAGGTCCCGGCGACATCCTGGTTTTCCTCTCCGGTGAACGGGAAATCCGGGACACCGCCGATGCACTGTCCAAACAGGACTTGCGTAATACCGAGATCCTGCCGCTGTACGCCCGATTGTCCGCGGCCGAGCAGCATCGGGTCTTCCAGCAGCACAGCAGCCGCCGCATCGTACTGGC
This sequence comes from Mycobacteriales bacterium, assembly GCA_040414495.1. Classification (GTDB taxonomy): domain Bacteria; phylum Actinomycetota; class Actinomycetes; order Mycobacteriales; family QHCD01; genus DATAVB01. Next base: position 48,909 of record JBEDUI010000274.1, read on the forward strand.
CACCAACGTCGCCGAGACATCGTTGACGGTCCCGGGTATCAAGTACGTCATCGATCCCGGCACCGCCCGCATCTCCCGCTACAGCCACCGTACGAAGGTGCAGCGACTGCCGATCGAAGCCATCTCGCAGGCCTCGGCCAACCAGCGCAAAGGCCGCAGCGGCCGGGTTTCCGACGGCATCTGCATCCGGCTCTATTCGGAAGAGGATTTCCTGTCCCGGCCGGAATTCACCGATCCGGAAATTCTGCGTACGAACCTGGCCTCGGTGATTCTGCAGATGGCGGCGGCCGGGCTGGGCGACATGGTCGGCTTCCCATTCGTCGACCCGCCGGATCGGCGCAACGTCAAGGACGGCGTGCAGCTGCTGGAGGAACTCGGCGCGCTGGACCCCAACGAGAAGGACGTCCGCAAGCGGCTCACGCCGGCCGGCCGTCAGCTGGCGCAGTTGCCGGTCGACCCGCGGCTGGCCCGGATGGTCCTGGAGGCTGACCGCAACGGTTGCACCCGGGAAATCATGATCATCACCGCCGCACTGTCCATTCAGGATCCGCGGGAACGCCCGGCGGACAAGCAACAGGCGGCCGACGAGAAACACCGCCGCTTCGCCGACAAGGATTCGGATTTCCTGGCGTACCTCAACCTGTGGAACTACCTGCGCGAGCAGCAGAAAGAGCTGTCCTCCAACCGATTCCGTAAGCTGTGCCGAGCCGAATTCCTCAATTACCTGCGGGTCCGGGAATGGCAGGACATCTACAGCCAGCTGCGCCAGACCGCCAAGGGAATGGGGATAACCCTTAACTCCATGCCGGCCGAACCGCAGCATATCCACGCCGCGCTGCTGGCCGGCCTGCTTTCGCACATCGGGCTGAAGGAAGGGCCGAAGAACGATTACCTCGGCGCGCGTGGTGCGCACTTCGCCGTTTTCCCGGGCTCGGCGCTGTTCAAGAAGCCGCCGCGTTGGGTGATGGCAGCCGAATTGGTGGAGACGTCCCGGCTGTGGGGCCGGGTCGTCGCCCGCATCGAACCGGAATGGGTCGAACCGCTCGCCGGTCACCTGCTCAAACGCAGTTATTCCGAGCCGCACTGGGAAAAGAAACAGGCCGCGGTCATGGCTTTCGAGCGGGTCATGCTCTACGGCGTACCGCTGGTGACCTCGCGGAAGGTGAATTACGGGCGGATCGACCCGGAGATGTCGCGCGACCTGTTCATCCGGAACGCCCTCGTAGAAGGCGATTGGCAGACCCACCACAAGTTCTTCGAGGAGAACCGGGAACTGCTGGCCGAGGTCGAGGAGTTGGAGCACCGGACCCGGCGGCGGGACATTCTCGTCGACGAGGAGACGCTGTTCGAGTTCTACGACCAGCGAATTCCGGCCGACGTGGTGTCCGGTCGGCATTTCGACAGCTGGTGGAAGAAGACCCGCCGGGACAACCCGGATCTGCTGACGTTCGAGAAAGCGATGCTGACCAACGAGGGCAGCGGCGATGTCAGCAAGCTCGATTATCCGGATTACTGGGAGCAGAACGGCCTGCGGTTGCAGCTGGAGTACGAATTCGATCCCGGCGCGCAGACCGATGGTGTCACAGTGGACATTCCGGTGGCGGTGCTCAATCAGGTCGATGCCGAGGATTTCTCGTGGCAGATTCCGGGGCTGCGGACCGAGTTGGTGACCGCGCTGTTGCGTTCGTTGCCGAAGGCATTCCGCCGGCATTTCGTGCCCATCCCGGATTTCGCCGCCGCTCTGGTGACTGGGTTGACGGTTCGCAACGCCCCGCTCCTGGATGCACTGTCCACTGAGGTCAAACGACTGTCCGGTGTGGTCATACCGCGGGATGCCTGGGCGCTTGACCGGGTGCCCGGCCATCTGCGTATGACCTTCCGGATCCGGGACGAGCGCGGCAAGGTGCTGGGCGAGGGCAAAAACCTGTCCGCGTTGGCGGAACGGTTGGCGCCCAAGGTGCAGGAGACCGTATCCGAGGCGGTAACCGGAATCGAGGCGCACGGCCTGCGGTCCTGGACCGTGCCGGCTTTGCCGGAGAGCGTGCAGCAGCAGCGCGGCGCGTTCGTGGTCACCGGCTATCCGGCCCTGGCCGACGCCGGCGACAGCGTCGACGTACGGGTTTTCGGCAGCCAGCACGAGGCGGCGCAGGCCATGCTGGCCGGCACCCGGCGGCTGTTGCTGCTGAACCTGCCCTCGCCGATCAAGTTCCTGCTGAGCCAGCTGAGCAGCCGGGCCAAGCTGGCCCTGGCCACCAATCCGTACGGCAATGCGCCGGACCTGCTCGATGACTGCGTGGTGTGCGCGCTCGACGAGATCATCGCGGTGAACGGCGGGCCGCCGGCCGACGCGGCCGGCTTCGAGCAGTTGCTGACCACCGCGCGGGGCGAGCTGAACGCGCTGGCCGCCGCGACCCTGCAGGACGTACAGCAGACCCTGGTCCTGGCTCAGCAGGTCGAGGTCCGTCTGTCCGCCCTCACCGCGCCGGCGCTGGCCACGTCGGTGGCCGACATCCGGCGCCAGCTGGCCGGTCTGATCCATCGCGGTTTCATCAGCGAGACCGGGCTGCGGCGACTGGCCGACCTGCCGCGATATCTGCAGGCGATCGAGTACCGCTTGGACAAACTGCCGGCGAATCCCGCCCGCGATCGTGACCTGACAGTTCGCATTAACGCGGTAGCGGAGAGCTTCCGGGAGATATCGGATCAGTTCCCAGCCGGTCACCCGGCTTTAGCTGGTATTCGGTGGATGATTGAGGAGTTGCGAGTGAGCTACTTCGCGCAGACGCTCGGAACGCCATATCCGGTATCAGATAAGAGGATTTACCGTGCGATGGATGAGCTAACTGGGTGATCCGACCGTCCACGATGGACCGTTATGGCTGCTACCTCGACATTATCTTGCCAGTTATGCCGACACATGACCTTCGGCAACGTACAGTGGCCATAGGGTCACCGGTCGTAGCAACTGCGTCACTGTTGTCATGCTGGAACCCACGGGGAAGGAGCTGTAATGGCGAATCGCCGGGTATTGCATCGTAATACCGCGCGCACGCCTGAGGCAGCCGCGGCCTCGGGGCAGCGGTCAATTACTGTCCAATCGGTTAGTCGATTCGGCGGTGTCCATCAGGTGACATGGCGGGATGGTCGGCGTAAACGGCGAATTCTCGTGGTTATCGACTATTGGCCCACGGCCGATCAGACCGTCAGCGATGCCGTTGCGGATACGTACGCGCCGAATGACCGGCCGGTGGTGGTCGTGCCTGCGCACGCGTGGCGCTGATCGGTCACCCGGTCACCCGGTCCGAGCCGTACGGAAATCGTGATCGGTCACCCGGTCCGAGCCGTACGGAAATCGTAATTCGCGTCTATACCTCGCGTTCTGTATGAATTGCCGAATGAACATTTAGCCGCGTACGGCGTTGATTTCGATCGATATCGTCAGGTGTCGGGCAGCCATTCCACGCATCGCCTCTATACCGAACTCGTAGCGGTCAATGCGGCAGGTCGCACGAGCGGACAGGGCGCCGTCGGTGCCGGACATCTCGCTGACGTCCAGTGCGATCGGACGGGATTGCTCGCGCACCGTCAGCGTGCCCGTGATCTGCCAACCGTTGTCGGTCTGCCGGACGCCGTCGCCCTGGAACCGGATGGCCGGGTGGTTGTCGGTGTCGAGAAACTTCGGTGAGCGCACGGTCGTGTCGCGATTGCCGTTGCCGGTGGCGAAGCTGGTGGCATCGACCTCGACGGACGCGGTCGAGTCGCTCACCGGGTCGGCCACCTCGACCGATCCGGCCTGGATGCCGAACGTGCCACGCACCCCACCCAGGCCGAACAGATGCCGGGTGTCGAACCTGATCGTGGAGCGGGTCGGATCAATCGTGTACCGCCCGGCCGGTGGGATGGCGGGCTCTGCTGCCGTCATGGCGACTCTTCTCTGGTGGTTGCGAGTCTTACTCAGCCGCGGTAGACATTACTCATGCAAGTAAACGGGTGCAAGCCGAAACGGTCCGTCACCGCCTCGGCCCGTCGCGCCCAGATCGTGCGGGCCGCGATCGAGACGATCGCCGATCTCGGCTATACGAAAGCGTCGTTCGCGCGCATCGCGGAGCGGGCGCAATTGTCCAGTACTCGGCTCATTTCGTATCACTTCGCCGATAAAAAAGAGCTGATCCAGGAGGTCGTGGGCGAGATCTTCGCCGAGATCGGTGGATTCATGACCGAGCGCATGCAGGGGCAGACCAGCGCCCGCGGTGCCCTGCACGCTTACATTCACGGCAACGTCGAATTCATCGGCACGCACCGTGAATCGATGAAGGCGTTGACCAGCATTTTCCTCAGCGGTGGCCTGGAAATCGACGAGACCGACCTCGGCGATCAATTGTCGCCGATCGAGGCAGTACTGCGGGGCGGGCAGGAATCCGGGGAATTCCGCGATTTCGACACCCGGATAATGGCATCGGTACTGCAGCGCGCCATCGAGGGCTTGCCGATCCTGTTGGCCACCGAGCCTGACCTGGATCTCGATACGTACGCCGATGAGGTTGTGCGGATTTTCGATCTCGCAACGGAGGCTCGTTCTGATGACTGACATGCCGGGCGAGCAGATCCAGCCAGGGCGGGTGTTCGCCCAGATCGCCGGGCGGGACGCTGAGCGTCGTGACGTTGGTGGTGTTGCAGGGCATCGACCAGGTCCAGCTACGGCGCGGCGGTGTCTTTACGCAGTTGGTCGCGGCCGGCCGTGTCACCGCCGGATCAGACTCGCGGTCACCAGCCCGGCCACCAGCAGCCCCATGATCGCGACACTGCCGGCCAGCGTGAACACATTGGCGAGGCCCGCGCTGGCCAACACCAATGCCGCCCCGCCGAGGACATAGCGCTTCGGAATCGTTGTGGCCCGGGTCATCCACACATGCAACGGTCCGGCGATCACGAGAAATATCGCCACCGGAATGGCGACCGTAAAGGCGGCGGCCACTGTGGACAGTTCGGCGCTGTGGTCGATCCTGTCGATCGCGACCTCCAGCCCGGCGCCGAGCGCCGCCAGCGCGGCGAAGATCAGGTAATGCCCGTAACCCCACGTGAGCGAAATCCACAGCGACGTGCCCTGACCGGGCGCCGCCTCCTGCTTGAAGTACGACCACCACAGCCCGAACACCAGCAGCAGCGCCCCGCCGGCCAGCACGATCAGCGCGGCCGAGATGCCGTGATTGGTCCCGGCCGACTGGATCGCCACGGTGGAGGCGGAGACGCATTCGCCGAGCACGATCAGCGTGAACAGCCCGTACCGCTCGTTGATGTGCGATGGATGCCAGGCCGTCGGGGAGCCGCGGAACTCGGCCCAGGCCGGCACCGAGATCTCGGCCAGGACCAGCAGCGCGAACGTAATCCCGGTCCACGGATCCGCATGGAGCGCCAACCGGACCAGCCAAAGCAGCTGGCAGACACCGATGCCGATCGCGTACCGGACCGCGGTTGACCGACCGTCCGGATGCTCCACGGCCGCTCGCAGCCACTGCGCGATCATGGCGACGCGCATCACGATGTAACCGATGACGACGGTGACGAAATCGAAGTGCTCGAACGCCGATGGCACGCCGGCGGCGAGGATGAGCGCACCGGTGATCTGGACGAACGTGAGCAGCCGGTACGGGACATCGTCGGTGTCGTAGGCCGAGGCGAACCAGGTGAAGTTCATCCACGCCCACCAGATCGCGAAGAACACCATCGCGTACCCGAGCAGGCCCCGGCCGGCGTGCCCGGCGTCCAGACTGTGATGCAACTGGGCCGCGGCCTGCGCCACCGCGACGACGAAGCACAGGTCGAACAGCAGCTCCAGCGGGGTCGAGGCGCGGTGCAGTTCGGCCCGGTCGCGGGCCACCATCGGCCGGTGCCAGCGCGGGCCGCGCGGTCGTTGGACTTGCTCGATGCTCGACATGCTGACCCCGTACCGGCTCGGCCGCTGGCCGGCAGCGGCGATTTCTCTAGCTCGGCCGCGCGCTCACGCGATCCTGCGACGGCCCGTGTGCGGACGCTATCGTGACCCCGGCGTGTCGCGACGACCATGTCAAAGGGGGAACGGATGGCGCAATCGGGCGGGATCATTCCGGTCGCGGTGGTGACCGGCGCGGGGTCGGGGATCGGCCGCAGTGTCGCGCTGGCGTTGGTCCGGGCTGGGTACCGGGTTGCGTTGGCCGGCCGGCGGCCCGAGGCGCTGACCGAGACCGCGCGGCTGGCCGGCATCGCGCGGATGACCGGAACGGCTCAGTCGGCGGGTCCGGTCCAGACGCTCGCGGTGCCCACCGACGTGACGTCGGCCGCGGCGGTGGAGGCGCTTTTCGACACGGTGGTGGGGCGCTGGGGTCGGGTCGACGTGCTGTTCAACAACGCCGGTATGGGCAGCGCCGGTGCGGTTGAGGAGATTACGCCCGAGCAATTCCAGCAGGTCGTCGATGTGAACCTGACCGGATCGTTCCTGTGCGCGCACCACGCGGTGCGGGCGATGAAGGAGCAGCAGCCGCGCGGCGGCCGGATCATCAACAACGGCTCGATTTCGGCGCACACGCCCCGCCCGCGCAGCGTCGCGTACACCGCGACCAAACACGCCATCACCGGCCTGACCAAATCGATCTCGCTGGATGGCCGCCCGTACGACATCGCGTGCGGTCAGATCGATATCGGCAACGCCGGCACCGAAATGACCGACCGGATGAGCCGGGGCGTACCGCAGCCGGACGGCCGGACCATGGTCGAGCCGACCTTCGACGTCGAGCACGTGGCCGAGGCCGTGGTCTACATGGCCGGGCTGCCGCTGAATACGAACGTGCAGTTCATGACGATCATGGCTACGACGATGCCGTACGTCGGTCGGGGTTGATGTTTTTGCTCGGTCGCGTACCTGACAGGAGATGTCAGGTACGGCTGTCAGAGTTCGGCTCGTTCGAGTTGGATTTTGACGAAAGGTTATGCGCAATGACAGGTTTCGCGTCCTTGGCGATGGTCAATCTGGACTGTGCCGAGCCGAAGGCGTTGGCGGAGTTTTATCACCAGGTGCTGGGTTGGGAGATTACGCACGCGCAGGATGAGTACGCCATGATCAGTGACGCGGGCGGTACGTCGATCGGGTTCGGTCAGGTTGAGGGATATACGCCGCCGCAATGGCCGGAATCGTCGTCGCCTAAGCGGTATCACCTTGACCTGTATGTGGACGATTTGGATAAGGCCGAGCAGCAGGCGTTGGCGCTGGGTGCCGGAAAGCCGGAATTCCAGCCGGGGGAGCGGTGGCGGGTGCTAACGGATCCGGCCGGCCACCCGTTCTGCCTCTGCGTACGGTCGTAAGCTGTTGCGGGCCCGTGGGTTCCGGATTTCCAGCCGCAGCCCGGAACCCACGGCTCATGCTATTTTCGGTAGTTCTTTTTTAGCAGCACGCATACCGCGTACGGTGCGTCGTCCTGCTCGCCTTCGATTCCCGCAACGATGCCGCGGCTACGGATTTCCCCCGCGTACCGCATTCCAATGCGTTCCATTACGGCGCGCGAACGCACGTTATGGCGAACCGTGCAGGAAACCACGGCTTGCACGCCGAGGACGTCGAATGCGAACGCGAGCCCGGCGCGGCCGATTTCAGTCGCGTAGCCGCGTCCCCAGAACTGCGGCCGTAGCGCCCAGCCGATTTCCAGCCAATTCGCGTGCGCAACGAATGGGCGGCCCATTTCGTGGGCGACGCGTACCCACGGTTGCGCCGGAAGGAATTCGTAGATCTGGCCCCAGTCGTCGTCGATCGGCGTGCGCGACAAACCGCCCCGGCCGATGACCTCGCCGGTCTTGCGATCGTACGCAATCCACTTGTGGACGCCGTGGAACTGCCACGATTCCCTTATGGAGGCGGCCCTTTGTTGGGCCTCCTCACGGGTTGGCTTCCCGTCGCCGTACCAGTACGACACGTCGTCGTCGTTGTGTACCAACCAGAGATCGTCGGCGTTGGCCGGCCCGATCGGCTCCAGCCGCAGCCGCGCCGTGTAGCGGTCTTCCATGCGCGCAGCCTCGCACGGCGACGCGGACGCTGCATCCGAAATTTGCTCGGCGTGTGATGCTCCTGAGGAATCTTGTCGCAACGCACGCCGATTCGCGACCCGAGAAACTGGACTTCGCCCCGGCGCTGACAGCTATCAGCGGCGCCCTGACCAGCAGGTCCGTCTCGACACCGTGCACGGCCACGTCCTGGTAATGGATCCGCGCACCGCAGGCGAGGGTCAAGCCGTGCTGTCCAAAGCGCGAATCGTTGCGGCGCGCCACGGCCTCGCGCATCAATTAAGTTGGATCGACAAAATTGCCCGCATCTGCGAACCCTTACCCAGGAGACTTTCGTGACCCGGGCTCGCCCACCAATCAGCGATGAGGAAGCCCAGGATGCGGCGCTCATCTGGGAATATCATCAGCTACATCATGAATTGCGGGCCTGCGACGTCGCGATCTGCCTCGGCGGACCAGATCCAGACGTGGCTGACTTTGCCGTTGAGCTGTATCACCGAAAACTATTTCCGACGCTAGTATTCAGCGGCGCCAATAGTCCCGATACCGTGGAGTACTACCCGCGCGGCGAGGCGATCGAATGCCGCGAAAAGGCCCTAAGCCTTGGTGTACCCAACTCCGCGATCCTGGTCGAAATACGAGCTACTAACACCGGCCAAAACGTCGCGTACTCCCGTACCGTGCTCGCCGAGCACGATCTTTATCCCGCGACAATCATGTTGGTGTCCATGCCCTACATGCAGCGGCGCGCTTTCGCGACTTGTCGCAAGGTCTGGCCCGACGTTGACATCGTGTGCGCCTCAGAACCGATCGAGTTCGTCGAGTACGCCAAGGCCATCGGCAATCCACCAGTCGTGCTGGACATGATCGTCGGCGACATGCAACGGATCATGGAATATCCGAAGAAAGGTTTCGCCATCGAGCAGCACGTACCCCAAGCGGTGCAGGATGCCTACGAACGCCTTGTCAATGCCGGCTACACCAGTCGACTCGCCGCGCTATGACCACGGTAGCGACGGTCCCCAACGCGGCGCAGCACTCCGAAACCCCGGCGACCATCTGCGCCATACATCAACCTAATTTCCTACCGCGCCTGTCAACGCTAGCCAAGCTTTACTTCGCGGATTGCTGGGTCGTGCTGGGCGACGTCCAGTTCGTCCGCAATGATTACCAGCACCGTGCGCGGATCGCTAACCTCGGCGAAACGGACCGCGAATTCTGGCTCACGCTACCCGTACACCGGCCACAAGGGCGGGCATCGCTCATTCGGGACGTCGCTATCGCCGAGCCGGCTAGGACACGGCGCCATGTCGAGCATGCACTGCAACACGCCTACGGCAGAAGTCGACACTGGAAATCCCTGCGTAGCGCGCTAGAGCCAGCACTGACGCTGATCACGAGCGGCGGCGACCTACAGGACGTGGACGAAGCCTCAACGCGAGCGTTGCTCGATCTGATGGACTGGCCGGGAAGCATCATCCGAAGTGACTCCTACAAGCCCCGCAACGATCGATCCGCGCGGCTGGCTGATCTTACGCTGGCAACCGGCTGCCGAACATATTTATGTGGCACCGGGGGCTCGCGCTATCTGGACGAGCAGATTCTCATCGATGCTGGGCTCTCGGTGAAGCATTTTGCGACACCCGAGCCAGCGCGAGATTCACTATGGAGTGGCGCGCGACGACTATCAGCACTGAACGCTCTTGCGATTTACGGCCCCACCGAAATTCGACGTATTCTCGGTCGAACGAGCGCCGAATTCTGGGCACAGGATCCAACCTGCAGAGCATACTGACTGAGGAGATCGGGGTTATGACGTTGCTCGGAACAGGCGCTGGCTGGCATCATGGTGGTCGCCGGGGTGAAGAGCCACGGAAGTGAGACCGGGAGCCTGCCAGTAGCACCAGACAGGTCGCCCGGTCTTTGCGTATTTACGGCAGTCTATGTACGCGTGCGAATCGGCTGATCTGCCTTCGGTATCTGCCGCCGGCGCCGTAGCACCAAGCCACGATGTCAGCTGCCCAGAGTGGTATTCGGTCACCGGATGCACGGCTAAGGCGTTCTTTTTGTCGCTAGTGCTTACCGTGTGATCTTGATGGGGGCGGAGTTGGTCGCGAGCCTGCTGCGAGTGTGAGAGCGATGGGTGCGTGGGCCGCGGCGATGATCAGTGCGGCAGTCGTGGGTGTGGTGGCTGCGAGGGCGATACCGCCGAGGGCTGCGCCGGTGGGGAATCCGCAGGTTGTCAGCGCGATACGGGCGCCGAAAATGCGGCCGCGTTGCTGTTCGGGGACGATGCGTTGCAAGATGGCTCGGCTGATCGGATAGAAGGGCGCTGCCAGCACGCCGACACCGATCGCCAGCGCGATGGCGATCGTCATTGTGTGGATGGCCGGCAGGACTAGGACGCAGACGCCGCTGCCCACCACGGTCGTCGGCAAGCTCAGCCAGGCGGGGAATTTGGTGAGAATTGGGGTGAGGGTCAGCGTGCTGACCAGCGAGCCGACTCCGGCTGCGGAGATCAGCAGTCCGTAGGCGCCTGCTCCGCCGCCGAGGGCGCTGCGGGTGTAGGCCGGCCAGAAGACTTGCAGGGCACCGTCGATAGCCAAGAATCCGACGCTGGCAAGCGTGATCAGTACGACCATGCGGTGCTGCAGCAGGAGTCTGAAGCCGCGGGCAAATTGGGTCCAGACCGGCTCGGCCGGGGCGTGCAGGGCGGTGCGGATCGGCAGCGCGGTTGCACACGCGGCCATGATCAGGAAAGTGGCCGCGTCGACGTAGATTGCTGGCTGGATGCCGGTCAGGCCTACCAGCAATCCGGCGGCGGCCGGACCGACCCATTCGGCGAGATCAAAGGTGGCGCCGAGCAGCGCGTTCGCTGATTCCAGTTCGGGATCAGGCACAAGCGTAGGTACGGCGATCTCTTGGCCGACCTCGGTCGCGCTGGCAATAAGTCCGGTCACGACAACCAGCGGATATAGGTAGCCGACCCGTAATTCACCGAACGTCGTGAGCAGCGGAATGATTAGCAGCAATAGCCCGCGCAGCAGATTATCCAGCCCTAGTACGAGACGAAGGCCAAAGCGGTCGAGAAGGTGCCCGGCAATGGGCGCGCTGAGCGCACGCGGTATTCCGCCGGCAAAGATTAACAATCCCAGGTCCCGCGGTGACCCGATCGTCAGCGTCAACCACGCCAGCGCGACACCGAAAAACGTGTCACCCAATCGGGATGCGGCTATGCCCAAGAATAGGGCCCGGAACCGCGGCCGCCTGGCTAATACGCGTGTCGGACCGATTCGCGCGGCTCGTGATCTGTCCGTTGTAGTGCCCATGGCGCATCAGCATGGCTGGCACAAAAGGGAAAGAACAGTCTTGTTCTTCTCAGCTCGGCCGCGCATCCTAGAGCGGGCAAGGCCATTAAAGGTGGATGCCTTGTGAGACAGCTCGGTTCAGAGACGCCCTGTTAAGTCTGATGCTTTTGACCGGCACGAAAGGTGCTGTGGGCTGCTGGTTTGCCCCAGCTCAGTTGCCCGACGACGTCAAAGCTCAGCACCTCACCGATGGCGTGCCGGGACAGCAATGCTGTGAGTTCCGTGTCGAAGCCCGCGGAATCGGTCATCCGATCGCGGGAGAGCCCGCTCCGTGAATGAAGTGACTCGATGTATTCCGAAATGGTCTGTCTGGTCGGAACTGGCGCGGACCGAAGGTAGTGAACCGGCTCGTAATAGCCGTGATCCACGATACGTGGAAACAGTCCGTACCTATGTTGATCACGGTTACTGGAGTACCGGGCTATTTTCTGGTTGAGTTCGTCGGACCAGGCTGCGGCTGCCTCGTACTGGCTGATGATGGCGAGGTATCCCTGTGGGTGTAGGGCATTGGCGAACCGCGGCATCACGGTGTCGAGATCCATCCAGTGCAGGCTGCCGGCGCACACGATGAGTCCGTACGGAGGCCGGAGGTC
>JBEDUI010000275.1:0-37800 GCA_040414495.1 Mycobacteriales bacterium
CGCAGGATGTCCGGGTCGGCCCGGGTCGTATTGCCCCACGAGAAATCGAAGTCGCCGCTCTCGCGCACCTTGGCCGACTCGCCCAGGGACAATTCGCGCAGTGTGAGCTTCACGCCGACGGCTTTCAGCTCCTGCTGAATCAGCTCCAGCGTCGGCTGGTTGGTCGCGGCGTTGTTACCCCAGATAACGGTCAGGGCAAGCGATTGCCCGTTCTTCTGCCGGATCCCATCCGGACCGACCTTCCAGCCGTCACCGTCGAGGAGCGTTTTGGCGTTCTGCTGCTGATAGGCCAGCCCCGAACTCAGATTCTCGTAGTCGGGTGTGGTCGCCGCGAGAATGCTGGTCGCCGGTTTGGTCTGCGAGGTGAACGTGGTCGAGACGATCTGGGGACGGTTGATCGCCTCGGATATCGCCTTGCGTACGACCGGGTCTTTGACGATCGGCCTCGAGACGTTGGCGCCGAGTGCGAAAACGACCCCGGGATTGGACCGGGCCTGCAACTGCGCACCCGAACTCTTGAGTGCGCTTTCGTCCTGCGGCCCGATGCTGCCGATCGCGTCCACTTGACCGGACTGCAGGCTGCCGGTGCGCACGCCGGATTCCGGCACGATTTTGTAGATGACCTTGTCGAGATACGCTGCTCCCTTGTGCTTCCACAATGACGATCCCCAGTTGTAGCCCTTCCTTTTACTCAAGGTGATCGACTGGTTCGTCACGTAGCTGTCGAGAACGAACGGTCCGGAGCCGACAACGCTCTTGCAGCGCGCGGCCGCGGGTTTCTTTGTCGTTGCGACCGAGACCAGGCCCAGGCTGAAGGTTGAGGTGGCCTGCAGAAATTGCGCATTCGGCTGATTGAACTTCACTTGCGCGGTCAGGTCGTTGATCACTGTCGTGCCGGCATATCCGGTCAGATATCCGGTGGCCAACGTTGCGTTGGCCCCCAATGTGGAAATTGCGTCGAAATTGGCCTTGACCGCGCCGGCGTTGACCGGGGTGCCGTCACTGAATGTGGCGCCCTTGCGGAGATGGAACGTAAAGGTCCTCGCGTCGTGGCTGATCTGCCAGGATGAGGCCAGCCAAGGCACGATTTTTCCAGTCGAGGGGACCTGGTCGGTCAGCGAGTCGACGAGTTGCCGGGTTGTGTAAATCGTGTCGTTGCTGGCGACCTGTTGCGGATCAATACAGCCGGCGTCCGAGGAGACCGCGAAGGTCAGCGTGCCACCGGATCTCGGCGTTCCGCCCGAACCCGCTGTGTCGTTAGCGCCACTGCCTGAACCACAGGCGGACAGCGCCAGCACGCCAACAAGAGCGGCGCCAAGAGCTTGTATCGGCTTTCGCCGTGCGACGGAGAAAGAGCGCATCGAATTGTTCTTCCTGAATGGGAGCGGGTATCAGGCCGGCTCGGCGAGGCCGGTATACCGGCCGTTGTGGTAGACCAGCGGGGCCGCATCCCGGTGCGCGGCGTCGAGAACCTCGCCCACCACGATGACGTGGTCGGCGGCGGGGATGCGGGTGTGCACTCGGACGACCATCCAGGCCGCCACGTCGTCAATGATGGGCAGGCGGTGCGGTCCCCGTGACCAGGACCGCACCTGCCCGAACCGGTCGATGCCGCTGGTGGAAAACACCGTGGCGACGTCGTGCTGATGTTCGGCGAGGAGGTGAATTCCCACGTAGTGAGCCGATTTCAGCGCCGGCCAACTGGAGGCAGCACGAGAGATGTTGAAGCTGATCAGCGGCGGCTCAGCCGCTAAGGACACCAACGAGGTTGCGGTGAATCCGGTAGGGGTCGGATCTGCGACTGTGATGACCGCGACGCTCGCGGCGTGGTTACGGAAGATGCGTTGGAACAGCCCGGCTTCCAGCACGCCAGGGTCGGGAACCGGCGACAGCATCACGATTCTCCCGGTACGAAGGGATGCAAGGAATCGGCAGCTTTTACATGGACGCTATGGACAGATTTAGTGAACCGTTTAGAGACGCGATTTATTGCGCGGCGCCGGCGAAGCCGGGTCGCGATTCAGAGCGCATATAGAGGGGATTTGCTGGACGAGGCGCGCTGCGGAGAGCCGTGCTGCTCGAATGTACGGCGCTGGCCAGCCGGATCAATTCAACCGCGACAGATTGCGCTGTTTACTCGTTGGAGATCAATGTGGAGCCGGCGGTATCCGCTCAGGCTCTGAAATGGCGGACTGTATTGAGGGATGGCACTACGCCCCGTCGTGGGCATCACGCGCACACCTCCCGTCCTGGCCCGTGCGTTCGACACTGCACTCGCAGGGACGGCTCTGTCCCGCAGGCTTCACATCCCCGGCGGTTGGTCGGTTACGAGGACCCGGGGACTTCGGCCGCTGGTAATTCGAGATCTGAAATGACCGTACACGGCGATATTTCGCCGCGCAATGCAACGAGGCGATGAATTCGCCGGTGACGGGCTGATCTGTCGGTTAGAGAGGTAATGGCGCGCCGGCGTGGAGTGCAATACGGCGCCCGATTGCGTAACCCAGATCATATTCGGTGGCTGTTTGTCCATATATTTGGTAGACAAGCTCGAGTCGCCGTCGAGCGCGGCGCTTATCTCACCACGACCACGGAGGACCCGGTGCGCACCGATAGCCCTAGGAGCCGACTACTCGCGAGCGTGCTGGGCACGGTCGCTGTTGTGGCACTGGCGACAACTGCGTGCGGCTCCTCCGGTTCCTCGGAGAAAACCGCGGACATCACGTTCTGGTCCTCGAGCAGCCAGAGCGAGATCAAGTACCTCGAATCGCATTTCAACAAGAGCCATCCCGGCATTCACGTGCATGGGCAATACATCGCGAGCGCCGACAACACCACCGCGAAAGAAGTTTCGGCGCTGAAGAGCAATACCGAGCCGAACGTGATCATCGGACAGGATCCCGCTGAACTGCCGCTATTTGCCGAGAGTGGCAAGATCGTTCCGCTGAACAAGGAACTCACGGCGCAAACCAACGCGCTCTACCCGGGCATCAAATCCGCCCTCTTCTACAAGGGACAGCAGCTGGGCCTGGCGCTCGGCGGTGTCGGCGACTACGTGTTGTTCTACAACAAGAAGGACTTCGCGAAGGCTGGCATCAAGAATCCGCCCACGACCTGGGATGAGGTTGAGGCCGATGCCATCAAGCTCTCCGATCCGGCAAAGAATCATTACGGCATCTATATCCCGCTGGGATCCGCAGAATGGATTTCCTACGACTGGGAGGGTTTGCTCTGGGCCAACGGTGGGCGGCTCCTGAACAAGGCGGGGAACAAGGTTGCATTTGACAGTCCCGCCGGTGTCAAGGCCCTGACCACGTGGGTCGATCTGGTGCAGAAGGACCACGCCGCTCCCACAACGAGCTTTGCCCAGGCCGGGAGCTACGACGGCGCACCGGCATTCGCCAGCGACGCGGTATCGATGATCATTGAGGGCCAGTTCGCGCTGTCGACATTTCGAACCGCGAAGGTCGACTTCGGCGTCGCCCCGTTCCCGAAGGGTACGTCGGGCAAATCGGCGACCGGGATCGGCGTCGGCGTGGCGTCGGTATTCGACAAGGGCAATGCCGCCAACAAGGCAGCCATCACGTTCCTGCAGTGGCTCGGAGACCCGGCCCAGGGAGCGTACCTGACCGCTACTTCCAACGGCCTGCCCAGTGCGCCCAATCAACTAAAAGAGCCCGCTCTGAAGACCGCGGCTGCGAAGGACCCGACCTACGATATGTTCGCCGCCCAGTTGAAGTCCGGGCAATCACGCCCGACCGTGCCGGCCTATGCCGCGATCTCGCAGGCCCTGTCCACGCAGATCAATGAGGCGCTCACCGGGCATGAGACGCCAGAAGAGGCGTTGAAGAAGGCGGCTGCAGCTGGTAACAAGGCGATAGCCGACGGCTCCGGCTCCTGAGCGTGACAACACTGGTAACCCGGACCGCCCGCCGACGACCTGACCTGCACGGTAAACGTCGTCGCCCGGCGCGGCGAAATGCGCTGACCGCCTATACCTTCATCGCGCCGGTCCTCGTACTGACGGTCATCTTTTCCGTGATCCCGCTCGTCATGGTTTTCCGGCGCAGCCTGTATCGGGGAAACATCTTCGACACCGATCTGCGTTTCGCCGGCTTGACGAATTACCGCAACGTATTCGGCACTGGCGGCGGACATGCGTTGATCGTGACGGCGATATACACCGTCGGATTCGTCGCGGTCTGCATGATTCTCGGATTCGGTATCGCGCTCCTGCTCGACGTCCGACTACCCGGACTGAGCCACGTACGCGCCGTTTTCGTCATTCCGCTCGTTGTGCCCAGCGTTGCCACCGCACTGATCTGGTTCACGTTGTTCCAACCGAATACGGGTCTTTTCAACCGGATACTCGTCTCCGTTGGTCTCCCGCAGGCGACGCTGTCCGGTAAGACGACCGCTCTTGTTGCGGTGATCGCGTTTGGTGCGTGGCAGTTCTTCGGCGAGGTGGTGATCCTCTATCTCGCGGCGTTGAAGACGTTACCCGGTGATGCGTTGGAGGCAGCGGTGATCGACGGCGCCGGCGCCTGGCAGCGGTTGCGCTACATCCGCTGGCCGCTCGTGCGTCACCAGACCGCGCTTATCGGAGTGCTTGCCACACTCAACGGTTTGCAGACCTTCACCCAGATTTATGTATTGACCAATGGCGGGCCGCAAGGTGCCACCCAGACCGCGCTGTATTACGTGTACCAACAGGCGTTTGGTCTGGGCGCCGACGGTTCGGTGGGACGCGCCGACGCGATGTCGGTGATACTTTTCCTGATCTCGCTGGTCGTGACGATCGGTCAGCTGGCTCTGGTCGGACGCGCGGCCAGGGCGGAGTCGGCATGAGCGGCATCCGGATCAGCCTTCCGGCCAAGGTAATTGTCTATCTGCTGGTGACGATTTCGGTCCTCGTCGTACTGTTTCCGCTGCTGTGGATGGTGTCCTCCGCGCTGAAAACCAACGGCGAGATCATCAGCCCCACCGCGTCGCTGCTGCCCACCCATCCCCGGTGGCAGAACCTGGTCGACGCCTGGAACGCGGCCCCGTTCGGCCGATTCTTCCTCAACAGCGCGATCTTCAGCGTGATCACCACCGCGGGTCAGATCGTCACCGGGATGCTCGCTGGCTACGCATTCGCGATGTTCGACTTTCCGGCGAAACGAGTGCTTTTCTACGTGGTGCTCAGTGGCCTGATGATCCCGTTCACGGTTGTCCTGGTGCCGGTCGTTCAGCTGCTGTCGGATGTGCATTGGACCGATACCTATCAGGGTCTTCTCGTACCCAATCTCGCGTCGGCGCTGGGATGTTTTCTGTTCCGGCAGTTCTTTCTCGCGGTACCGGTAGAACTGGGTGAGGCGGCCCGGCTTGACGGTGCATCGGAATGGCGGATCTTTCTGACGATCTATCGCCCGCTGGCTAAGCCGATGACTGCTGCGTTCACCATCATCGCGTTTCTGCAGAACTGGAATAATTTCCTGTTTCCGTTGGTGGTGACCAGCTCCGAGCGCCTGATGATGGTGTCGCAGGGGCTGACAATATTTCAGGCCCAGGTCAACAAGGTGGCGTATAACCTGCTCATGGCTGGATCGCTCATCGCGGTCGTGCCCATTCTTATCGTGGCGGTGCTGACGCAGCGCCGCGTCGTCGACGGCCTGACTCTGGGCGCTGTTCGGTAGCCGCGTCGACGGCTACGGGGCCAGTGGGTTCCCGGAGTCCTGCGATCAGGAGGCCGACGAGCCGCCGGGCGTCGAATCCGTGATTGCTCGTCGCGCCGGCGCAGAGGTTGCCGACACCGCGCATGAGTTCGAGCGCCTGCACATCGGTGCGGATTTGGCCTGCGTTGGCCGCGGCGGCGAGGAGTTGCTCGCAGACGGGTACCAGCCGCTCGAGGAAATAGTCGTGCAGGGGGTCGAAGCAGGCATCGGCGGACTGCATGACCTTGGCCAGGCCGTGTTTGGTGACGAGAAAATCGACGAAGAGGTCGATCCACTGTTCGAGCGCGGCGTACGGGCTGGAACTGGAGGCGAGCAGATCCGGGCCGGCTTCGGCCAAGCCTTCGACCTGGTGGCGATAGACGGCGATGATCAGGTCCGCGCGGGTGGGGAAGTGCCGGTAGATGGTCGCGGTACCAACACCCGCCTCAGCGGCAATCTGGCGGATCGGCGCCTCAACGCCGGAGGCGACGAAGACCGCGGCCGCCGCGTCGAGCAGCGCCTTCTTGTTGCGCCGGGCATCCGCCCGCTTGGGTCGTGCCGGCTCGACGCCGTTCATGTGCGCGTCCCTCCCACCATCGTTGCTAAGCGGGACACCGTCCCGTATCTTCAACCGGGACAGCGTCCCGCTTACTACTCATGATGCCAGGTGAGGCGCCTGGAGACCGCACCCGGCATATTTCTGGCTTCCTCTAAGGAGCTGCGCCATGCCCAGAACCGTTGTATTCGACCGGACCGGCGACCCGGAGGTGCTGCGTATCGTCGACGAGCCGGCCGCCGAACCCGGCGATGGCGAGGTGCGCGTCAAGATCGAGGCGATCGGCGTTAATCGACTCGATCACATGATGCGATCCGGTGCCTATCCGCGGCCGTTCCGGCTGCCGCACGCTCGCCTCGGGTGCGAAGGAACCGGTGTCATCGATGCGATCGGCGCCGGGGTCGAGGGAGTGGCGGTCGGCGATCCGGTACTCATCACCGCGGTGCCGATGATGGATATCAACGGGACCTACGGGGAGTACACCGTGGTGCCGGCGAGTTCGGTGGTCTCCCGCCCAGCCGGGCTCGATCCCACCAGCGCCGCAGCGCTGTGGGTGTCGTACTCCACCGCTTACGGCGCGCTCGTGGAAAAAGCCGGGATGCAGCCTGGCGACCATGTTTTGATTACCGCCGCCTCCAGCGCGATTGGACTGGCCGCCATCCAGATCGCCAACCAGATCGGCGCGATCCCTATTGCCACGACCCGGCACAGTGCGAAAAAAGAAGCCCTGCTGGCCGCCGGCGCAGCCGCCGTATTCGCGACCGATCAGGGTGACATGGTGCAAGCGGTGCGCGCCCATACCGGTGGTATCGGCGCCGACATCATCCTCGATTCGGTCATGGGTCCGGGCTTGGCCGAATTGGCGACCGCCGCGAAGTCGGGCGGGACGCTCGTCACCGTGGGCTGGCTCGATCCGCGTCCGGCGTCAATGCCGATGAATGCGCCATTGACGATTTACCGCTACATGAGTTTTGAACACACGCTCGATCCGGTGGTCGTGCGTCGCATGGC
The DNA here is from genome assembly GCA_040414495.1 of Mycobacteriales bacterium. Lineage (GTDB taxonomy): Bacteria > Actinomycetota > Actinomycetes > Mycobacteriales > QHCD01 > DATAVB01. Next base: position 7,264 of record JBEDUI010000275.1, read on the forward strand.
GGCATTCTTCGGCGCCGGGCTGCGCACCGGTGCTTTGCGCCCAACCGTCGACTCTGTGTTCGCGCTCGAGAACATCGTCGAGGCGCATCGATATCTCGAACAAGGACAACAGATCGGCAAGATCGTCGTCACCGTCTGACGGCCGCCCTGGTCGGTTCGCTTGTCAGCGGGCGAATTTCTCGATGGCGGCGGGAGTGACCGGGGTGAAGAAGTTGACGAGATTGCCATCGGGGTCGCGGAACAGGAGCGCGCGGTTGCCCCAGGGCATCGTGGTGGGTTCGTTGACGAAATCCGCTACGACGCCGGTCAGGTTCTCGTACACGCTGTCCACGTCGTCGACCAGGAATTCGATGATGACGCTGCGGTTGTCGGCCGGGTGAGCGGAACCGGGCGCGAAGAGCGGGACGGTGCGCGTGCTGCCGATCGCGAGGGTGGCCGAGTCAGTCCGCAGCTCAGCGAAGTCCTCGTTGGCCCAGCTGGCCCGCACAGCCGTGGCCCGTTCGTAGAAGTCGACGAGGCGGGCGACGTCGCCGGTGATGATGCGAATCGAGACGAAGTCCATAGGTTCTCTCCTGGTCCGGTCGGTGCTTGTGACCGCACGTTATGACGAATACCGGGCAGAACCCGCCCGGTATTTGCGGGAGACTTCTCCGTATGCCCCGACCCACCGCTCGCGTACTCACCCTGCTGGAACTCCTGCAATCGGGAGGCATCCGGACCGTGGCCGAACTCGCCGACCGGCTCGACGTGGACGAGCGCACGGTGCGGCGGTACGTCAATCACCTCATCGACCTCGACCTGCCGGTCGAGTCGGTGCGCGGCCGCTATGGCGGCTACCGGCTCGCCTCCGGTTACCGCATGCCTCCGCTCATGCTGAGCGACGACGAAGCGCTCGCCGTGCTGCTCGGTCTGGTGGCGGGGCGCCGAACCGGCTTGATGACCGCCGCGGGTACGGCGAGCGAGACGGCAGCAGCGAAGATCCGACGGGTGCTGCCCGAGCGGCTCGGCCGCAAACTCGACGCCGTGCTCGACTCCATCGCCTTCACCGCCGCTGCGGGTGAGTCACCCGCCCCGGAGACGACAGTCCTGCTCACGATCGCCGACGCGGTGAGCCACCACCGGCCGGTCTCGATTCGGTACACCGCGGCCGACGGTCGGCACAGCGAACGCACGCTGCACCCGTACGGGCTCGTCGCCCATTCGGACAGGTGGTATGTGACGGGTGTCGATCCCGCGATCGGCGAAGACCGGACATTCCGGCTGGATCGCATAACCAGTGCGAGGACCCTGCCCGGCTCGTTCGACCCGCCCGACGGAATTGACCCCGCTGCGCGGGTCGAGACGGGGCTCGCCACCGCTCCGTACCGGTACGAGGTGACTCTGCGGATCCAGGGGACTGCCGAGCAGATCCGCACCCGGCTTCCCGCCAGCATCGCGATCGTGCAGGAGTCGCAGTCGGTGAGCGGCGAGGCCTGGTCCCGCGTCGAACTGCGAGCGGAACGGCTCGATTGGCTGCCCGGCGTGCTCGCGTCGCTGGACCTGCCGTTCGTCATCGAACGACCGGACGAACTCCGCGATCTCGTCGTGGCGCTCGCCAACCGGCTTACGCATTCGGCTGGGCGAAGTTCACCCGCGTAGGAGGTGGGTGCCGGCAACGCCCCGTCCGGGTAAATGCCAGCTTTCGTCTATCGCGTTCGCTTGCTGGTCTGATGCGGATGTCGTGTTGCCGGCGGTTTAGTGGCCGCTGCTGGAGTAGTGCTTTGTCTGTAGCATCCAGAATTTGTACGCGCCTACGAAAAGCGCGATGCCGACTACGGGAGCGCACCAGGCGAGCCCGGCGGGCACCGAGAGCTGGCCGGTGCGATGCAGCAACACGCTGGCGGGGAAGTATGCGACAAAGGCCAGTGGCAATACGAACGTAAGGCCGAATCGGGCCGCCGACGGCAGGATTCTCATCGGATAACTGCCGAACGTATTGAAGATGTCATCGACAAGTAGCCGCAGGGCATATATGCGGGTGAATCGAAATGCCAGTGTCGTGACCGTCATGTTGACCGAGACTTCGACCAGTGCACCGCCGGCCAGCGCGAGCACCAGATAGCAAACCGCGAGTGGCGACCAGTCGACGTTCACCAAGGTGGCGGCCGAACCGAGCAGTGCCACGCCGCCAGCGAGATCTCCGAGCGTTTGAAACATGACCCGTCGGCATACCAGTTGGATGAATGGGTTGACCGGCCGGACAAGATAGCGGTCGAATTCAGCGTTACGGATGACGGCTTCCACGTACACCAGCTGCGAAAACGGCACGGTCCACAGCCCATGCGCGGTCAGCCGCATTCCATACAGGAACGCGATGTCACCGATACTCCACCCACTTATCGCACCGAACCGGTTGACCACCACCCAGATGAATGCGAACCCAATACCCTGGAAGGCCACACCGCCGATCGTTTGCATGATGAGGTTGGTGCGGTACTGCAGTTCGCTGCGCATGGCCGCGCCGATGAGCGCCCGGTAGATGCGTACGGTGCGCATGTCAGCCGCCCTGCACCACGATGCGCCGCAACGCGCGCGACCAGATCAACCGCAAGAGCAACCAGAGTACGACAATCCATGCGGCCTGCTCGACGAGCAACTGTGCTGCCTTTCCTCCGGAGACTCGACCGACATAAATCGCCAACGGTGTATATCCGGATGCCTGAAACGGCAGCACTGTGGCGATCGCGTGTAGCCAGCCGGGCATAAACCACAACGGCACCAATGCGCCGGAAAAGAATTGTTGCACGATGCGATAGATCATCAACATGCCCTGAATCTCCAGGGTCCAGAAGCTCACCATCGACACTATGAGATTCAGGATGGCGCTGATCAGAAATCCGGTGACCAGACCGAGGAGGTAGCCGAAGAATGCGGGCGTCGAGGCGGGCCCAACGGCGCCGCCGACCAGGACTGCGAACGGCAATGCCACCACGGCGAACGGCAGCATCGCCAGCACGCCACCGACCTGGCTCGCAAATGCCTGCGGCAGAAAACGCACCGGTCGCAACAGATCCATGGCAATCGTGCCGTCGCGGACCCGTTGCGGTATGTCCCACAGCAGCCCTGGGCTCAGCAGCCACGCCTGCACGGCCGCGAGCGATGAATACGCGACCTGCACGTCAAGTGTTATACCGTTGACAGTGCTCCGACCGTGATAAACCGAATGCCAAACGACACGGAGCAAATAGATTTGCACGAGCGCGCTGACAATGCCGAACAGTAGGTTGAACCGGTACGTGATCAGCGACTGGGCCGACATCCGGCCGATGCCAACCAGAGCGCGCAGTCGGGCTCGCCGCGGGACCGCTACCGCCGTCACAACGCGACGGCTCGGTCGGCGTAGATCTGCCGGATGATGGGCTCGAGTTCGGGCTCCACGATGGAGATATCGGAGACTCGGTGACGTGCCAGTACGGCCGCGATCACGTCGGCCGCCGCGACCTGTTGTGGATCAAATGCGATCGTGGTCGCGCCCTCGGCCGCGTCCCCCACAGAGACTCCGGCAAGGCCGAGCTCGGCGACCTTCTCATGAGGGTCCACCAGCCGCACAACCAATTCCCGGTGCGGTGCGTAACGCCGTTTCAACGACTCTGGATCGCCATCCCACAGCAACTTTCCATGATCGATCATCATGATTCGCCGGCACAACCGCTCGACATCGTCCAGATCGTGGGTGGTCAAGATGACCGTCGTGCCCTCTGCTCGGTTGAGCTCCTCGATGAAGACACGGATGCGTTCCTTCGCCACCACATCCAGGCCGATCGTCGGCTCATCCAGGTAAAGAATATGCGGCCGATACAGCATCGCGGCCGCCAAATCGCCGCGCATTCGCTGTCCCAGCGACAGCTGACGCACCGGCGTATCGATAAACTCTTCCAATTCCAACAGATCAGTGAACGTCTTCATCGTCGCCCGGAAATCCGCGTCCGAGACGTCATACAAGCGCTTGATCAGGAGAAATGAATCACGCAGCGGCAGGTCCCACCACAGTTGGCTGCGCTGGCCGAATACCACCCCGATCTGCTTTGCGTTCCGCTCGCGATCGCGCCACGGCGTTATCCCGCCGACCTCGCAGATCCCGGACGTTGCCACCAGAATCCCGGTCAACATCTTGATCGTCGTCGACTTTCCCGCGCCATTCGGGCCGAGATAACCTACGAGTTCCCCTTGATCGACCTCGAACGAGATCCCATCGACCGCCTGGGTCACCGTATACTGCCGGGTAAACAGCGACCGGATCCCGCCCAAGAAACCCGGGAAACGCTCCGAGCGTCGGAACTCTTTGACGAGGTCCTCCACCCGAATCAGCGCCATGCCGTAACTATAGCGGCTCGTTATAGTCGGGGTGGGATCTTTTATGTCGCCGGAACGCTTGTGCATTCGGGTCACTGCGTGCGCAGCGCGCGCGTCGGGTAGCTGCGGGAGACGCCTCGGCAGATCGCCCGACAATGGGCGCTGGTCCGTGCATACTCGGTTGATGCGGGCTCGCGTGTTTATTGTGGCCGCGACGGTCGTGATCGCCGGCTGTAGTGGTAGTTCCGGACAACGCGCTGCACCGACGGCGACGGCGCCAGCCACGGCTCCCACAGTGACGAGCCCGGACTCGTCTCCGCCCGACGCATTTCCGGACTGGCCGACGTATCACGGGGATGTCGCCCGTACCGGCGTATCCCAGACAATGCCGGCAGCCGGAAAGACGCTGGCGCTGAAGGCCGCGTTGAAGCTGGACGGCCAGGCGTATGCGTCTCCCATCGTCGCCGGCGGTCGGACAATTGTCGCTACCGAAAACAACTCGGTGTATGCATTCGACTCGGCGAATCGCCAGCTGTGGCGGCGGCACCTGGGTCGGCCGTCGCCGGCCGACGAACGCCCGTGCGGAAATATCGATCCGCTGGGAATTACCGGTACGCCGGTCTATTCCGGGGGCGTTGTGTATGTCGTGGCGGAGTACGGCGGCCCGCCCCGTCATGAGTTGGTGGCACTGGACGCCGACACCGGGAAGGTGCGCTGGCATAAGGGACTCGACCTGCCCGGCGTTGATCCCAAGGCCATGCAGCAACGCGGGGCACTCACCGTGGCTGGTTCCCGGGTCTGGGTGCCGTTCGGCGGTCTTTTAGGAGATTGCGGCAATTACAAAGGACGCCTGATCGGCGTCGGGTTGGATGGGCGTGGCACTTCGGTCTCCTACACCGTGCCGACCGCTCGGGAGGGTGCAGTTTGGGCGCCGCCGGGCCCGTCCGTCGACTCGGCCGGCCACCTTTATATTTCGGTCGGAAACGGTGCTTCCTTGTCCGGCGATCCCTACGACCACAGCGATTCCGTACTCAAACTTGACACGAATGCGAAACTCCTGGACTTCTTCTCGCCGACCAATTGGGCCAACGACAATGCAAACGACCTGGACCTCGGCTCGCAGGGCCCTGCGCTTGTCGGCAACTGGATCTTCATCGCCGGCAAATCCGGCACCGCATATGTACTGCGGCAAGGGAATCTCGGCGGCATCGGTGGCGAGGTGAGCCACGCGTCGTTATGCCAGTCGTTCGGCGGCGCAGCCGTAATGGGTGACGTCGTCTACGTGCCGTGCACTGACGGGATTCGCGCGGTGCGGATCGATGGCACTGGACGGCTGCATGTCCTGTGGCACGCCGCCGGGTCGATTACTGGCTCGCCGGTCGTCGGCGGCGGTCGTGTGTGGACACTCGACACCGGTGGCGGCGTCCTACACGCGCTCGATCCGAAAACCGGCCAGTCGCTGGCCCAGCTGAACGTCGGTCCCGTGACGCGATTCGCCACGCCGGCTCTGTCCGGTCCTCGAGTGCTCGTCCCGACCGATGCGGGCCTGAGCGTAGTTGCCACCGCCTGAGTACGTTTGCAGATTGCACGACTGGTGTCGGCCGAGCACCCGTACGAATCGGGCGTTAGAGTCCGGGGCCGGGCTCTTCCGCCACGCGGGTGGGCCCTGGACATGACCAAGCGAAGCTCGGGAGGCGGGCGGGGTTCATGGCGCGAGGCGCTGTGGAAGCGCATAACTGGGCTCAGCGGAAGCCTTCGCGGCGCCAATTGCTCGCCCTGGCCGGGCCGTGCAGTCTGGCGGCATTAGGGATCGCGGGCTGTAGCTCGGACGGCGGTGGTACGCACCGTCGCGCAACTGCTTCCCCGAGTCCGGCCACGAAGCCGCCCGCGACCGATGCGCTCGCGGCCAACGTCAACCAAAACCTGGACCGGATCAGCTTCAAGCAACTGGCCGCTGTGTCGGCCACCTGGATCCGGGGTTTCTATGTCATGACGAACGCGGACCACGGAAACGTCGCAACCCAGCCCGGCCTGTCGAAGTTGCTCACGGCCGCGAAACATGGCTACGGAACCGTTCTGAATCTGAAGTTTCAGTATCGTGGTTCGCCGATGCCGGCGCCCGGCACGCCCGCGATGCGAACGGCGTTCGCCCGTCTCGACAAGGTGCTGGCGGCGACCATGAACCGGATCGACATCGTGGTCATCGGCAACGAGCCGTTCCTGGAAGCGGGTAAAGCCGATCGCCAAAGCCCCCGCATCAACGCCTTTTACGAGGCGGTCGCCGCGCGCGCCGCTCAGTACCGGCAACGTCGTTTCGGATCCAACTGCCGGACGAAGATCTACATGGGCGCGCTTACCCACCTGGACGATCCGTCGGCACAAACCGACCAGACGCGGCGCTGGATGGAGTTCACTGCCAAGACCCGCTCGATTGCGGGCGTGGACATCCATCCGCACGTGAGCGCTCCATCTGGCGCGCAGAAATACCTCGACTACGTACTGCCGTACCTGCGTTCCGACCAGCGCTTCCTGGCCACCGAGTTCTCACTAGTGCAGTTGTGGAAGATGCACTTGCACGACCCGATCGATACGCATTTCGCCGCTGCCCATGGCTTCCGGGCCGGCATGCCGGTCTGGCAGGTGGTCAGACACGCCGGCAGACGCCCGTTCGATGAGCGGACATGGAACGAGTTCCTGCTCTCGAATTCTTGGTACGCAGACAACCGCGACTATCTGATCGAGCAAGTGGCGCGTTTCCGCCGTACCGGGAAGCTGGCGGTGGCGGGCTACGGGATTACCCAGGATAAATCGGCCGTGCGGAAATTCGGCCCAAATAGCCATCCGTGGTTGTTCAACAGCCTGTTCTGCCCGTTCACCTGTCGACCGCAACCCAGCGGCCTGCCCGCGCAGAACACGACGTGGTGCCCCGAATTTCGGGAGGCGCAGCACCGCTGAAGCTATAGACCTAACCATGACGGTCCACAATGGTCAGTGCCCGGAATCTCAGCTAGAAGGCAGCGTCAATGGTTGCCGATCTCGATTCGGCACTCTGATCCGTAGTCGGCGGCCGTTGCACTGATACTGGCCGCATCGGCGTCGCCGTCGTGGACGAAAACCCGGTGCTGGAACGAGAACGGGCCGTATGGTGCCGCTTCCGGCGGATAGTGCGCCTGGGTGACCTGTTGCACGGTCGCGTACTTTCCCACGATGTTCGGGTAACCGTTGTTGGCCGGATGGTCCAACAGCGTGATCCCGTTCCAGGGGCCGGTGCCGGGCTCCTGATACACCTTCGAGGATGCGACGAGATCGGGCAGTTCCTCCGGCGGGCCGGCCGGCGGTGCCGGGGGAGGGCCGCCGGTCGGCCCCGACGCGTCGACCCAACTCGCGCGGTAGAAGTCGGTCGGGGTGTAGAACACGTCCGGGGTCTGGTGCGCGGAGGAGTTGGTGATTTTTCCGTGCGCGGGGATGGCGAAGGAGTCCGGCGTACGGATCATCATGATGAACGGCCGGGTGCCGCGGTCGGTCACCTCCGTGATCCGAAAGTCGAAATCGAGAAATCGCCGGGTCGGTCCCGCCCACCACCAGCGGATCGTCCGAACCTCGGTTGCAAAAGGATCGCCGTACGCGTCGAGATAGGTCAGGTCCTGGACCAGTTCGCCGTAGACCGGTCCGCTGGTCAGCCGCCGGAATCCGCGATGCAGCATCCGCCCGCCCGGTCCGTACGGTGGCTCGTCCCAGTCGGACCACAGATTGACCGACCCGCCCTCACCGTGGCCGCCGTAATTGAGCGCCAGACCAGTGTGGTGCGGATGGTCGGCCGAGCCCTGCCCGCGCACCACGCTGGCGCCGGACGGCCCGAGCACCGGCCAGAAGTACGGCCGGCGGGCGCCGGCGGTGAGGTAGGTGGTGAACAGTTCCCCGGCGACGCTGAGCTCGACCCGGTCCAGCTTCGCGGTACACGTTGCCGGGAAGACCGGCGATGCCGGCTCGGCGGTTTCCCGAAACGACCGGCTCTGGCCGGCGGGAAGCGGCCCGTCCAGGACGAACGACAACACCTCGGAGACGGAGTCGTACTGCGCCGGCACGAGCTGTCCGGTCGCCTCGTCGCGTAGAGTGAGCGGCTCCCCGGAGGCGGAGCCGAGCGCCCGCCGCGGCCCCATCTCATCGGCCGGCACCCTTGCCCGTACCAGCGACGAGACCCGCTCCACCTCGCCGGCATGTACGAGCACCCGCAGCGGCCGCATCCTGACCTCCCGATCGGAAATGTCCTGCCCGCACACCGTATAGACAATTCCGGGACCGGCGGCATGGCGTGCCGGCAGACGGTGTGGCCGAACCTGGACTACCTCGCGACTATCTCGCGACTATCTCGCGGCTTGTGAGAGTGCGGGCGTCGCGTGGGCCTCGGCATGTTTGTGGGCTGCGGCGTGGTCGCGGCCCAGTAGCGGGATGCCGGTGGCTATGAGCGCGAGCGCCGTGATGAACGCGCCTCGGGCGACGCCGGTGGGGACCGGGTCGCCGAGCAGTGCGGCGCTGATGATGACAGGGATTAGTGCCGATAGCGCACTCATGGTCGGGAAGGCGAGTAGTGCGTCGGTTTGCAAGGCGCGTTGCATGAGCGTGACGCCCAGGATCGAGCACACGGCGAGTACGTAGGGCGTGGTCGTGGTGAGTATGTGCCAGGGCTGTTGCGGCGAAAAGGTACGGCCGACCTGGCGCGTGCAGAGCGTCGCGAGTCCGTAGGAGATGCCGGCGCCGGCGGCGAACAAGGTGGCGGCGAGTGGTTTGCGGCCGGCCGCGGCGGCTCTGGTGCCGGTGGTGGCGCTCAGCGCCGCGATTGCGACGCAGCCAAGCAGGAATCCGGTCAGTTGGGCGTTATTGGCAGCAGCTCCGAGTTCGGTGTTCCCGGTGAAGGCCAGACCGAGGAGCATGGCACCGGTGACGAGCGTGGCGATGGCGACGACGCCGCGTATCGACAGCGGTTCGGCGAACATCCGGGACGCGAGAGGTACGAAGACGAGCAGCTCGCAGGCGATCAGCGGAGCGACGAGCGTGGCGGGTGCGGCGGAGAACGCGTACGCCTCCAGACTGAAGCCGAGCAGTTCGGCGCCGAGGCTGGCCAGCCAGATGGGTCGCCGCGCGAGCCGCAGGGTGAGTGCGATGCCGAGACCGGCGCCGGCGGGTTCGCGGCGGGCCGCGATGGCCTGCAGCAGCGGCGCACAGCCGTAGGCGGCCGCGCTGCCGACGGCGGCCGCCATTCCGACAGCTAAGTTGGTGCTCACTCCTTCAGTATCGGCACTCGCGGCTCGGCGAAGCCCAGACTGGCCAATGCTTTGCCGAAAGCCTGCTCCCAGGCTTGTCGGGTGCCGGCGGTCGGGGTGCCGATGTGGGGCATTCGGTCGAGGCAGGCGAGTGTCGCGCGGCGCAGCCCGTCCGGCTCCGTTGGTGCGACGTCGGCATGTCCGCGGGCGAGTTCCTGTTGGAGGTTTTCCCGGCCGTGTCCGGGGACGACGTCGAGCAGGAGCAGGTGACGGCCGACGATTCGGGCCTCGGCGCACGTGTCGCCGGAGGACGTGATGACCAGGTCCGCGGCGGCCATGAGCGTGGGGATCTGGTCGGTGAAGCCAAACGGTGTCAGATACGGATGGCCCTGGGCAGCGGCTGTCAATGCTGCGTGTAGTGCGGTATTGCGGCCGGCGACGGCGAGCACGTGAACGCCGGACGCGGCGATCGCCGATGCCTGCTGGACTACCGGGCCGACGCCCCACGACCCGGACATCAGCAGCACGCAGGGTTCGCCGGGCGGTATGCCGAGGCGGTCGCGAGCCTCGGGTTGGGTCAGCGCGGTGTAGAAGGGTGGGCGGGCCGGTGCGGGTACGACGACGACGTTGGCATCAGGGTGGAACCGTCGTACGAATCGGTGCGAGGTCTGCGAGGTCACCAAATAGAGATCGGTGTTCTCGTGGACCCAGAGTCGGTGCGGACACAGGTCGGTGCAGAACACGACGGTCTTCAGATCGGGGTGGTGCGGTTTTATTCGGCTGGCGGCGGCCGCGCCGGTGGCGAAGACAGAGATGAGCAGGTCCGATGGCCTGCGGCGCAGCTCGGCGTCGAGCGCGGGGACGACGTATTTCGACGAGGCCCGTTCGGCAAGTGCGGCCAAGCGCCCACCGGATCGCAGCTGGGTGTAGTGGAATGCGTCGTATACCCCCGGGATCGCCAGCAGGCCGCGAAAAACCCGTTCGCCCGCCTTACCGGACCGCGATCCCATGAGTCGTAGGCTGTCGGCGGTGTCGGTAGTCCAGTCGCGTTGCTCCAGCGAGGTGGCGCAGGCCTCGGCCATGACGTCGTGACCCATGCCCAATGACCCGGAGAGCAGCAGCGCGTGCATCAGCGTTCCGCCATTTCCCGGCAAACGGCATCGACGGCCACGAGAACACGGTCGGCCTCGGCGACGCTCATATCCGAGTGCAGCGGCAGGCAGACGTGGTGGGCGCAGAAGCGGTCGGCGCCCGGTAGCGAACCCGAGGCGAGCTTGGCGAATACAGGCTGCCGGTGCAGCGGCGTTTCGTACACCTCGCCGGAGAGGCTGATCCCGAAGCGCTCCTTGAGTTCTGCCTTTATTGCTGCCCGATTTAGCTGGGCGGTGAGCAGCACCGGGTACTTGTAGAAATTGCAGCGCAGCGTCGGCGGGACCAGCAGCGGCGTTAGCCATTCGCTGCCGTAAAGCTGGTCGGTGTAGTGACGGGCGATGCGTTCCCGGGTTGCGACGAAATCGTCGAGATGCCGCAGATGCACCAGACCGACCGCGGCGTGCAATTCGCTCATCCGCCATGCGTAGCCACGCCGGACATGGTGGTTAGCCAGAAATCCTGCCTTGCCCTGGTCGCGGTAAGACAGCGCCTCGTCCCGGATCCGTTCGTCCGAGGTGAGGATCATGCCGCCTTCGCCGGCGGTGATGACCTTGGTCGGGTAGAACGAGAACGCGCCCGCGACACCGAACGAGCCGGCGTACGTGCCGCCCAGCCGGCAGCCGTGTGCGTGCGCCGCGTCCTCGACCAGCGCGATGCCGCGCCGGTCGCACAGGCGTTGTAATTCGGTCACGGCCGGTGTGATGAGCCCACCGACGTGTACGAGTACGACGGCGGCAGTGTGGTCGCTCAGCGCCGCCTCGACACTCGGTGCATCCAAGGCGGCGGTCGCCGGAGCGATATCGGCGAATACCGGCGTCGCGCCGGCGGCCAGTACGGCGAAGGCGGTCGCGGCGAAGGTGTTCGCCGGCACCACCACCTCGCGGCCGGCCACATCCAGCGTTCGCAGAATGATCTCCAAAGCGGCCGTACCGCTGGATACCGCGACTGCGAACCGGGCACCGTGCGCGGCGGCGAACGCTGCCTCGAATTCGCGGGTGTGCGCGCCCAGGGTGAGTGCTCCGGTACGTAGCGATTCGCTGACCAGGTCGGCAATTTCCCGCCGGTCGTCGTCGGAAAAGACGACCCGCGCCGCCGGGATCGGCTCAGTATCCGTCGTCGGCTGACCAGTCACCGTTCCACCGATCGTCTCGGGCGGCATCGTCCCTGATGAACCGTAAATCGGCCGACAGCCGCATCACGTCGCTGACATTGTCCAACGACGCATGCACAATGTGCGGCGAATGAAAGACCACATCACCGGCCCGATAGTCGGCCCATAACCAGCGCCCGCCAAGCTCGCGCGCGGTCAGGCCCAAGTCATTGCTGATCGGCCGCCGGTCATTCGGGCGATCGGTATTTTCACGCAGCTGGTCCAGCCGTTCCCGGGCAATAGTGTGCGAACCCTCCAGATAGACCAGACCACCACAGTCGATCGGGCAATCCCCGAGCGGAACCCACGCCGTCACCAGCTGATCGCTGCCCCGGTCGAGATAGTCGTAGTCGACATGCGCACGGGACGCCCGCGCGACGGATCGGTGAAAGTGTCGAACGATTCGGCGCGGCAACAACTCCACCGAGCCGCCCAGCAACGTCGCCGCGATGTCGCACAGTATCGGGCTGTGAGTGAATCGATCGAACGCGGCACCGCGAACGAATTCGTACGCGGGATGCCCCGCCGTTCCGTACTCCGGCAGGTCTGGCGGCGCCACACCAGAGAAGATGCCCGCGCCCGGATCGGTGCCCGGCGCGAACATTGATGCGGCAAACCGCTGGAAGTAATCCGCGCGCAACCTGAACACGGAGGGTCGGTCGAATACACCGCGCAGCAGCACGTATCCGTGCTCGCGAAATCGCCGCTGGAGCTGGTCTGCTCGCTCACGCCAGTCCCAAGTGTCCTGCATCGGCGCGAACGTCTGCTTCCCGAACGGAATACTGACCCCGTTCGAGGTGAAGAGCCCCCCTGACTGGTCGATTACGCACCTCCGTCGCATCTCCCATGACTCGGTCGTAACGCGCCGCGCCACGGTGCGTTAGTCGCCGTGCCTTCTACAGATCATTCCGCGTGGAGGCGGGCAATGCCATGAAGACTCCACGACTCGATGGGCTGGTGACCGGTCCCAGCAGCACCGCCCCCTGGTAAAGCTGGCCGTCGTGAGTTTGACAGTTCTGAAGCCATTCACGATATAGGACCTGGCCATGTAATGATTAATATTCTTAAAGTCGGGAATTGAGGTATTGATTCGCACACAAACGCGAGGGCGTGGTACGCCGTTGCACGTGGCGTCTGCATTCAGTTAAGAAACCTGAAGTAGAACGCCGCGAATACCGCGACAATTCCGATGTTTGCTATCAGTCGAGGCCAGAATTGATGCCTGAGAAACAGGACGTCGACACCGACGATGACTGCCACCATCGCGAGTACGTAGAGCACGAGTCCTGCCTGTTTCCCCATTACTCAGTCGTACTGCGGGTCAAGAGATGCCGCAAGCGCCTGACGTCCGAACCTGTCGCTCCTGCGTTACGAGCCGCACTGTCAACGAAGACCAGCGAGACGTGGGCCCAGCGCCTGAGGAGGCTGACCGGGACGGGGCAGATTGTCGACCAGCACCAGCACTCCGATCGCCCGCCCGTCACGCTCAGCGAGCCAGGTACGGCGGCGGTTTAGATCTGCAAGCCACACCGCCGCAAAGCGGTCCACGGCGCCCAACTCACGATCCATCGCCTGCTGAAGACGGGCAACAATCACAGCGTTGGGAGATTCAGCTAAGCGCACCCTGACGGCGTCGCTCACCACCTCAACCTATCGGCAGACGGGCCTCTTGGACAAATGTGAGCATCATTCGCGCCACCGACGTTTCGCGCTGCACCTTGCGTCGGCACCGGCCGGAAATGGAGAGGTGTTCGTTGTCGTAATCACGAGATAAGCAAAGTGACAATTCGCCGCTGCTGAGGCGATACGCTCGAGTCCCGGGGCCGGGTGTTTGACCTGGCGTCGCGGTCGGATCGGGCGCGGGTTTATGAGGTGGTGTTACGAGAAGGGCGACCGGAGGACATTCTGCGTTACGTCGATGGTGCGTTGCTGGTTGATTTGTGGGATGAGCTGGTTCTTCCCGGGTCGGTACGTGCCGCCTGGGGGCCGGTTGTGGGTCCGTGGGTCGCGGCGGCGGCGTAGCCGGATATGACAGGCACCGAGTCTCCGGGAAATGAATCTGGGCTGTCGGTTTTTCAGCTCGAAGTTTCGCGATTGTTCTTTGGCTTGCCGGCGAGTGCAGGATTCTTGCTGGCTGGGGGAGCGGCGCTGCTGGCTCATCGATTAACGGATAGGCCGACACACGATCTAGATTTCTTTACCGCGCCGGAACGCGGTGACGTTCCAAGCGCGCGGGACGAGCTTGAGATGGCCGTTCGCGCGCGGGGTTGGCAGGTGGAGCGGATCCGGGACACAGGTTCGTTTTGTCGGCTCATCATCCGCGGCGGTACGGACGAGTTGCTGGTGGATCTGGCCGTGGATTCGCCACCTGGTGCGTGCGTTCGCACTCGTGCAGCATTTCGACCCGAACAGGCCGATCTCGGCCCGGCAGCACCTCGCCATCCCACGTCTCGTCCTACGAAGGCATTGCGTCCATCATCCCTCTCGCGCGAGGCGGCGATTCGTGCGGCCGGTATGCACCGATTGTGCGCTGATTGAGATCAATCGAATACGGGAGGGTTCTTTGCTTCGTTTGCAACACAAAACTGAGGGTCGCTCGTCCAGATCGACCAGCGACCCGTTGTCCATAGTGGACCGTGCTCGCCGACGTTATTTCGTGGCGAACACGGGTCACTTGTCGGAGGGGTGCGAACGGCGAGAGCTGCCGCGCACGATCAGCGTGGTACTCATGGTCAACATCTGCGGCTCGTCGAAGCCGTCGCGGATGCGCCGGGCCAACAGTTGCGCAGCGGCTACGCCCATCTCGTACGCGGGTTGGGCGATCACAGACAGGGGAGGGTCGATCACCTGTGCCCAGGCGGCGTCGTCAAAGCTGATCAGGCCCACATCGCGCCCCGTCCGTAGCTTCCGGCGTTTCAGAGCGCGCAGAACAATCAGCGCCAGCATTGAGTCAATCGCCAGGAATGAATCCGGAGCATCGTCACCGGCCAACAGCTCGTTGATTACCTCGGCGCCGTCCTCCGCGTGGAAGGGGACCTGGCGGACGACGGATCGAAGCCCGTGCCGGTCCATGACGTCCTGGTAGCCCAGTCGCCGCTGCTCGGCGGTTGGGGTGTCCGCCGGTCTACTGATACAGGCCGGCCGCAGCCATTGCTCGCGCAGCAGATGCTCGGTGGCCATTATGGCGCCTTCGAAGGATGCTGCCGCGACGAAGTCGCCACCTCGGTTGAGTCGGCGATCGACGACTACCAAAGGGATGCTGGCGTCGAGCAGGCTGGAGACGTCGGAATCATTCGCGCGAGGGACGAAAATAGCGCCGGCTACGCGTTCTTGGGCGGCTACATCGAGATAGCGGTCCTCCCGCGCCTTGTCCTCGTCGGTATTGCAGAGCAGCACGGAAAAACCCAGCTTCGATGCGGCGTCCTCCACCCCGCGGGCCAGGGCGGTATAAAAAGGATTGTGGATGTTGGCGATGATCAACGCCCACAATTGAGTTCCACGCCGGCGCAGATTTCGGGCCACCGCATTGGGTCGGTAGCCCAGTCTCGCGCTGGCGGCTCGGACGCGGTCAGCCAGCACCGGGTCCACTGAAGGACTGCTGTTCAGGACTCTGGACACCGTGGCGGCAGACACTTTGGCGGCTTCGGCGACATCCGCCATTCGCGGGATCCGGCGTTGTGTAAGCGGCTGGTCGGGCGCAATGCGCGCCATAGCGTGGTCATCGCGAGTTTCGGGAGGTCGCCGATTTCCTTCCTTCATCACCGCGTCGTCACCCATTCTCGATTCCAACCGGCGTCAGCGGCTGACGCCGGCGAACCCGACACCCTCGGTGAGTCGACGTTGCAGGAATACGAAGCCGATCAGGATCGGAACCAACATGACAGACACTCCGGCGAAGACCGGTCCCAGCGCGCCACCTCCGTTGGCGTCGGAGAATGACACCAGAGCCAGCGGCGCCACCATCTTCGACTGCGAGGTCAGGAACAGCTTCGGCCAGAAGAAATCGTTCCAGATGAACTGTCCGGTGACGATGGATACCGCCGTGATGGCCGGCCAGGACAACGGCAGGATTACGTGCCGGATGATCAAACGGTGTCCGGCACCGTCGATCCGCGCCGCGTCCTCCAAATCGCGCGGGATGGTACGAAAATGCTGTCGTAACAGAAAGATGGCAAAAACCTGGATCAAGGCGGGGATGATGAGTGCCGGCCGCGTGTTGATGAGATGCAGGTGCTTCATGATGAGGAACTCGGGGATCGCTGAAATCTGAGTCGGCACCATCAGTGCTACGAGCATGATGAGGAACAAGGGGCGCGATCCGCGGAAATGGAGTCTGGCGAATGCGTATGCTGCCAGCACGGCGACGATCGTCGATCCCACGACCACCACGACCGTGATCAGGACGCTGTTGAGGATTTCCTGAGTGAACGGAATCATCCTGAAAATCAGGCGGTAGCTCTGCAGTGTCAGGTGTCGCGGGATCCATTGTGGAGGGAGCTTGAACTGCTGGCTGGCCGGCTCCAGCGAGGTGATGACCGTGTAGAGGATGGGCAACACCATTGCGATCCCACCCAGGACGAGTACGACGTTGAGCACGATCTGGCCGGTCAGGCGTCCGGGGTGTCTCACGGACCCACCTCCGCATCACATGCGTTCATAATGAACCCACCAGCGACTGATCCCGAATTGAACAAGAGTGAAGAGCAGCAGCACAACGAGCGTCATTACGCCTATCGTCGAGCCGTATCCGAGCTGGAAATTCTGGAATGCCGAACGATAGACGTACTGAACCATCGACAGACTGGAATTCCCGGGTCCTCCATTGGTGAGGATCTCCATCCAGGTGAAGGTCTGGAAGGCGCCGATAAAACTGATGACGATCGCGAAGAGCGCTGTCGGAGAGAGCATCGGAAGGGTGACGTGTACGAAACGGTTCCAGGCACTTGCGCCATCAACCCGGGCTGCCTCGTACAGAACGGCGGGAATTGATTGCAGACCCACCAGCATGAAGATGAACGTGATGCCGATGGTCTGCCAGAGGTCGACGACGACCAGACTCGGGATCACCCAGACCTTGGAGTTGAGAAAGTCGGGTGGATTGAACCCGAGCTTTTCCAGGTAATAGGCGATCGGGCCGAAGTCGTGGTTCATCAGGCCGCCCCACATCAGGGCCACGACTCCGCCGGACATCAGGAACGGCGCAACGAACGCCGTCCGGACGAAGTACTGCACGATACGGGACCGGCTCGCCCGGACGCCCATAGCCAGAGCCAACGCGATGATGAGATGCGCGGCGGCGGTCAGGATCGTGAACAGGAACGTGTTTCGTAGCGCTTTGAGCGCCACGGAGTCGTGCACCAAATCGACGTAGTTCTTCAGGCCGGTCGCGTGCGGCGTCCCCAATAGCGGCCAGTTCAGGAACGATATGGCCACCGTTGCCAGGAGCGGTAGCAGGATGAATACGGTGAACAGCAAATAGGCGGGGCTGATGAACAGGTATGGCACCAGCCCGGCGAGGCGGGTGGAGAGGCCTGGCTTGACCTTTCCCCGCAACGGTGTCTGCCTGGCTCTGGCGGCGCGGGTCTTGGATAATGTCATCGGCCACCTCCAGCGTTTCGGCCGTCGGTACGCCCTGATGGATATCTCATCATATGTTCTTTTTGATTTGCGATTCCATCTGCTTAGCGGCAGCGTTCGGCGAGATCGATCCAGTCAGCATGTCCGACCAGGTTTGAATCATCGCGCCTTCCATCGCCGTGGCATTGGCCGTGCCCGGAACGAATTGGGCGTATGGCAGCATCTTCCAGAAGTATTCGGCGCCATCCGGCATCTGTTTGAGCAGTTCCGGGCTCTTGCTGGCCGAGTCGCGGATCGGCAACTGTCCATCGGTGATCGTCCCACCGCGGCCGGCTTTCTGCTGCTCCGGTGCGGTGACGTACTTGATGAACGTCCAGACGGCGTCCTTTTCCTTGCTGGATTGGAGCATCGCGATCGAGCCGACCCCGATGGACGCACCCTGCTGTTTCTTTTTCGGCCATGGGACGATCTGTAGGTCGCTGGTGTGCATTCCGTATTGCGCAAGCGTTGATTCGGCGATTGCGCCGACCAGTACCATCGCCACGCTGCCGCTGGCCAGCAGCTGCAGGCCGTTGGCGGTGGTGGATGGAGCCGGCGCCAGCCCGTCCGCGACGAGACCGCGGCAATACGTGAACGCCTCGACTGTTTCAGAGCTTTTGATCGCCGACTTTGTCCAGGAATCGTTCAGGAGCTTGGCGCCGTTCGTCGTCAACCAGGGCTCGAAGCCACCCCAGACGTCGGCACTGATGAGGAATCCATACTGCCGCTTGGCCTTGTTGCTCACCGACTGGCAGACGGTCTTGAAATCGTCCCAGGTCCAATCGGGTGGCGGGGGATCGACCTTCCGGCTGGCAAACGTTTTCTTGTTGTACGCGATACAGGTTGTGTTGTACGCGTACGGCACGTAATAGGTCTTCCCGTCGGGATTGCTGTGCGCTTTGAATCCCTTCAACATGCTCTGATTGATGTCCTGGTACAGCGCATCGATGTAGGCCTTGTCCTTGGCGACGTAGTCGTCCAAGGGATTGATCAGCCCACGTTTGGCGAATAGCTGCATTCCTTCGGTGGGGATGTAGATCGCGTCAACAGCGGTGCCGCCGGCGAGCTGTGTCTGCAGGGCGCTGAAGAAATCGACCCAACCGTTGGCGTTGACGAACAGTCCTTGGATCTTGATCTTCGGATTTGCCTTGTTGAACTCGGCGAAGGTTGCGTTCCAGTTCTTCTTCGTTACCGCGTTGGTTCCGGAAATGGCCAGCGTGATCGTCTTGACACCTGAGGAGCCGCCACTGTTCGACGACCCGCAGCCGACCAGAGTTGCGCCGAATCCGGTCGCGCCGGCCAAGCTCGCCCCAACCAAACCGGTGCGTTTCAGCAACGTCCGCCGGGTAAACCTATTGCTAAGAACCCCATCATGAGCCATTGCATCTACTCCCTCGAGTACGCACGGCGAGTAATCGTTTTCTCAGCTAGATGGCGATGTTAAATAGATGGGCTGCAACTGTCAACGGTCGAAATTGGAAAGCATTCGGGGTAGCGTGTGGACACTCGATGTATTAAATGTCGGCGCGTGTCGAGTCCGGTGGACTTAAATCCTCGTGCCGATGGGTTGGCCGACGACGAAGGGGGAATGAGCCGAGATCGCGGCGCACGACTGAAACTCTGCGCGCTGATTGACAGATATTTCGGCTGAATTCGCTCAAACGTGGAGGGGAGCTGCGGCAGATCGGTCCTTCATTTCTGCGTCAGTCATTTAACTGTGCTGCTTGGCCGCTTGGTTTAGTTGTCGATAATTCGTTTCAGGGCGTGCAAATCCTTCTGGTTTCGTGCGGGAAGCGGTCCCGCGTCATTAACCCGGTTGTGCGCTGTGAGCGCCTAAACCGATCCTCCGGTCTGGGGAGTCTACAAAGGATGGATCGCCGGACCGGCCAGGGTCAACCGAGCCCGTGGTGGGCCGGTGCCGGCCGGGCTTCGCGCTGAGGTGCACAATCGGTGCATGACCACAGCCGACGACGCACGCTGTCCGTGCGGAACTGGTGAGACGTACGGCTCGTGCTGCGGCCGATTCCACCGTGGCGCCAGCGCGCCCACCGCTGAGGCGTTGATGCGGTCGCGCTTCAGCGCGTTCGCCGTCGGCGATGCCGAATATCTCTTACGCACGTGGCATTCCCGCGCCCGCCCGGCACAACTCGAACTCGATCCGCAGGTGCGTTGGACGTGGCTGGAAATCCTTGACCGCACCGGCGGGGGGCTCCTCGAGCCGACTGGGACAGTCGAATTCCGGGCCCATCACCGGGACGGCGCATTACACGAGAACAGCCGCTTCGTCCGCGAGAACAAGCAGTGGGTCTATCTGGGCCCGATCCAATAAGTTCCTGCCGGGCCGCACATTCTGCCGGCCAGGCGGCACAATCGGCACGGGAGGGAGGGCGCCGTGGTCACCGCCGAGGATGTACGCCGGATCGCCAGCGTGCTGCCCCGGACCGAGGAGGCGCTGGTCCGCGACCGGGTCAAGTTCCGGGTCGGCCGGATCGTCTACCTGGCCCTGTCGCGGGACGAGACGCTGCTCGGATTTGCCTTCCCCAAAGAGGAACGGGCCGCGCTGGTCGCCT
The DNA here is from genome assembly GCA_040414495.1 of Mycobacteriales bacterium. Classification (GTDB taxonomy): domain Bacteria; phylum Actinomycetota; class Actinomycetes; order Mycobacteriales; family QHCD01; genus DATAVB01. The sequence goes on from JBEDUI010000275.1 coordinate 27,345, forward strand.
CCGAGCCCGAGACGTTCCTGATGCCGGACCGCTCGGACGAACGCTACAACTGGGTGCAGGTCCGGCTCGATGCCATCGACCAGGAGCAGCTACGCGAGTTGGTGATCGACGCCTGGCGCATGGTCGTACCCAAACGTGTCGCCGCCGAATATCTCGACGGCACCCCCGATGCCTGACTATGCAGCGGCCGGATGTGCGGGGCTGCCCACGCTGAGCGTGGCCCAGTAGCGCTGCGCGCGATTTGAGGTCCTCTGATGGAAAGCCAAGCGGTGCTGGTAATCCGTGCGACGGGCCAGCCCTGAGTTGTCGTGGAATCTCATTGGCGTCCGCCACCGGAACTTGTGCGCGGGGGAGCTCGTCGAGCTGATGGAAGATCAGCGACGCCTTATCGGTTTCTCCGTACGGTCCTGTGACCGGACCCATCAGCTCCCATAGCGAGTGCGCGGGAACTGCCTCCAATACGTCCCGCCAGAACGCATGGGCGCGTTCCAACTCCGCGATTGCCGCAGACGCGGTGATCTTGTGCGTCCGGCGCTCGCGAGCCGTGGCATGCCGGCGTGCAACGGATCTTGACCGTTCGCAAAGCCGACCGTTCCCCGACGATTCGTCGGGGCGCGGTCGACGCCATGTCGTTCGAACATGTGTGCTAACGTCTTCTGGTATGGGTACTGAACAGGTTTCGTTCCTGGCCGGCAGAGACCCGTACGGCGACGCTTTGTGGGTTCCCGCGTCGGTTGAAGATCGAGAACAACGTGATGATGGCGAATGGCTCTTTGTGCTGCCTGCCTTTTCCGACTCAGAAGACCAGGCCCGATGGGTCATGGCCAGTGACGTTCGGCCACTGAACTCCAACCGCAGGACCGCAGCACCATCGACAGTCCAGACGCCGACAGCTGCGCACTTACGGGTTGTCAAGTGAGCATGTACGCGGCTAGGGGAGTCGCGCCCTCATAGTTCTGGGTTGCCGTGTCCTCCTAGGGATCGCTTCCGGGCGGTGAAGTTCGGAGCATCGGCTGCAGTATCGGTCCGGGTTACGCGTACCGGGAGTGGCGCGGGATGCGGTTCGATCGTTCGAGTTGGTCCAGTGCCGTACGGAGGAAGTGATTTCGCCGTTCGGTCGGCTCGGACGGATCCAGTTCTCTGCCCTCATCGTCGAGGGCTGGTATCCCGGGCCACAGCACCGTGGGCGTGTTGAGCGCCGACACGGCATCCCAATAGGCCAGGTTGGCTGCCGGGCGACCGGTTTCGGCTTCCCACCCACGCAGCACCTGCTGGGCCGCATCGTGCCCGTGTCGGATGGCCATGTTCATGCGCAGGCGGCCCAGATCGAGCCCGGGATCACCGACACCAGCTGATTTCCAGTCGATAAGCGCAACGCAGCTGTCCTGGTCCCAGAGCATGTTTCCGCCGTGCAGATCGCCGTGCACCAACACCGTCGGGCCCGGGGGCCGGTCCATGGCCAGGATGCGATCCTCAGCCATTTGCATCAACGGTGAGGAGACGGTGCCTTGGATGGCCCGTTCGGAATGCTCGATCGGCCATTCAGTGAGCTGTGAGAGGGCTCGTACGACCGCGGGCTTCTGGTCGGGTTCGCAGGCCCGGTACAGATTGGCCCAGCGTCGTTCCATCGCGTAGTCGTCGCCGTCGACGGGGCGCACGCGAAGCGGCAATTCCGGCGTCGGGGCCAGGCGCACCGCGTGCACTCTTGCGATCATGGCGCCCGCGGATTGCAGGAGGCGATTCGACACGGTCCTGGGTAGCCCGCCACCGGGCAAGGCTGTCTCCACCGCCGCGGGTCGTCCGGTGGCGTGTCCGTCAAGATCAGCAGCGATCAGCCGAGGGGCCGCTAGCCCGTGATCCTCGGCGATGCGCAGGGCCACCGCGCCGGTAACGATCGCATGCGGCGGGATCCATCCGGCCACACGCAGGATTACCTCGTGTGTGGCCGTTCCGGCGTTGACGACCAGCCGCCATGGACTGGACCCATCGTGCAATCCCTCGATGGTGCGGATTTGGGCGCTCGTGCCGACGGCATTCGCCACCCACTCCAGATGCGATTCGGTTGGCATACGTGCCATGGGAACTCCTTCGATGAGCCTGACTGCACAAACAGCTTTTGCCGTGTGTGCACAGGCATCGATGGCGAACCCACCGACCTTGCCGGTTGGCAGGCCCCGACCCCGCACAGCGCAGAGCATTCCGCGACCAAAGGGGGAGTTCAACTCATTTTCGTCATCGTAAGAGCCCGTCGCGCACAGCCCGCACGGTCGGGGAACCTGTTGCGTCGCCGTCACGGTTGGGAGACCGACAACGTCGGAACGACCTCACAAGGGGATCGTTCGCCGGACGATTGTTGGGCGTGTATCGCTTCCGCATCGAACGGGACGATTGACGGGACTTAATGTCCGCTTCTAGCGTCGACTTCGCAACGCCCGCCGTTGCGAGAGGCTGAGCCCTATTGGACGGATCAACCGTACGGAAGCGGATCGCTCAGCGGACGGTGTCGATCGGGATGGCTGCAATGCCATTGCTCATGATGGCCACGCGTCTACGGTGGACAGTGCGATTTTGAGATTGTTCCACTCGTGGCGGGTGTCCGCGTTGTCGGCATGCGGAGACCGGAAGATTGCCGTGTCCGCGCAGATGGCCCAAAGAAGTCCGAGGTGCCGGTAGAGCTCAATGGCCGTGGGGTCCAGGTCCCGGGGTTGACCAGCTGAGGTGTACGCGGCCCAATCTTCGTCGGTCTTCGGGTCGAGGTCGTTGTCCCAGGTTCCCAAGTCCCGTTCGCGCGGAGCGAGGGCTACGCAATCCCAATCGACCAGGAGCAGCGTGTCGTCTCTTGTGTGAACGATGTTGGCCGCGTGCATCTGGCCGTGCGTGATCACCCACGGCTTGCCGGCTGCCCGAACTGCATCGGCGAGCTGATCGCAGCGACGGAACAGGTCCCGGATCGCATCAGCCCTCCGCTGCAGGAGGAGCCGTGCGGGCTCGCCGTACGGACCGGTAGTCCACGGTGACCGCAGGTCTTCGAGCGTGTCGAGGAAGCGTGGCTTGAGTGGCACAGTCAAAGAGTCGTGCTGCGGCAGTTCCGCTGGGACGCTGTCGGTCGCGGCGTGCAGTCTGCCGATCGCTTCGAGCAGGCGATGACGTCGCCCATCACCTGGCGCCTCCGTAATTCCGTCGATGAATGGGAAGACCGACACCGCGTAGTCGCCAAGGCGCATCAGCACTTCGCCGTCGGGCCGGGCGATTGGGCCGTGAACGAACTCCAGCCCCGCCTGACGGAGTGCGACCGCGGTACCGAAGGCGCGGTTGAGCGCATCAAAAGCGGCGTCCAGGTCGACCTTTAACCAGGGCGCAAAGGTCGGGCCCGACATGGCAAACAGTTTCGTGATGAGCTCGTCCACTGTGACGAACCAGCGTCGTCCGTCAGAATCGAGCGCAAAGTAGTGGTGACTTCCGGCGCCCACCGGCAGATAGGTGAGCGCCCCGACCGACAGATCCCAGGTACAAAGTGCCGACATCAATGCGTCACGATCGAAGCCGACCGGTTCTGAGTTCACGGCAAAACCAACTCCTCATGGAGAACGGAGGAGCGTGCCGCGCATTCGTGGCGGCACGCGATGACAGATCAGTGATCTTCGCGTCAGCGCGTGCCTCAGTGGCCGAGTTGCATGAACGCATCCTGCCACATGGATGCGCTCGGCGTGAAGAAGGAGGATCTCCTAAGGCTTCTACGGTGCCAGGCGGCGGGTAGAGGCGGAGTGTATCGAGGACTCGGTTCCGGACCCCAGCAGCCGAATCTCGCTGTAGATATATCGACAACCGCCTTCACAGAAGGCGTTGTATCGATCAATAGAACCTTGTGGGGGTTAACCGAACATGTCCAGCCGATCGGAAAACTGTCCAGTGCGATGCGCGACCACGATCGCGCGCCAAACATGTGTCAAAGTTCGGAAGGTACGCCACTTCCGCTGGTTGGTGCGTTGCGGATGACGGTCGTGAAAACCGCTACGGAATTGTCATGCTTCGATGAGACGACGTACCCGGTCACCGTCGAGTGCTCGGAGCAGAGCGGCATCGTCGATGTGAAATACAGCAGGGACGTAGAAACAACCGCGCCGATCTCGCCGACCCATGTCGGATCGGGATGGCGCGGTAGGGCGCCGAAATGGCGGCGTTCGATCATCAAGCCGCAGTCGCTAACGAGGACGTCAAGGCTCGTGACACTTATCGCTCGCTAGGCAGTTCCGTGAGCGGATCGAGGTTCATGTCGATCGCGTTGTCGAGCTTTTGCCATCCGGCTTGCCCGAAGGGTTCTCGCTGCTGGCGGATTAATCTCTCTATGGTGGCGGTCGCCTCGAGTGCAGCGGCCTTCTCGGCCGGAGGAATCAGGCCGAACGCGCATGCTTCTACGAATTCGTCCTCGTCCCAGATCTCGACCTGCGCGGGCTGGTCGCTGACCAGGTCGAGCTCGAGATCGATGTAGGACCACTCGCCGGCGCGACGGACGGGTGGAGTGCAGATGTCCACGCTGATGCGATTGCTCCCCAGGGGCCGCGCCCACGAGGCAATCCACCAGCCACAGGGCGGAATTAACGTAGTAACCGCCAAACCGGGTCGGGTGAGGTCGGGTTCGCCCACGTGGCAGTACCCGACGGCACCGTCGCGCTCACCGCGGTACAGGCACCCTACGGGCGAGTAGAGCCATTGCCCGTGCTGGTCACTACCAAGAACGTACGCACCCCACAGCCCGCTGCCGGTGGGGCGTTTCATCTTCCGCACGAGCACCGTCTCCATGGCGATCAACCTAGCCCGGCGTTTTCGGGCGTTCGCAGGTATGGAGGTAGATCTCAGGGTCGGACTTGAGATGGAGAACAGTGCTCCAGAAATCCACCGCACCATCGATATCCGACACATTCACCACGACGCTTTTTACGAGATAAGGCGGGTGACCAGGGGCGAGGCGTAGCATCCCCAGCGTGGCCGACGACAGTGGCTCGGAAACACCCGAATTCCTGTGCGTGACGATGTATGCCGAGGACATCGCACCGCTACGTGCCTATTACCACGACGCGCTCGGCCTGCTGATCGACTACGAGCAACCCGGCCAGCTAGTGGCCATGCCCAACGTCTGCGCGCATGATCCATCAGAAGGACCGGCGGGAACCATGCGGTTGTATTTCTTAGTCGACGACGTCGCCGCTTTCGCCGCAACTGCACAACGTCGAGGTGCGCAAGGGATCGTTGCTATCGATGGCTTGGGAAATCCCGCCTGGCACTCGACGGACCCGTCCGGCAACTCCGGCCATGTTTTGACACGGCTCCCTCAGGCGAACTGAGGCTCGTTCGTTAACCCGGTCGACCGGGCTGCCAAAGCGCCCTTCCTGCGGATCGTCAAACGGGTCGCGTGACGTGCCGGGTATCGCGTTATGCGGGGATCTCGACGACCGCGTTAACCGAGGTCAGTTATTGCGGTTGAAGCGGTCGGGGTCGTATTGCTGGGTGCCGCCGTCGATGGTCCAGGCGGCGTTGTACGGCATCAGTGTCTCGATTTTGGCTACGCGGACGCCTTCGCCAGTAGGAATTAAGACACGGATGCCGGGGTGGTAGTCGAATAGGATCTGTCGGTCTCGACCGCAGGGACCGACCACGCCCGCGCCTTGATGGCCGACGGCGACGATGGTAGTGATCTCGCGTGCACCGTTGGCTCTGGCCGTGGCCAGGGCGACCAACTCGGCGCAAGGCCCTCCGGTGAAGTGATAGAGATTGACCCCAGCGCGTGCATACGGCCGGTTGAGTCTCGGACAGCCGCACCCATGGTGTGGGCGCCGCCTCATGGTTCGTCGTCGTCATGATTGGCGTCAATCGTGGCCCGGGCGAGCTCGATCAATTCGTAGTCGTCGCCGGTCGGATGCTCCAGCATCGGCTGCATGCTCATGACCGGACGCTATCCGCTTGCGAACGCGATACCGATTCGTGGTCATGGCCGAGTTCGTCATGGAACCCAACAGACAGTCGAGTCGTCATGCCCGGATCGGCGAGTCGCGGTATTCCGTTGCACCGCGCGAACCTGAACATTTAACGTCCGGACCATGCCCGAGAAGGAGACGCTCCCAGCCCACGCAGCTCAGAACCGCGCCATCTGGGATGACCGGTACAGCGACTGGTTTGGAAGCCGCGCGGCGCAGCAATGGGCCGCCGAACCACACTGGGGGACCTGGGCGACCCCGGAAACAGACCTGCACGTGCTTCCGGACGTAGACGGAAAGGACGTGATCGACCTTGGCTGCGGAACCGCCTACATCGGCGCTTGGGTCATGCGTGCTGGCGGGCGACCTGTCGGCATCGATAACTCTGCCCAGCAGCTCGCGACAGCTGCAGCGCTTCAACACGAGTACGGGCTCACGTTCCCGCTGATCCACGGCAATGCGGAAAAGGTCCCGTTGCCCGACGGTAGCTTCGATATTGCGATCAGTGAGTACGGCGCGAGTAGCTGGTGTGACCCGGCACTGTGGATTCCAGAAGCTGCCCGGCTGCTCCGAACCGGTGGACAGTTGATCTTCCTGCGTAACTCGACGTTGCTCGAGCTATGTATGGCCCCCGGTGCTGAGATTGCGGGCGATCTACTAAGCCGGCCCTACGCCGACGTCGCCCGTATCGACCGGTCAGACGGTGGGACGCATTTTCAGCTTCCAACGGGGCCGATGATCAAGCTGCTTCGTGAATCCGGTTTTGTAGTCGATGAACTCACTGAGTTTGTTGTCCCGGCAGACGCACGCTCTGACTACGAGTACGTCCCAACCGAATGGGCATCCAGATGGCCGAGCGTTGAGGTGTGGAAGGCAACGCGCCAGTAGCCACAGCCCGGTGAAGGATCCCATCCGGTCAGGAGGAGCATGATCGTTCTGGGAGCAGTGGGTGGGTGTCGGCAGTCTCGCGGCCGTAATCAGTTGAGGGTGATTGCGATGATCTCGAATAGCGGTGAGACCCGGAGATGTCTTGCGAGGGCAGCAGAAGCCGCGTTGTCATGGAGATGGCTGTAGAACGCGGTCTTTCCTGCGTGGCGAACGCCGGTTGCCCACGCTCGGGCGAGGCTGGTCGCATATCCGCGGCGTCGGTGGGCCGGGTCGGTCTCAATCCACAGTTCGGCGGCCTCGTCGTTGCTGCGGCTCGAGGATGCCCTGGCAACGGATTGCCCGTCGATGGCAATCGAATACGCCTCCGCGCTGTCGCGGGTGATCGCCGGGTGCTCGGCGGCGGTGACCTCGTCGCCGAAGCAGTAGGTATGGAAATGAGCTAGCTCAATGCTCCGGCCGTCGGCCTGGAGTTGCTCCACCGGCACGGCCGGTTGATTGACTATTTCATCGATGTTGTGTCGGCTGATTTGTTGTACGAACCACTCGGGTGCGGTTGCGGTGAAGGCGACCTCGGTTGAGCCGTCGCAATATCGGACCACGTGGCCGGTGGCGAGGGGATCGGGGTCGGCGCACGGCACTGTCACCAACAGACCGACATCGTCGAACGCTTTGCACTCCAGCTTCAGCTGAACGCGCCATAGATCACGGGGGTCATGAGCGGTCATCGCACGGTGATAGCAGATACCCCACGCGTCATCATCTGATAATCGGCAAGCCTCCAGCAAGCAACCGACGCCCGCAGCCACCGCGCAAGCTGCGAAGTAACGCGATCCGATGACCCGGTCCTGTGGACCGAAGGGCGTGGGCGGACCGGTAAACACCGTTTGTCCACTATGGATTGTCAATCCGCGGCGCCGGGTCGTCGCATCGATGCTGTTTCCGGCGCCTGACTGCCGCGCCGGCCAAGCCCGTGCCGGTTTGCCACCGATATTCGGGGGCGTTCAATCGCTAGCCGTGGAACCCTCGCACCATGGATCAGTGTCGCGTCCCCCTTATGTTGATCGCTGGCGCGCCAGGTGCGGGTAAAAGCGGTGTGGCGCCGCGACTCGCGCGAGCGAGCACGGGATTCGTCGCCGTTGATATGGACGAACTTCTCGACGACGGCTGCATTCTCGGGCTCAAGATGGTCAGTGATGATGCGGCCGACCTCTGGCCGGGATACAACCGGCTGTGGATGGTGAATGTCGGCCTGATGCTCCGATCTGGTGTACCGGTCGTATTTTCAAGCCCTTTAACGCCGTACGAAGTCGATGCTGCAATTCCATCAGGATTCGCTCATCCGCGTTCTTGGATTCTCCTTGACTGCAGTGACGACGAGCGTGTGCGGTGCCTTCAGCAACGAGGTTGGGCATCTGAGCGGATCCGCGATGCGCTGGATGACGCGACGGCTCTCCGCCACATGGTTCCCACGGTCGTAGAAACCGATGGGCTATCACCGGACCAGGTCACCGAGCTGCTGCAACAGTGGGCAGAAAGCGTCATAGCGCGTTTTCGCGGACCCAGATCCTTCTCTCGGCCGTAATTAAGTCAACGCAACAGGCCCGCGTCCAGGCTGCCTTCGGCGTCGCTACGCGATGGCGCACGCGCCATCCTTGACGCAACCCGAGCGCGCCGAGAAGCAGGCCTATACAAGGGAACGCCGGGCGAGAATGGTCAGAGCGGCAACTGTGTATCAACCAGAGGGTTGGGCCACCGTGCACGTAGCTTCTGCGCCAACCGAGCACGTTGATCGACTGGTGTGACGTCGACCCACTGCTCCGGCGGATAATGAACACCATCTTTACGTGGGATCACGTGAACGTGCAGATGTGGAACTGTTTGATCAGCAGCCACGCCGTTTCGCTGTTCCACCAGAATCCCATCGGGATTCAAGACGCTACGTATTACATGTGCGGTTCGAACGACCATCGGGCCTAACGCGGCGGCTTCCTCGGTGGTCAGATCGAAGATGGTCTCGACGTGTCGGCGAGTGATCACAAGTGCGTGGCCGTCCATGCCGCCCAACGACGCCGGAGCGAGCAACACGCAGGTCAGGTCATCCTCGAACACCACGGCCGGCGGACCGTGCCAGGAATGTCGGCCCGCAAAATTCTCGCAGTACGGGCACGGCGCCCGAGTGGGAAGCAGCAATGACATATCGATCATCGTACGGTTGCCGTTCGTGTCATAGCCGCGAGAATTCTGACGACACACCGTCAAGCGCGGCCGACTCAAACCGACGCGCGTGGGCCGACGCCACGCCAACCTGTGAGGGCTAGTTGGTTACTGCGAGTCTCAATCCGCAACTCCGCGACCACGTCGTTGCTGCGGTTCGAGGATGCCCTGGCAGCGGATTGCCCGTCGATGACAATCGAATACGCCTGGTCGGTTTGCTCATGGCGCAGATGCTTGGGCGGGCGGAGTCCTGCCATCAGCCAAGGGCTGCGGCCATTCTTCACGGAGTAGTGCGTAAGTGAGACTGTCGTGCCAGGTGCCCTCGCGATGTAGCGAAGTCGCACGGCCGTGTCCTTCGCGGCGCAACCCTAGGCGTTCCATGAGACGCCAGGATGCGGTGTTGTCGGCGAAGCATCCCGCGTGGATGCGCCGTACCTTGAGTGTGTCAAAGCAGAGACCGATTGCAGCGCCGACCGCTTCGGTGGCATAGCCCTTGCCGCCGTGTGCTGGGTTGAACATCCAACCGAGTTCTGCCTCGAGACCTTTGGCGCGGTCCAGAACGTCCATCTGCGCCCAGCTATCGCGCGGCATGATCATGATGTGGCCGATGATGGTCGAGTTGAGAAGCACCATGACATGAGTGTTGTTGCTCGACTTGGCGTCCATGGCATCGCGGAGCTTGTCACGTGAGAGTGGCGCCCAGCCAAGCCACTGCTGAACTTGCGGGAGCTGCTCGAAGGTCCACAAGGCGTCTATATCGTCTGGTGTGTAGGCACGTAGTGACAGGCGCTCGGTACGGACTGGCCATTCGATTAACGTCACTTCGGAGAGGATAGCCAGACCGCACAGTACCCGGCGGCAATCACCAGGAAATGCCCGGTAAGGATTTGGCGCGTGATTCACCGCCGATATTTGGACCCGGAGTGCTTTGCTACAGAAGACCCGCGCCGTCCAACGCGGCAAGGACTGCACGGGTGTCGGCGTCAGTTCTACGGTCCGTTGTATCGACCAGCGCAATAGGGTCGGGGCCATCGTTTATGTCAGCGGCTGTCGCTCCGCCCATGCTACCGGTCGGGCATCTGGCCGAGCTTCCTCACGTCGGCGTAGTTCGTCAACTGAGCACGAGACAGTAATCGTGAATGTTCGATCCATCGGGAGCTACGCAAAGCATTCTTGCCGCAAACTCCAGTCGCCGTAGCGCAACAACCCATCGATCACGACATTGAGTCCGGCAGCCCACCACGCAATCACAGATCTGGTGTCGCACAGCGGCCTACCGCAGCGGGGCGACTAGCGTGTCGTCGAGCGGCTCGTCGGACGTGAATTCGCTGATCTCGGCCACCTCGCCGTCGACGTACTTGACCACGCGCAGCAGCACCCCT
>JBEDUI010000276.1:0-27901 GCA_040414495.1 Mycobacteriales bacterium
AGTGGGGTGCGTCGCGGGGCGGCGAATTTGCTCTGGTGTCGCGGTCGCTGCAGTGGGGTGCGTCGCGGGGCGGCGAATTTGCTCTGGTGTCACGGTCGCTGCAGTGGGGTGCGTCGCGGGGCGCCGAATTCGCCCTGGTGCCACGATCGCTGCCGTGAGTTGCCTCGCGGGACGGCCGAATCGGCACGGGGGATTGTCACGGTCGCTGCAGTGAGTTGGCTCGCGGGTGAGCCGCCGTAATGACGCCAGCTACGGATGGAGTTTCTCGCCGGCCGCGAGCATGGCCACGAACTTCTCGATCCGGCGGGCTCGCGTTTCGGGCTTCTTGGCTTGCCCAATCCGATGTAGTACGGAGTACCGGTTGCGGCTGTCCAATGTGGCGAAGAACGCCTTGGCCGCCGGCGACTCGTCCAACGCGGCCGCCAGATCCGGCGGCACGGTCGCGGTACTGGATGGGGCGTAGGCCCGTTCCCACCGACCGTCCTGTTTGGCCCGCTCGATCTCGGCCAGCCCGGCTGACCGCATCCGGCCAGCCTCGGCCAGTTCGGTCGCCCGCTTGCGATTGACCTGCGACCAGATGCTGCGGGCCCGGCGCGGCGTGAACCGCACCTGCCACGACCGTTCGTCGCGGGAGCGGCGTTGCGCGTCGATCCAGCCGAAGCACAACGCGACGTCCAATGCCTCAGCGTGAGTGAGTGGAACCGGTCCGTGACCGGTCTTGGCCAAGGTCAGCCAGACGCCGTCGCGGGAGTCCTGGTGTTCCTCGAGCCATCGCTCCCACTGTGCCGCCGATTCGAACTCGGCAAAGGGAATCGACCCGTCTTGGCCATTTGTCACGACCGTCAGCGTACGGTCCATAAACTCCACGCAAAGCCTGGAACAAGTGCGGAGGAGGCCACACCGGGCCAACATCTGCCACGGCCCCTAGCAACGGCCCGTATGGTGACCCCTCGTGGATGGCGCTTCATTGCTCAGCGTGACGACCGAACCCGAGACGTCGGTTCGGCGTCGGTTGACCCCGGACCGGGTCGCGGTCGCGCTGCTGATCCTCATCCCGCTGATCACCTTTGTCGTGCCGGCCGCGCTCGGCCACCCGATCATGCAGCGCGACGACGGCGACCAGAACTATCCACTGCGCGTCCTGGTTGGCCGGCAACTGAGCGCCGGGCACCTACCGCTGCTCAATCCGTACATCTGGAGCGGCGCGCCACTGCTGGCCGGCTGGAACGCGGGCGCCGCCTATCCATTCACCTGGCTGTTCGCGATATTGCCGGATACGGCGGCCTGGGCCGCGAACGAGGTCGTCTGTTACGTCACCGCCGGCGTCGGGCTGTACGTATTCCTGCGCCACAAGAACATTCGTCCGCTCGGCGCCTGGCTCGGCGCGGTGACGTTCGCGATGAGCGGCTCGTTCGCCATCCAGGTCGAGCATTTCGGTCTGGTCGCCGGGGTCAGTTGGGTGCCGTGGGCGATGCTCGCGCTGTCCAAACTCTCCGGCCCGCTCAGCCCACGGCGCCGCGTTGTTTGGGCCACGCTGCTGGGCATTTTCGGCGCGATGTGCGTGCTCGCTGGTGAGCCGCGGGCGATCGATGACGCCGCCGTGGTACTCGGGTTGTACGCGCTGTGGCTACTTGTCCGAAGTGGACAGTTGCGCTGGCATTACCTCGGTTCGGCGGTCGGCGGCCTGCTGTTGGCGATCTTCCTCAGCGCGGTCCAGTGGCTGCCCGGCTTGCACGCCGTCTCTGGTTCGCAGCGGGCCGAGGCCACGTACGACTTGTTCAGTTCCGGTTCGCTGCACATTCCGTGGCTATCTCTGCTGACTGTTCCGGTGCTGCTCGGCGGGTCTGGTTCGTTCCAGCTGCCCGGCTTCTTCTCCGGCTACAACCTGCCCGAAATCGCCTATTACGTAGGGCTGTTCCCTCTGGTCGGCGCGATCGCGTTGTTGGGCACGCTGCGCCGCGGCAAGGGCACGCCGGAGTTCGTGATTTGGCACATCATCGCCGGCGTCGGCCTGATTCTGGCGCTGGGCGGGCATACGCCGCTCGGTCCGGTGCTGTACCACCTACCGCTGTTCGGCAGCCAACGCCTGCAAAGCCGCAACGTGATGGTCACCGACGTCGCGATCGCGGTGCTGTTCGGCTACTGGGTCGAGCGGTGGCTGGCCAGCCCCAAGAAGGTCACCGCGCTGGGCTTGATTCCGATCGGCGTGGCGACGTTCTTCTGCGTCCTGGGCATGGCCGCGCCGGGCGTACTGGCGCCACTTCTGGGCGTGCCGCGCGCCGGGAACCAGGTCGCGCGGATGCTGCCGATGTACGGCGCCTATCTCGCCATTGCCGTGCTCACGGCCGCGGTTCTGCTGGTCGGGGTGCGACTACGCGGTCGGCTACGAGCCGGCTTGCTCACCGGCATACTCGTAGCCGACCTGGGTCTGACCATGTCGACTGTCGTGGTCTACGTCGACACCCGCCCGGCCGGCCCGCACGACGCGATTCTGAGTGCGGCCGACGGGTCGGCTCATGAAGCGCCGCTTCGTGTCTCGGCGTCCTCGATCGGACGGGATGCGCGGTTCCTGGTCTATGGGCCCAATGGCGTTGCCTCGTACGACATGGGCGGTGTTGGCATCACCGATCTGAACATTCTGCGTAATACGTACACGATGCAGGGTTACAGCGCGATCGTGGACGGGCACTACGCCAGCGTGACCGGAACGCACCTGGACACCGGGCAGGGACACAACACGGTGTCGCTGCAGGCGCTCGGCGATGGCACCTTGGACCAACTGAACGCGCGCTACCTCATGACGTTGCCGAGGTATCTGCTGTCGAACTCGGCCACCGAGGAGTCGCATCCGGTGACCCGGGCAGTGGCCGCCGGCGGTTCGACGACCTGGTTCCTCGGACAGTCCTTCGACCTGAGCTCGGTCTCGGTGCCAGTTGCGTCAGGCCACGCCCGTATCGGCCTGCTGCTGCCGAACGGCAAAACACAGTGGCTTCCGGCCGGACAGAGCACGTTGCGCCATCCGGTCGCCGCGGCCGGACTGGTAGCGCAAGCCACCGGCGGGCCGGCGAAGGTCAGCTCGCCGACCGTGGTCACCACCAACGGGCAGCACTTGGTGGCCGATGGTGCGTTGCAGCAGGCACTGTCCACACACGACTGGCAATTCGCCGGAAACCTCGACACATACTCGGTTTTCACGAATCCGTCGGCCGATCCACTGTTGACAGTGCAGCCGTTGCCGGGCAGATCGCTGGGTTCGGCGTCGGTGCGGCGGCTCACCGGTGATCCATTGTTCCCGACCTCGGCAAGGGTCTCCAGCGCGAATGGTGCGATGGTGGTGAGGTCGGTCTCGGCAATCCCGGGATGGAGCGCCACGTGGACTCCGAACGGAGGAGGGGATGCGCAGAAGCTCCCGATAAAGGAGCATGGTCTAGTCCAAGCGGTGGCGGTGCCGGCCGGAAAGGGCGTGTTGAGCTGGCGATATGACCCGCCCGGCTTCCGGGTCGGTGCGGTGCTCAACCTTGTCGGTTTGGCGGTTCTTGTCGGATCTGCAGCGTACGTCGCGGTCAGTCGTCGTCGGTCGACTACCATCCGTGGCCGATGACTGAAGGTAAAGCCCCTCTCAGAGAGAGTTCAGGATCGTTGGGTAATTTCCTGCGATCGAGGGCTTTCTCTTAGGGTGTGGAGAGTTCCGCGGGGGCCCTGCTTGGGGACGAGAGACGGGAGCAGACAGATGCGGGTGCTTGTTCTGGGCGGTGACGGCTTTTGTGGCTGGCCGACTGCGCTGCACTTGTCCGACGTCGGCCACGATGTCGCCATCATCGACAATTTGTCGAGGCGATGTATTGATGTCGAGTTGGAAACAAGTTCACTCACTCCGATCGAGACGATGGGAGTGCGGCTTGCGGCGTGGCATGAGGTATCCGGCCGCAAGATTGACTTCATCAACCTCGACGTGGCGGAAGAATACGACCGCCTTGTCGCCGTATTAGCCGAATATCGCCCGGAAGCGATCGTGCATTTCGCTGAGCAGCGGGCCGCGCCGTACTCAATGAAATCGGCTAAGCACAAGCGGTATACGGTGAACAATAATATAAATGCCACCCACAATTTGCTGGCCGCGGTGGTGGATTTGGGTTTGGACTCCCATGTTGTTCACCTTGGCACGATGGGTGTTTACGGCTACGGCACTGCCGGCGTGAAAATCCCCGAGGGATACCTGCAGGTCGCCATGCGCGCGGACGACGGCGACATGGTCGAGCAGGAAATCCTCTACCCGGCCAACCCCGGCAGCGTGTACCACCTCACAAAAACCCAGGACCAGCTGCTTTTCGCGTTCTACAACAAGAACGACAAGGTCCGCGTCACCGACCTGCACCAGGGCATCGTCTGGGGCACGCAGACCGCCCAGACCATCGCCGATCCTCGGTTGGTCAACCGGTTCGATTACGACGGTGACTATGGGACCGTGCTCAACCGGTTCCTCATGCAGGCCGCGATCGGCTACCCGCTGACCGTGCACGGCACCGGCGGGCAGACCCGCGCGTTCATCCACCTGCAGAACACCGTCCAGTGCATCCAGCTGGCGATCGAGTCGCCGCCCGAGCGGGGCGAGCGGGTGCGGATTCTCAACCAGATGACCGAAACGCACCGCGTGGTCGATCTGGCCAAGCTCGTCTCGGACATCACCGGCGCGACGATCGACTACCTGGACAACCCGCGCAACGAGGCGGCGGAGAACGAACTCTTCGTCGAGAACCAGGGCCTGCTTGACCTGGGCCTCAAGCCGCTGACGCTGGCCCACGATCTGCTCACCGAGGTGAGCGAGGTCGCCGAGCGGTTCGCCGGCCGGTGCGACCGGGACAAGATCCCGGCCCGTTCGTTGTGGCGCCGCAAGGACTGACCAGATCGGACGCCTCTGACCGGTGACCGCAACCGCGACCGCCTTGGTGATCATGCAGAAATGGTCCGCGACACGTCGTGCCGTCGAGCCGACTCTGCATGATCACCAACGGCCGGGGCGGCGGGTCCGACGCCCCGGAGTCGACGTCGCGGACGGCGCCGCCGGTTAGTCGACGTCGACCCAGTCGAGGGTGCGCTGCACGGCCTTGTGCCAACCGGCCAGGCCTTTCGTCCGGTCCTCGTCGGA
The DNA here is from genome assembly GCA_040414495.1 of Mycobacteriales bacterium. Lineage (GTDB taxonomy): Bacteria > Actinomycetota > Actinomycetes > Mycobacteriales > QHCD01 > DATAVB01. The sequence continues at coordinate 5,147 of JBEDUI010000276.1, forward strand.
CCAGGTCGGCGTCCACCGCCGGTCTTCACGCCAGTTCTCCCGAAGTTCGTCGGTGTCGCGCCAGAAACCGACCGCCAAACCCGCGGCGTAGGCCGCCCCCAGCGCAGTCGTCTCGGCGACCATCGGGCGGCTCACCGGAACGCCCATGATGTCGGCCTGTAGCTGCATGCACAGGTTGTTGGCGGTAACCCCACCGTCCACTTTCAACACATCCAGTCGTACGCCGGAATCTTTCTCCATCGCATCGGCGACATCCTTGCTCTGATAGCAGATCGCCTCCAGCGCGGCCCGGGCCAGATGCGCGTTGGTGTTGAATCGCGACAGACCGACAATCGCGCCGCGGGCGTCCGATCGCCAATATGGCGCGAACAAGCCGGAGAATGCCGGTACGAAATAGACGCCGCCGCTGTCCGGTACCTGCGCGGCCAGTGTTTCGCTCTGGGCGGCCCCGCTGATGATGCCGAGTTGGTCCCGTAGCCACTGGATGGCCGAGCCGGTGACGGCGATCGAGCCTTCCAGCGCGTACACCGGGGCGTCCGTACCGAATTGATAGCAGACCGTACTCAGCAGTCCCGAGGTGGAGCGGACGAGTTCGGTGCCGGTGTTCAGCAGCATGAAATTGCCGGTGCCGTAGGTGTTTTTCGCCTCACCGACGGCGAAACAGGCCTGCCCGACCGTGGCTGCCTGCTGGTCTCCCAACGCCGCGGCCAACGGAATCTCGCCTTCGAACGGACCGCTCGGCAACGTCGTACCGTAGAAATTCGGGTCGGAGGACGGGCGGATTTCCGGCAGCATCTGTCGCGGAATGTCGAATATGGACAGTAGCTCGTCGTCCCAGTCCACAGTGGTCAGATCCATCAGCATCGTCCGGCTGGCGTTGGTGACGTCCGTGATGTGGGCGGCGCCGCCGGTCAGATGCCACAGCAACCAGGTATCGGTATTTCCGAATATCGCGTCACCACGTTCGGCGGCCGCGCGGACACCGTCGACATTGTCGAGGATCCAGGCGATCTTGCCGCCGGAGAAATACGTCGCCGGCGGCAGTCCAGCCTTGCGCCGGATAATCTCGCCTCGTCCGTCGCGATCGAGCGCGGCCGCGATACGGTCGGTGCGGGTGTCCTGCCACACAACGGCGTTGTAGTACGGATGGCCGGTGTGCCGATCCCAGACGATAGTGGTCTCGCGTTGGTTCGTGATTCCGACCGCGGCCAGGTCGGACGCTTTGAGGCCATGTCTGGTCAGGGCGGTCCGGATGACCGAGGTAGTCCGGTCCCAGATCTCGAGCGGATTGTGTTCGACCCATCCGGCGCGCGGCAGGATCTGCTCGTGCTCGAGTTGGTGGCGGCCGACCTCGCGGCCGTCGTGGTCGAAAATCATGAACCGCGTGCTGGTGGTGCCCTGGTCGACGGCTCCGACAAAATCAGCCATGAAGCGCTATCCCTCCGGCAGTCTGAGATCTGCGGTCGAGCCTGCCATACAGGCGGCTTACGTTGCAGCTCAGCCGGTCGGTGGCCGGCGCGCCGCCGTCGGCGGTCGGCTGCCCGTCTCCGGTCGGTCGCCGGTGGCGAGCGCTTGGCCGGCCGTACCAAGCCGATTCGCTCGTCAGCCGCTATCGGTGGCGAGGCGTCGACCCGCAGCCAGATCATGATCGTGAGTGGATTTGGTACCGATATCCGCACCAAATCTACTCACGATCATGAAAATGTGGTCCGGAATCGGCCGCGCGCCGGGCAAGGCGCCGGACGACTGCGTGGCTGCAATTTCACCTGGCCTGCCATTTCGCTGCGGCCGGACATGATCGTGATGGCTTTCGTCAACAAATCGTTGTCACAAGCCATCGCGATCATGAAAATCGGCACGGTGGCAGCGAACAGCGCGCTCCAGGGGCTCAGCTCAAGCGAAACCCAGAATTCCAGCTCACGCCGGACCCAGAATGAGCTCACGCGGGAGTCTCAAGGCCCAGTTCACGCGGGTAGACCCAGAGGCTCACTCAAGCGAGAGACCCAGGATTCATCTCACGCGGGAGAGCCAGGATTTCAGCTCACGCGGGAGACCCAGGCCGCACCGCTGGGGTAGGTGTACTCGGCAATCGCCTCGGGCCGCATTTGTCCGCTGCTCCCGGGCGCGGTCGGCGCGACGTACCGACCATCGCGAACGGTCACCGGGTCGAGGAAATGCTCGTGCAAATGGTCCGCGAATTCGATGACCCGGTTGTCCCAACTGCCGCTCACCGCGACGAAATCGAACATCGCGAGGTGTTGCACGATCTCGCACAGCCCGACTCCGCCGGCATGCGGGCACACCGGCAGTCCATATTTCGCCGCCAGCAACAGGATCGCGATATTCTCGTTGACCCCGCCGACCCGGCAGGCGTCAATTTGCACGATATCGATCGCGCCGGCCTGCATAAGCTGTTTGAACATTACCCGGTTGTGCACATGTTCCCCGGTCGCGACCTTGACCGGCGACACCGCCTCCCGGATCGCCGCGTGGCCGAGAATGTCATCCGGGCTGGTCGGTTCCTCGACCCAATATATATCGAACTGGCCCAGCGCTTTAACCCATTCTATGGCCGCGCCGACATCCCAGATCTGATTGGCATCAACGGCCAAACGTACGTCGGGACCGACGATGTCGCGCGCTTTCGCGCAGCGCCGCACGTCATCGGCGAGGTTGCCACCAACCTTGAGCTTGATCTGGCTGAAGCCCTCCTCGACCGCCTCCTTGGCCAGCCGGGCCATCGTTTCGTCGCTGTACCCGAGCCAGCCCGGCGTTGTCGTGTAGGCCGGAAAACCTACCTTGCGCAGCTTTTCCTCGCGCTCGGCCCGACCCGGCTGAGCACGACGCAACAAGGTCAATGCCTCATCACGCGTCAATACGTCGGTGAGATAACGCAGATCAACGAGATCGACAAGCTCCTCGGGCGAGAAATCGGCCAGGTATTTCCACAGTGGTTTACCGGCCCGCTTGGCCGCCAGATCCCAGGCGGCGTTGATGATCGCGCCGGCCGCCATGTGGATGACGCCCTTTTCCGGACCGAGCCAACGTAGCTGCGAATCGCCGGTCAACGTGTGCCAGAGCGAACCCAACTGCCCGCCCAGCTCGTCCACCGGCAGTCCGACCACCAGCTCGCGCATGGCCTCCATCGCCGCGATCTGGACCTCGTTTCCACGTCCGCAGGTGAAGGTGAAACCGTGTCCCTCCAGTCCGTCGCCGGCATCGGTACGCAGCACGACGTAGGCCGCCGAATAATCGGGGTCGACGTGCATCGCGTCCGAGCCGTGCAGTTCTTCTGACGTCGGAAACCTCACGTCGAACATCTCGAGCTCGGTAATGACGCTGCTCACTGCGGCTCCTCATCGTCGGGCGGGTCGGACGGACGCGCTCGATCTACCATAGGCCGCTCGAGGAGAACCTACGGGCGATCTTGTTGGATGCGACGATCAACACGAGCCCGACCACCGACTGGAAGACGTTGATGGCGGTGCCGTAGGAGAACTGCGGCACCTGCGAGCCGAGACCGACCTTGTAGACGTAGGTGTCGATGACCTCGGACGTATTGAGGTTGAGCGTGTTCTGCATCAACAGAACCTTTTCGAACCCGGTCGTGAGGGCCGATCCCATCGACAGGATCAACAGAATGATGGCCACCGGCGCGATGCCGGGCAGGTCAATGTGCCAAATACGCTTGAACTTCGAGGCGCCATCGACAATGGCCGCCTCGTGCAGACCCGGATCGATGCCGGCCAGCGCGGCCAGATAGATGATCGCGGAAAATCCCATGCTCTGCCACGCGCCGGACCAGACATACAGGTGCCGGAACCAGGCCGGATTGTTCAGCAGGTCCGGCGTGGGCAGACCGACCGCATGCAGCAGGTAATGCATGATTCCGGTTTGCGGGTCGAGCAGTACGAACAGCATTCCGACCACGACGACGGTGGAAATAAAGTGCGGGGCGTACGTGATCATCTGTACGGTCCGCGAAAAAGCCTTGCGCCGTACGTGGTTGAGGGCCAATGCCAGCATGATCGGCAGCGGGAACGTGGCGATTAGTTCGTAACCGTGCAGAATCAAGGTGTTCTTGATAATCGGCCAGAATTGATACGAATGCACGAACCGGTCGAAGTTGGCCAGGCCGACCCACGGGCTGCCCCAGATGCCGCCGACCGGGTTGTAATTGCGGAACGCGATCTGGACGCCGAGCATCGGCCAGTAATTGAACAGCGCGAGCTCGACGACCGGAGCCAGCAGCAGCGCGTAGAGCTGCCAGCTGGCGCGCAGTCGGCGCCGAGGCGAGTCTTTCCGGCGCGTTGGCGAGGCGCTCCGGCGCCGGGTCCGCAGCCGTCGCTCCACTATGGAACGGGTGCCGATCGTGGTGGCGCGAGTGCTGGTGTCCGAACTGGTCATGGTTGCCGCTCTCCTCCAAAACCCTTAGCCAGCTAGCCCTTGAGGGAGCCGATCATCATTCCCTTGACGAAGTGCTTCTGCACGAACGGATAGGCGAGCAGCGGCGGAATGCTGGCGATGACGATCAGGCCGTACTTCAACAGGTCCTGCAGCGCCTGTTGGTGCGCGAGCAGGGACGCGTCAGTGACCTGTGATGGATCGACGCTGTTGAGGATGAGGATTTGCCGCAATACCAGCTGCAGCGGAAACAGGTGCTGATTGGTCAGGTAGATCAACGCATTGAACCAGCTGTTCCACTGACCGACCGCATAGAAGAGCGCGTTGACCGCGATGATCGGTTTGGACAGCGGCAGCACCATGCGGAAGAAGAATCGGAAGTCGTTGCAGCCATCGACCCGCGCCGCTTCCAACAGATCCTCGGGAATGGAGACCTGGAAGAAGGTACGGGTGATGATCACCTGGAATACGCTCACCGCGCCCGGAATCACCAGCGCCCACCGGGTATTGAGCAGACCCAGCTGGTGCACGACCAGGTACGTCGGGATCATTCCGCCGGAGAACACCATCGGGATGAGGAAGTAGACCATGATCGGCCCGCGGCCGTACAGATCGCGGCGGGACAGGGGATATGCCGCGAGCAGCGTCAGTGACACCGAGAACGCCGCGCCCACAACGGCGTAGAACAGCGAATTGAGGAAACCGGTGACGATCTCGTGATAGGCGAAGACCGTGCGATAACCCTCTATCGTCACCTGGACCGGCCAGAGCCACATCTTGCCGGAATTGACCGCGTGCGGATCGCTGATCGAGGCGCTGACGATATAGACCAGCGGATACAGCACGGACACGGTGAACAGGGTCAGGATCGTGACGTTCCATATGGTGAATATCCGGTCGGACCGGGAATCCCGGATGCGTGCTCGGGTTGCCATCGTTTCCTCCCTCCCGTGGCCGGCTGATTACTTCGGACGGTCGTTGTAGGCCTTCTGGTTGATCTGCAGGTATTTCGGCAGCCCCATCTTGTTCAGCGTCGCCAGATAGTTGTTCCAGGCGCCGTCCTGGTTCGGATCCGGCTTGCCCTGGGTGAACTTGGTCATCATCTGGATTACGTAGTTGTTGATGGTGGTCTGCAGATCGGCGATCTGGCCGGCCTCGTCCGAGGTCATCGACAACGGCGGGAGCTGCAGGTCCTGCTTCTGCCGGTACGGGTAGTAGGCGGCTTTGCTGTTCTCGTAGAGCGCCTTTTCGAAGGTGGGGTGAGCCGGGTCGACCGCCTCACCGAGTCGGAATCCATCTGAGCGGTACATGATTCCGTTCTGGATCCAGGCCAGGTTCGGCTTCGGCGGCCACAAGGTGAGGTTGTTGTAAATCGCTTGGGCGCCGTTGATGCCCTTCTCGCCCTGCTTGGCCCAGCGCCAGTTCTTGCCCTGTACGCCCTGGTAGGAACGGACAACCGATTCGAGTTCGTACTGGCTGTCGGCCCACATGGCCGCGATCTCCGGGATCTTGCAGGCGGTGGTGATGACGAAGCTGCCAACCGAATAGGGCTGGTAGTAGTCCCAACCCGCGGTACGAAAGCTGTTCGGTCCCCTCAGCGTGGGAATGCAGACGTAGTCGAGGTATTTCGGGTGCTTATCGGTCTCGACAATGTCCATGAAGCTGGCCCAGTAGTAGCCGCGGACGGCGCCGAGCACGGTCGTCTTGGCGTTGCCCAGCCGCAGCACCTGTTCGTTGGTCCGGGTGAAGCTTTCCTTGGGGATCAATCCCTTGCTGTACAGCCGGTTCAGGTACTTGAGGCCTTCACGCCAACCCGGCTTGTTGAAGACGACATCGACCTTGTCGTTCTCCAGCACCAGCCACGGCGTCCCGGGGTTGTACAGGAACGAGCCCATGATGAACTTGTCGAACGTCGTCGCATTATCGGCCGCGGTGAACGCGATTTCGTCGTGAATTCCGTTGCCGTTGGGGTCCTTGGTCTTGAACGCCTCGAGCACGGTCTCGAACTCATCGAGCGTCTCAGGCATTTTCAGGCCCAGCTTGTCCAGCCACGGTTTGTAGATCCAGGCGCGGTCATCACCGGCTTTGCAGTGGAAGCAGTCGTTCAGGTTGGGCATGCTGTAGATCTTGCCGTCGGGCATGGTGTAGACCGTTTTGGTGTCCGGATAATCCTTGAACATCCGCTTGGTCTCGACGCAGTACTCGTCAATAATCTTGTTCAGCGGCGTGAATATCTTTTGATCATGGCCGTTGACATAGATCTGCGACGCGGTGAATCCCATCCCCATGAATACGTCCGGCAGCTCGCCCGACGAGATCATCGCGTTGACCTTGGTCATCATCTCGTCGCTGGCGTTGTTGCTGTTGGCGCTGCTGGCGATCTCTTTGAAGTTCACATGGACGTTGGTCCGTTTCTCCAGCCATTTCGTGAACTCGTTCTTTGACCAATCGCCGACCTGGACGTCCTGGGGCACCACGACCGTGATTGTCGCGTGTTCCGTCGTTACCGGTCCTTTGAACGACGCGACCGGACCGATATAGCCCTCGGGATAAATTGCGGCCTTGTTCGGTGTCGTTTTCGGACCGCCCTTGACCGGCTTACCTGCCGACGAAAGCTTCGAACCGCCGGCGCCGCCGGAGGAACACGCCGCCAGCGTCGTGGCTCCGATGCCTACGGCCGCGGCTCCCTGGATAAAGCCGCGCCGGGAGAGCGAGCCATTGTCGTTGGATCCCTGGACTGGCTCACGTGTGCTGCCTGACGACATGACCCTTCCCTTCCTCGTGGCGAACTGGTTCTCCGCGGCGCAGGCCGGGAGAGCGGTGGCTATAGGAAATCGGATCGATCGAGTCGAGCTGGGGCGTTGACAATTACTGGGGTAAAGCTGTTCGAGGTTCTCTCAAATTCGAACGGATCAGGCGACGCCGACGTCGCGAAAGCGCGGACAAAGTTGGCTGTCTGCGATGCGGTGACTATAGGAAATCGGATCGAGCACGGTCAAGACCTAGATGGAATTCCAGAGACTGTGGCCAGTTCTGGTCGCCGTGATGCCGGTACAGACCTGTGGAGCGGGCATCGTAATCAGCCGAATAGGGTGATGCCGGAACGGCGAAATAGGCGGGCGAGATAATTCCGTAATCGATCCCGCTTGGAACGGACACAGGCGCTTGACACGTCGTGCAACGAGCGTCGCAGCAGGGTCGGTTGGCCCTGCTGTCGCGTTCATTGCCGATGCGGCCGAAAGCGTGGCCGGGTCAGTTGCCCGAGGCTGTCGCTATAACGAGACGGCCCCAGGTTGGCACGATGGAAGTGTTATCCGAGGCTGTCGGGATGGCCGTGTTGCCAGAGCAGGGCGGCGGGTCGGTCCGGAGCCAGGCGAGGTGCCATGGCGGCCTCCTGTCCACGCAGCTGGGATGAGGAAACATACTATAGGATATTCCGGAACCGGCCGACAAGACGTACACCGACATTCACCAAGACGTTATTGCCGGCGATTCAAGAAACACGAATGTTTCGGCGCGCGCGTAGAAGCTGAGGCCTTGTGGACTGGGCCAGGCAATGCGGACAAGGAGCGGGAGAAACGCCTCAGGAGTACTGTTTCTCGAACGCCACCCGGAACCGCTTACGGGCGTTTTCCAGGTGCGCGCGCATCGCGGTATCGGCCCGGTCGCGGTTGCCGGAGGCGACCGCCTTGGCGATCCGCTGGTGTTCCTTGAGCGCCTTCATGCCGATTCCGCTGCCGTAATACAGCCGGAATCCGTGCAGGTGACAGTGCGTTTTGGAGTAGATGTCGCGCAGCGACACGTTGCCGGAGAATTCCATGATCAGGTCGTGGAATCGGGTGTCGTGTGCGGAGAGTCGCTTGTAGTCCTCGTAGCTGCCCGAATCGGGCGCGTCCGAACAGCTGGCGATTTCGTCGCTGAGCCGGGTCCGACCGGCGGGGGTGATGTTCGTGGCCGCGCTTGCGGCCGCCCAGGGTTCGACCAGCAAACGGAAACCGTAAAGATCATCGAGCTGTTTCCAGCTCATCAAGGGCGCCGCGGAATACCCGCGCAGCGGCTCCTTGGTGACCAGACCGTCGGATTCCAGCCGTGCCAACGCTTCGCGCAACGGGGTCTGCGATACCTGCAGTTGCCGCGCCAGCGCGTCGATGTTGACCCGGGCGCCCGGCGCGATGGCGTGATCCATCACGAGCGCCTTGATCGCTTCGTAGACGTTGTCGGTCAGGATCTGCCGCGGTGCCGGCCTCGCCGGTGAGTCGGCGGGCGGTCTGACACTTGTCATCTAGCAACTCCTCGTCACGCCTTATCGCCGGATTGCGGGCGAAGCGCGTTGTCAACAGCGTACCGTGGCCCCGAGGCGCCGACGCTGCACCAACGCATTTGTCGGTACGGCGTGGTCTCGTTCGGTGTGGCTACCCCGCCGACCGGGCGTGGCAACCGGCACCGGGTGCACACGCAAGACGCACGGGGCAAAACTCCGCAACCGCAGCGATCCGGCGGTGCGTCGAGGTTCGACGCGGGTCGGGCCGTGCCCTATTCCGACCACCGTGCCGCGCAGGTAACCCTTGCCATCCTGCGAAATACGGCACTGCACATCTCCCCCGTTGCACGATAAGACCGGAGAGACACCATAGCCGTATTCGAAGGGGTGGCAACAGTGATATTCCAAAAAAGACGCAATCGTTTGTACTTACATGCTGACGTAAATAGGTGAGTGTCCACAGTGGACAATAGTGCGGATTGGTGAGAAGGGACATTCCGGGTAACGGCTCGGCCCATGAGTGGATGCGCATACGACCACGTCGGCATCGCACAGTTCACATCAGCGTGGCACGGCGAAGTATCGGCTGACATCCGATAGTGTCCGCATCGGACAACGCGGATTCGCGGGCGGTCGGGTGCGTGTCGTTCGAATGTCCTCGGATCTTGTGTCATAACGGGCGGTCGGAAATACACTCGTCAGGGCCGTCGCGCGGTAACGAGCCAGGCCGCGGAATTCAACGCTATGCCGGCCGGGGACTGGTAGCCGGCCAGGACCTCGGCCAATGTGTCGGTGATCTTCCGGACGGTCGCGTCATCGCCGCCGGCCATGAGTTGCCGGATGACCGGGCGTCCACACAGGAACCGCGCGGCATCGGCCGGGTCCGGTCCGAGCAGCAGCGGCACGGTGACCGATTCGAGGTGAACGTCACTCAGCCCAGCCCGGCCGAGCAGGTCGCGTACGTGGTCGGGCTCAGCGAGTGAGAGCGTGCCCGGTGCGGTTGTCGGCGCCTGCTCGGGCAACGGAATGTAGGTCGCGACGGCCGAACGGGTGACCGACCGGAAGTCGGAGCTGATTGGCCGTTGCCAGCACAGGAACGCCATCCGCCCGCCCGGGCGTAGTGCCCGGCACAGGTTGCCGAACGCGGCGAGCGGGTTGTCGAAGAACATCACCCCGAGTTGGCTGATCACGAGATCAAAGCCACCGCCGGAAAACTCGTAGAGCTGCACGTCGGCCTGTTCGAACCGGACGTTGCGCGTACCGGCGGCCAACGCTCGGGCCCGCGCCAGCATCGGGCCGGACAGATCCAGTCCCAGAACCGTCCCCGCCGATGCGGTCGCGGCCGCGAGTCGGGTCGAGGCCCCGCAGCCGCAACCGACGTCGATGACCCGGTCGGCCGGCGCGATCCGGGCCGCGGCCAGCAGCCGGTCGGTCAGCGGCCGCAGCATCGCGTCGTACCGATCCTGGTACGTAGCCCAATGCAGACCGCTCTCGCCGTTCCACTCCGCGACCTGCTCGGCATTGACCGTAGCCATGAGTCCTCCCAGCCGAGCGTCGGAACGCCATCAATACTGCCCGGATCACCCGCTGGCCGCCGGCACTTCTGGCTCGGACGAGCCTTTCACCAGCGTCGCGCTCGGTCCCTGCTCGCGGGGCAGGCCGAACGCCGCCGTCACCGCAGTCACCGCGCCGACGATCAGCATGAACAACCAGCCGCGATGGAACAGGCTCAGCCGGTCCGGGTTCGCCGTGCCGAGCAACGCCACCAGGATCGCGACGCCCAGCGCGCTGCCGATCTGCCGGGCCATGTTGAGTACCGCGCTGCCGGTTGTGGCCCGGTCCGGGGGCAGCGAACTGGCCGCGGCGAACAACGGGGCCTGGATCAGGCCGGCCGACATGCCACCGAAAATCAGGCCGGGCAGGAATCCGGTCACGTAATCCGGCGTGGCCGGGGTGACGATCAGCCAGTAAAGGGCGGCGATGAGAAAGCTCACGCTGCCGGCAATAGCCAGCGGCTTGCGGCCGAGTCGACCGCTGAGCCGGCCGCTATTGAGTGCGAACACCGCCGCCACCAGTGGACCGGGTGCGATCGCCAGCCCGGTCCGCACGGTGCCGTACCGCCACTGGTCGGTGAAAAACAGGATCGTTAGCAGCAGCCAGGTCGCCAGGCCGACCGTGTACAGCAGCAGGGCGACGGTCGAGGCGGTGAATTCCCGGCTGGCGAACAGCCGCGGCTCGATCACCGCGTGCGGCACGCTGACGATACGGCGTACCGCGACGGCCAGGCTGAGCAGAAAACCGAGCGCCAGCAGGCCTTCCCGGCCGCTGGTCCAACCCCAGTCGTGTCCCTCGGTAGTGGCGAAGGTTAATAGCAATACGGTGGCCAGCACCGCCACGACCGACACCGAATCGGGCAGCCGCGCCCCGCGTTCGGCCCGGATCTCCGGCAACACGATCAGTCCGGCGATGATCGTCGCGACGCCGATCGGCACGTTGACCAGAAAGATCCAGCGCCAGTCGACCGAGACCAGCAGGCCGCCGACCGGCGGTCCGGACGAGGCGGCCACCGAGGCGACCCCGGCCCAGATACCGACGACCATGCCGTGCCGGCTGGCCGGGAACACTGGCAGCAGCAGGCCGAGTGAGGTCGGCACGATCATCGCCGCGCCGATCGCCTGGATCGTACGGCCGACGATCACGACGGCGAGGTCGGGCCCGACCGCACACAGCACCGAGGCCGCGGTGAAAAGCACGACGCCGGCCAGCAGCACGACCCGGCGTCCGTAGTGATCGGCCAGTCGACCGGCCGGCACCAGCAGCGCGGCGAACACGATCGCGTACGCGTTCAAAACCCACGAGAGGTTCGCGAGATTCTCCTCATGAAACGACCGGGCCATGGCCGGCAGGCCGACGTTCACGATGAACAGGTCAAGTTGGGCCATGAACGCCACCGCGCTCAGCACGGCCAATACCACCCACCGACGCCGGTCGGTCATCTCCATCTGACAGCTCCCCGCACTGGTTCAGTGAACGAACCAAATGACGGTAACACGACTGGTTCGTTCACCGAACCGATCGGTGGCATACTCGGTTGCATGGCACTACCGCGCGAATACACCGGGCAGAACTGCAGCGCCGCCCGTGCCCTCGAAGTGGTGGGCGAGCGCTGGACGCTGCTGATCGTTCGCGACGCGCTCTATGGCGTGCGCCGGTTCACCGATTTCCAGGCCCACCTGGACATTCCGCGCGCCGTGTTGGCCGACCGACTGGGTGCGCTGGTCGAGTCCGGCGTGCTGGAACGGGTCCGCGGCGCGACCGGGCGCGGGCACGACTACGTGCTGACCGACAAGGGGATCGAGTTGTGGCCGATCGTCCGGTCGCTCTCCATGTGGGGCGAGCAGTTTTATCCGTCGGATAAGGGCGTCCACCGGTTCTATACGCACACCGGTTGCGATGCCGAGCTGGACGTCAACGGGCGGTGCACGAAGTGCGGTCAGTCGGTCCCGGCGGCCGATGTGACCGTCGTACCGGGTCCCGCTCTACGCGGCCAGAATGCCCGTACCGATCCGGTATCCCGCGCCCTAGCTGCGCCACACCGCTTGCTGGAACCGCTGACAATCGGCTGATTTTATGAACCGGCCCGGATATGTACGTATATCCGGGCCGGTCGAATGAGTTACGGCAGTAGCGAGAGCTTGTGGACCATGCGGGCGACGCGGTTGCGTGGTCCGATGACGGACAGGGCGTAGTAGCCGACGCCGTCGGATTCGGCGTTGGCCATCTGTTCGATGTAGTCGTCGTAGAGCTTGCTGTGTTGGGCCACGGTGGGCATGTCGGCGTGGAACATGTCCTCGGCGGCGATGGCGCGGGCTCGGATTTGGGCGAGTTGTTCGGCTGATGCGGCCAGGATCGAGCAGCCGGTCCAGGGCAGGCCGGGGTGGGCTCGTCCGGTGGCGTCGGTGACGTCCGGTCCCAGTAGGCCGGGCATGGCGGCGGCGGTGGCGGAGGCGACGCAGACGGCGGCGTTGACGGCGCGGCCGCCGGGCAGGTTCTCATCGACCACGATGACCCACTTCAGGCGTGGCGCCCGGGTGCCTTCGGTTTGTTGGGTTTCCTGTGGCGCGTAGCCGATCGAGGAAAGAACATGGCTTTCAGTCACAACTGCTCCATCTCAACTTCGATATTTCGGGACTATGCAAAGTGGTAGGCAGGTGGCGCGAACAGACACAGTTCGGCAAACGCTGCATGCTGTGGATCAGGCGGAATCGCGGGCAATACGCGCCGCCCTTTTTGTGAATGGCCCTCAAATAGCCGTTAATAGCTACCGCTGCGCCGGTCCCGCCCGCGGTGCCACCGGCGAATGCCGGGCTGGTCCGTGTCCGATGTGGACCTCGGCCGCATAAATCAGCGGGCGTCCGGAGCCAGCGGCGTGGATAGGGCGACGTATCTTGTCTACGAGATCCGCAATCGCGTGGCCAGGCCCGTCCGCGCGGTGTGGAAAGGCGGCCTGGCGGGGGTAACTATCCGGCGGTAGGTGACTGTCCAGCGCCGGCATCATCACTCACCGGGCCCGGAGGTCGAGCTGTGGCGGGACGTGTGAGATGTCGGTGCTGTCGATCAAGGTAGCCCCCGGTTTGCTTCGGTATACTGGCTGAATACACGACAACGGTAGGAGGGCACTAGTCGTGGAGCAAGGTGATCTGGCTTACAAGGCTCTGCGTCAGGACATCACCGAGTGGCGGCTTGCGCCCGGGACCGCCCTCGGTGAGATCGAATTGGCCCGACGCCTCGGTATGTCGCGTACGCCGGTACGGGAGGCGCTCAAGCGCCTGGCCCGGGAGGGTCTGGTCCGCAATGACGCCGGTCGGACCGCGATCGTCGCCCCGCTGTCGATGGACGAGGCGATCCGGCTGTTCCAGGTGCGGGAGGCGCTCGAGCTGTATGCATTACGGCTAGCCGCGGTCGCCCCGGACCGCAGCGTATTCACCGAGATCAGCGACCGGTACGAAAAGGCGGCGCAGCGGCCGGAGATCGACGTCGAAGAGGTGTACGGGTTATCGGAGGAATTCGACGCCGCGGTCGATGTCGCCGCCGACAACGCTTATCTGACCGGCATGTTGACCGATCTGCGTGGGCATCTGCTGCGACTACGCCGGCTCTCGCGGCATCAGCCCGAACGGCTCCGGAAATCCGCGATCCAGCACGTCCACATGGGACGGGCGCTGGTCGAAGGCGACGGTGCGATGGCGGCCTATATAGGAGCCGAACGGCTGCGCGACAGCCTACGTACCGTCATTGAATTTCTGGGTAGTTCACTGCTCGGGCCGCTGGACGAGGCCGCGGCACCCGTGACGGGTGACACGATCTCGCCCAGCGGGCCGGGCTCTGCTCCGGCCGATGCGGCGCCGGATCAGGCGGGACAGGAACAACCGGCCAAGCGCGCGGCCCGCCCGAAACGGCGTTCGTAAGCACCAGCCGATTCCGCGCCGACGTTGATGCGGAACAGGCTGCGTGCGAGAAATGACTATTCAGCTGAGGAATGCGTTGTCGCCGGGCACATCTGCCCGCATTTCCAGCAGGTCGGTGGCTTTGTCGCCGACAAAGGTGAACAGGATCGAGCCGCGGCTGACCCGGGTGACTCCGTTTCGGGTAGCGGAGATCTGGTGCAGCGCCAACACATGCCCGTGATGGTCGCCGTGCACATCGATCAGATCCGCGCGGAACGTGCCGTCGGTCATTTCCGCGAGTTGTCCGTAATAACCAAGAACCGAATCAAGTCCTTTGTGGTCACCGCTCAACGCCCCGCTGCCAACCACGTGCTGCACCACGTCGCGGGACATCAGCGACTTCAGCGTTTCCATGTCGTTGGCATTGAATGCGGCGTATCCCTTCCGGACCGCGTTCATTGCAGTGTCATTCGGATCGGCTGCCTCTTCGGCCCGCCCGCGGGCATAGCCGGTCGCCTCGGCCGAATAGTCCAGGATTTCGGTGGGCTGCTCGCCGACCACCCAGGCATCGTGTCCGGGGGGAAGATCGAACATGTCGCCGGCGACCACGTCGAATTCGGTGCCGTCGTCGAGCTTTCCTTGCATATGGCCGGACAGGACATAGCCGAGATGCCGGGTCTGGCACGACTTCGTGCCGGCGATCGGAGCGATGTCCTTCGACCAACGCCAGCCGGGCTGAAAAACGCCCTTCATGACCGTAAATCCGCCCGCGGTGCCAAGAAATGCGTTTCCGTTGCTGGCGAACGGACGATTCTCCCCGTCCCGTTCGAGATTGCTGATACGTACGTCCATTTGGGACACCCCCGTGGTGAATCGGACGCAGTTGCGGCGCCCGACACGGCTTATCGTGGCACCGCCGGGCCGCCCGGGACAGGGGCGTTCGGCCCACTCTAGGTACTTCGATAAATGCGCTAACTTCTTTTTATTCGGGTCGATGTTATTTCGTTGCCCTGCGCAAGCTGCCGCGGGTCGAATTGTCGTTGGCGCCGCCTAGGATGACGCCGTTCAACACGGTATCGGAGGACATGATGGACGTCGGCACCGCTGAGGATGCCCAGGTCGGTCGGCTCGAGCAGCATCGCGGCGAGCTGACCGGATATTGCTACCGGATGCTGGGCTCGGCGTTCGAGGCCGAGGACGCCGTGCAGGAGACCCTGGTCCGGGCCTGGCGCGGGTTGGCCGGGTTCGAGGGCCGGTCCTCCCTGCGCTCCTGGCTTTATCGCATCGCCACCAACGTCTGCGTGGACATGGCGACCAGCAACCAGCGCCGGGCCCGGCCGATGGACCTCGGTCCGGCGGGCTCGGCCGATGCCTCGATCGGGACCCCGCTGCCGGAGGCGGTCTGGGTGCAACCCATTCCAGATGGCCTGATGCTGCCGGACGACGCGGATCCGGCCGACGTCGCGATCGAACGGGAGAGCATCCGGCTGGCGTTCGTCGCCGCCCTGCAGTTGCTGCCGGCGCGGCAGCGGGCCGTGTTGTTGCTGCGCGAGGTGCTGCGCTGGAACGCCACCGAGGTGGCCGACCTGCTGGAGACCACCGTGCCCGCGGTGAACAGCGCGCTGCAGCGGGCCCGGGCGACCCTATCGGCCACCGATGTCCGGGCCACCGACTCGTATGCTCCGCACGACGCGGCCCAGCGAACGCTGCTCGCGCGGTACGTCGAGGCGTTCGAGCGGTACGACATCGATGCGTTGATCGGGTTGATCCACCAGGACGCCACCCACTCGATGCCGCCGTATCCGATGTGGTTGCGCGGGCACGACCAACTGCGTCGCTGGTATCTCGGGCCGGGTATCGGATGCCGCGGCTCGCGGCTGATCCCGACCGTGGCGAATGGTGCGCCGGCCTTCGGGCAGTACCGACGCAGTCCCGACGGGACGTACTATCCGTTCAACCTGCAAATCCTGGAAATCGCGGACGGACAGATCGTCGGGCTGAACTATTTCCTCAACACCACGCGGCTCTTTCCGCTCTTCGGATTGCCACCAAGGCCCTAGGGCGTGCTGAACACGCATTGTTCAGCAGGATCCTAGTTACGAACGCTGTCGGTCCGGGCCGAGTCGAAATCGACCCATTTCGTCGGGGCGGGAATTCGACGTCCGCCCGCCCCGGGAATGTGTCGGATAGCGGCCGGAGCGGGTCGGCCCGGCTGCTCGGGTTCCGCTGCCGTCTCGGTCTCCGCTACGGGCTCCGGGGCGGCCGCGTGTGCCGGAATCCACGTCGTGGAGCGCCGGGCGATCGCGTAGATCTCGTCGATCTCGATCGGGGACAGGATCTGCGGCAGTTGGCGCAGCTGGTCGACCAGCCGATGTGCCGCGACGACCAGTACGCCGTCCTGGGTGAACCGCCGCCCGGTCACGACCGAGCCGACCACCGAGATGATCGACCAGACCGAGACGTGCGGCCCATCGTAGGCGGCGGCCAACAGGTCCTCGGCGCGGTGCGACTCGGCCAGCGCTTCGCTTGTGTAGTCGACCTTTTCGCCGCTCACGATGACGCTCTTGTTGCCGACCCAGACGTTGTTGCCGCGGTGATCCTTGGTCTTGATCGTGAAAACGCCGGCCGGGCCGATCAGCAGGTGGTCGATGGTGATACCGGCTCCGGTACGGATCGAGTTCACGATCCACCAGTTCGGCCGTAGCTTGGGCAGCCGGGATCGCAACGGATGGGTCAGCGGACGCAACGCCCGGGCCGTGACCCGTTCGGCCACGGTGGCTCGGGGCGAGGGTTGCTCATCGGAGGTAACGCCGAGGATCTGTTCCAGCCGGGCGCCGATCGGCCGGGCCGCCCGGTGCGCCGCCGCCATTTCCCGTACGCCTTGGCCGGGCCGGTTACCGGCCAGATCGATCCACTCGGCCTGCTCGCGTTCTTCGGCGGACTTTTTCGTGGCCGGTCGCTTGGGCCGGTTCCGCTGCAGGGGGCTTGGTCGGTGCCGGCGCCGCTGCTGATCTGGTCTAGGGCTGGCAATTCCGGATTCCGCGGTGCCGGTTTCCGCGGTGCCACTAGCGGTTGTGTCATGCAACTCGGTGCCGGGCGGCCCGGATCTGGCTCCGGTGCTGAACTCCAGTCGGTCCGGTCGGCCGGCCGCCAGCCAGGCTCCGACGCCGACCTGGAAATCGGCTGCACGCTGCGGGTCTTGGAGATGCTCGGCGCCGGTTGCCAGATCGACGAAACCCCAGCGGACTCCGTCATCGCCGGTCACGTAGACCCGGTCGTATCCGTACCGCCGCCAGCGCGCGCACGTAACCACTGCCCACACCACCTCGATCGGTAGTCGTTCAACCGCATAGCGTAGTCGGGAAAAGTGGGATTCGCTTCCCTAACTTTTCCGGCGGCACCGTACGCGAGGCCGCGCGGGCCGCTGTTATCGGGTCGGTAATTCGCGCGCCGTCCGGTAACGGCCGCGATTATCTTCCCCGGCAGTGCCTGTCAGCTAAGGGAATTGGCATGATGGAGCAGGACCGCAGGAAGATCTGCAATGTAGGCAAGGCAGGCGCACAAACCAGATCCGACGACGAATAAAGAACGTCGATATCTTCGTAATCGAGCGGCTTTTCTTCTATACAACGTTGGGACATGAGAATTCTTCGAATATCCGCCTGATCGAAGGAATTCCGGCCTCAGCTACGCGCGAGCTGCGCTGCTTTGGCCTCCAGATACTGCTTTTCCGGCAGGCTGGTCGTCCGGCGGGCGGCGGCGAGATACGTCGTCCGCGCGGCACCGAGATCACCGGCCAGCTCCAGCAGGTGAGCGCGTACGGCGTGCAACCGGTGGTGGCCGGCCATTCGCTCATCGGAATCCAGCGGCTCCAGCACCGCCAATCCGGCCTCCGGTCCCTGCACCATCGCCACCGCGACGGCCCGGTTCAGCGTGACCATCGGGTTGGGCGCGAGCCGTTCAAGCAGGCCGTACAAACCCAGAACCTGCGCCCAGTCGGTGTCTTCAGCGCGCGGCGCCTCGTCGTGCACGGCGGCGATCGCGGCCTGCACCTGGTACGGCCCGAGAATGCTGTGCCGTAAGGCGTTGCTGACCAGGTCCGAGCCTTCCTCGATGAGCACCCGGTCCCAGCGACCGCGGTCCTGTTCGGCCAGCGGGATCAGGCCGCCGTCGGATCGGGTCCGCGCCGGGCGCCGGGCTTCGGTCAAGAGCATCAGGGCCAGCAGCCCGGCGACCTCCCCGTCGTCGGGGAGCAGCGCATGCACCCCCCGGGTCAACCGGATCGCCTCTCTGGTCAGATCGGCGCGGTGCAGTTGCGGGCCGGACGAGGTCGTATAGCCCTCGTTGAAGATCAGGTACAGCACGTGCAGGACGGCGGCCAGCCGCTCCGGCCAGTCCGACTCGGCCGGCAGTTGGAACGGGATGCCCTTGATCTTCTGCTTGGCCCGGCTGATCCGCTGGCCCATTGTCGATTCCGGTACGAAGAAGGCGCCGGCGATCTGCCCGGTGCTCAGCCCGCCGACGCTACGCAACGTCAACGCGATCTGCGAGGCCGGCGACAGTGCCGGATGGCAGCACAGGAACAGCAATGTCAGGCTGTCGTCCCGGGCCAGGGTTGCCTCGTCGGCCGGCGGCGCTACCGCGTCGGCGGGCCGGCCGGCCAGGTCCTCCTCCCGTCGGCGCCGGGCCTGATCGCTGCGCAGCTGATCGGTCAACCGCCGCGACGCCACCGTGATGAGCCAGCCGCGTGGATTGCTCGGCAGGCCCTCGACTGGCCACTGTTCGGCCGCGGCCAGCAACGCCTCCTGGGTAGCGTCCTCGCAGGCGTCGAAATGTCCGTATCGCCGGACCAGCGCGCCGAGGACCTGCGGCGTCAATGTCCGCAGCAGGTCCTGGACGTCGCGCGGGAGCCTCACATCCCGGCCCCAGCCTCGGGTGAGATCGCTTCGTGCAGGATCGGCCAGACCTCGACCTCGCGGAATTCCGCGAACGGCATGCGCGCCGCGATCTGCAGCGCCCGTTCCTCGCTGTCTACGTCGATGACGTAGTAGCTGGCCAGGTACTCCTTGGCCTCCAGGTACGGGCCGTCGGTCACCGTGCGGGTGCCGGCCCGTACCTTGACCCGCTTGGCGTTCTCGGCGTCGGCCAACCCGTAGGCATCCAGCAGCTCACCAGTGGCGAAGAACTCGGCATTGAACGCGTCCTGGTCGGCGATTCCCTTGCGCATCTCCTCCGGCGTGAGCCCGGCCCAGGTCTCCTGGTTGGCGTAGATCAGCAGCATGTACTTCATGGCGTACTCCTCGATGGCGGGCGCCCGGCACGGACGCGTTCACCAGTCATGTCGGAGCGGCCCGGGCCGGCTCGACATTCGCGGAGTATTTCAGCTGTATGCCCGTACGGCGATGATTCGGGCGCTGGGGTCGCCGTTGGTGGCGGTGACACAGATCCGGATCCGGTCGGTGCTTACGTGGATCCGGTGCCGGTGGTGCCGGGTGCGGTTGGCCTCGACGCTCACCAGGTCGCTCCAGTCGCCGTCCCACCAGGCCTGTACGCGGTAGTCGCGGACCAGGCTGGGCATGGTTTCGAACGGAGTTCGGTGGTGGTGCAGGTTGATCAGGTCCTCGTTCACGTCGTCGTTGAAGACCAGGTCAAGCTGCCCGATCGTCACCGGCGCCGGCCAGGTCAGGGTCAGCGATTCCGTTCCACCGGGTGCCATCGGTTCGGACACCCATTCGTGCGGACCGGCGAACGGCCGGGCGTACCCGTCGGTCACCTTCTCCGGTGTGTACGCGGCGGTTTCGGGAGTGACGCGCAGGCAAGCGCTGCGCCTATTGAGTCCCTTTGTCGACCATTCGCGCACCGGCTCCTGTACGTCGTCGCGGGGCGGGATACGGGTGAAACACAGCATTCCCGGGCTCGGTTCGTCGGCCACATAGATCGAGACAGCATCGTTGGCGTGAATTCGCAGGAATGCGTTGCCCGGCTGTGCCGGTGTGAAGGGCAGTTCCAGGGTGACCCATTGTTTCTCGCCCGGTCGCAAGTGGACAGTGTCGGTGGCGACGTGTCGTTCGGGAATGTAGTTCTGTCCTCGTACCGGATCGTAAAGCTCAACGACCAGCTCGGTTTCTGTCCGTACGTCGAGCATCAGGTCCACTGTGTCCAGTCGCGGCTCGACCGGCAAGGTTACGCCGAATTCGGCGTTCAGCGGCCAGGGTTCGGAGGCGTCCTCGATCCGGATTGTGGTCTGGGTGCTCGAGGCGGCGACGGTGGCGGTCTGGGCCAGATCGTCCGGGTCTTTCAGCGGTAGGCCGACGATCGTGGCGTCCTGGCGCAACAGCGTACGGACCAATTCGTCCTGGTGTTGCTGGGAAAGTTCACGCGGCATAATGCCGTGGTTATGGCACAACGCCGCCGCGGTACCGGCACCTTCGCCGATCACCGCACAGGTCGCCATGACCCGGGTCGAGCCGAATGCGACGTGGCTGGCCGAGATATCCCGGCCGGCCACCAACAGGTTGCCGACGTTGCGGGAATACAGGCTGCGGTAGGGGATGTGGTAAATACCCTTGGCGTGCCGGTGTTTCGAACCGGCCTCGGGTGCGTACATACCGCGTGGCGGGTGCAGATCGATCGACCAACCGCCGATTGCCACCCGGTCCTCGAATTCGGTCTGGCCCATGATGTCGTTCTGGGTCAGCACGTGGTCGCCCAGGAAACGGCGGTATTCCCGTTTGCCGGGCAGCGCGCCGACCCATTCCAACGCCATCGTGTCGGCGTCGAATTTCCCGGAATTCTTGATGTAGTCCCAGATTCCGTAGATCGCGGCCCACAACTCGTCGCGGATCATCTCGTTGTCGTGCACGATGTCGTGCTCGCCGCCCCATTCGATCCACCAATAGGCGCAGCCATTGTCGCCGGCCTTGATGATCCGGCTCTCGGGAATGCTGGTCTTGGTGATGTCCTTGGCGAAGCTCGGTGGCACGTATTTGGACGGCGCGCCGGTGTCCTTGGTGTAAAAGAGCAGCGTGCTGCCCAGCGTCAGCTCGTCGGCCACCTCGGGTGCGAACGACTCGCCGTATTCGTCGCGGCCTTCCCGCCCGATTCGGTATTCGGCGCCGGCCAGATGGCCGATCAACCCGTCGCCGGTGCAGTCCAGGAAAAGCGGTGAACGGAATACAGTGGTGATTTCCGAGCCCATCGTCCAGCCGGTGACCGACTCGACCCGCCGGTCATTGGCCGGTCCGGTCGCCATGATCTCCCGTACGTCCGTGTTCAAGAATACGGTGATGTTCGGCTCGGCCCGTACCTTCTCCAGTACGACCAGATCCCAGTAGTACGGATTTCCCTCCGGGTTGCGGAACTGGTTCTCGACGAACAGCTCGCCCATGATCCCGCCCTCACGGGCATTGCGGTTCGAGCCGTGCCCGGTCGCGCCGCACACCCAGACCCGCACCTCGCTACTGGAGTTTCCGCCCAGCACCGGGCGATTGTTGATGAGCGCGACCGTCTTTCCCAACCGGGCGGCCGCAATCGCGGCGCAGACCCCGGCCAGACCGCCTCCGACTACGGTGATATCCGAATCGACGTCCTGCGAGCGCATGTGGGAGCACTTCCTTCGTGACTTTGTGAGCGGGCTATTTGATGCCGGTGTGGCTCAGAGCCTGGAGGAATTGACGTTGGAAGATGAGGAAGACGACCACCATCGGGACAATGGATGAGGTGGCGCCGGCCATGGCGAGGCCGGCCGAGAGGCCGCCGCTTTCGTCGACGAACTGGGTCAGGCCCAACGGTAACGTGTAGTGGCTGGGACTGCTGAGCATGATCAGTGGTGTCTCATAGCTGTTCCACGATCCGACGAACCCGAGAATGGCCAGTGCCGCCAGGACCGGCCGGGCCAGCGGCAGGTAGATCCGGGCATAAATGTGCCATTCGTTGGCGCCGTCAATCCGCGCCGCCTCGGCCAATTCGCCCGGTACGGCCGAGAAGTACTGTCGCATGAGGAACGTGCCGAAAACCGTGAACATTGAGGGCAGGATCAACGCCCAGAGTGTGTCGTAGAGGCCGAGTTCCTTGAAGAACATGAACCGAGGCACCAGCAGCAATTGGCTCGGCACGATCGATGTGGCGATATAACCGACGAAGATCTTGTCCCGACCGCGGAAGTTCAGCCGGGCAAAGGAATAACCGGCCAGCGAGGAGGTCAACAACTCGCCACCGACACTCAGCACCGCGACGAACAGCGAATTGCCGAAGAACCGGACCAGCGAATACTGCCCGGTCCAGACGTTGGCGTAATTGCTCCACTGCACCGGGTTCGGAATCCAGTGCAGCGGCACCTGGAAAACGTCTATATCGCGTTTGAGCGAGGACGAGAGCATCCACAGGAACGGGGCGGCGAACAGCAGCGCGATCAGCCACATAATGAGACTCGCGGCCACTCGCCGGACCGCTTTGCGCTGGCGCCGGCGGCGTTGCAGCGCGGCCCGGGAGGTCGCCGGCATGGTGAGAATGCTCATGTGTACAACCCCCTTCCCTTTTGATAGCGCCACATGCACAGCGTCAGCAGGAGCACGCCGAGGAATGTGATCACGCCCATCGCGGCCGCGTAACCGAACTTATAGAACTGAAAGCCGTTCTGGTACA
>JBEDUI010000277.1:0-27253 GCA_040414495.1 Mycobacteriales bacterium
GGTTCCGCCGTACGCCGATGAAGTGGATTTCGAATTCGAGTTCGCCGCGGTCATCGGCCGCGGCGGGTCCGACATTCCGGCCGCGAAGGCACGGGAGCACATTTACGGATACACCATCTACAACGACTTCTCGGCCCGGCAGACCCAGTCCCGGGAGATGGCGATCGGCCTCGGTCCGGCCAAGGGCAAGGACTTCCGGCGGGCCCACGTGCTCGGGCCGTGGCTGGTCACCGCCGACGAGGTACCCGATCCATACGCGTTGCGGATGCAGTCCTGGGTGAACGGTGAACTGTGGACAGACGGCAACTCGGCCGACATGCACTGGCGATTCGAGGACATGATCGCGCATGCCTCGGCCGGCGAGCTGTTACGGCCCGGCGAGATTTTCGGCTCAGGTACGGTCGCGAACGGTTGCGGCGCCGAACGCGGTGTGGCCTTACAACGCGGCGACACGGTCACGTTGACGGTCGATGGGTTGGGAACGCTGCGTAATCAGGTCGGCTGAGCTATAGCCATCTCGCCGCGCATAGGTGAAGATGTCGTCTCATGCGGACCGCTCGTTACTTCCTCGCCGTTGTCGTCAGCCTGCTGTTAGCAGCACTTTTGCCCTCCGCCACCGCCAATGCCGGCCCGGCCGAATCACGGGCGGGCGCGGCGGTACAGACGATGATGGGCTATTACGACCAGACGTCCGGCCGCTGGGCGCCGGATGACCCATGGTGGCAGTCCGGAAATGCACTGCAGACGTTCCTGGATTACGCGGCAACCACGCATGCGCGGCCGGCGACCTACCTGCCAGTGCTGCAAAACACAATGGAGCAGCAGCGTAAACCGCTGCCGTGGTGGCCATCCGGCGGCGGCGAATTCCGGGCCGATTCCACCGACGACACCGGCTGGTGGGCCCTGGCCATGGTGCGGGCCTACGATCTGACCCGGGACCCGGATTATCTCGCCATCGCCAAGACCGATGCTGCCTATATCAAGAGTTTCTGGGACGACACGTGCGGTGGCGGCGTGTGGTGGGACATTCCGACCAAGACGTACAAGAACGCCATCAGCAATGAGCTGTATATCGACCTGCTCGCCGCGTTGCACAACCGAATTCCGGGCGACAAAACGTATCTGCGGCAGGCAATCCAGGCCTGGAACTGGTTCGACCACAGCGGCATGATCAACGGCGACCATCTGGTCAACGATGGTCTGCAAACCCAAAGCGGCAGCTGTGCCAACAATAACGGAACGACCTGGACGTACAACCAGGGCGTAATTCTTGGTGGGCTGAGCGAACTGTACAAAGCCACGCACGATCAGCAATACCTGACCAGCGCCCGGCAGATCGCGGACGCGGTTATCGCCAGTCCTGCCCTCTCACCCGGCGGAATTCTCACCGAGCCGTGCGAGGCGGCCGGCACCTGCAACGCCGATCAGGCGGCGTTCAAGGGAATCTTCGCCCGCAATCTCGTCGAACTCGACCAGGCCCTGCCCGCCCGTCCGTACCACGAATACCTTGATAAGCAGGCTGATTCGGCCTACGCCAACGACCGGACCAGCACCGATCAATACGGGCTAAGCTGGCGCGGACCGTTTGACACCGCGAGTCTGGCTCGGCAGGAATCCGCGGCCAGCCTACTGATCGCGGCGGCAGCGGATTAGGATACGTTTCTTAATTCAGCGGCCTGGTGCGCGGCCAGATCGGAACAAGCCGCGCTCCCATCACCGGCCGATTCGGCTCGTCAGCCCGTAACCTGCACCCAGGGACCGGTAAGGCCAGCTTTGGTGCGTGCACGCACCCGGTATTTATAGCTGACCTTCGGGTCGCGACCGCTGAACGTCACCGTCGTCGTCTGCACCGTGGCGGATGGTTGCCACGGCGTGCTCCCGACCCTCGATTGGACCTCGAAGGCGGCGAACTCCCGCCACACCTGCCATGGATCCGCTAGCCCGCTCCATATTTGCGGTGACCAGGACAGCACCGCGGTACTGGCGCTTCCTGCCGCGACCGCGAGGTCGTGCACCGGTGGTGGCGTGAACCGGGTCGGCGGGGTGCCGGCCATCGAATACGGCACGTCAGGCGCCGCATCCAGGAAGTCCCTAATCGCCGTGGCAAACATACTGTCGTTGAGCGGGAACGTTGTGTTGATCGCACCGTTCGGGTCCCACCAGCCGGGGAACAACGCATGCGCACGATTCGTGAAATAGGTGTTCAAGTCGTTGGTCGCGGCCGTGTAAAGATCTTTGCTGTCCGGTGCGGCGCCCGGATCTGGATGCCACTCGAAGATGCCCCAGTTGTCGCTGTATTGCAGCACAAGCTTCGGGTCGATCGGTCCGAAGCGAGTGATGCCGAGGTTCCCGTTCAGCGGCAGTAGCCCAGTCCACGCCGGGCTGGCGGAGCTGCGGCAGCGCGGTGCTCCCGCCCCCATGCCGTCGCCGCTGACTACCTCACCAGGGATTTGATGTGGGTACATCAGAACGCGTGGAAGGCCTGCCGTAGCGAGCAGATCGAACATGTCGATGACGACGTGATGTACCTCGTTTTGCCGGAAACCAAAGGCGGGGTTCTCTGGATTTCCCGGCGGGTACGCGTTGTCGTGATCAGGGTAGTCCCAGCTCCATGCGTTCCAGAAGCGCGACGTCGGGTCCAGGGCGCGAGGTGCATCGAAACCGCCGGAGGTGAATCCCGCACCGGATTCCGGCATCGTCGAGAACGAGCCCGGTTCGAAATCGTACATTGTGACGCCGGACGCGGTGATGTCGTCGATGTGGAATACCGGCCCCCAATTTGCCGTCGAGCCGAGCGCACGGAACGCGACTTCAATTCTGGTCACCCCTGACCGCTGCGTCCAGCCGCTCAAATCCACGGTCAACGAGTTCCACTGGTTTGGCTCGAACGTCGAGTCGACCACGTTTCGCTGAGTGTCTCCGGCAAAGACGGTGACGGACGCTTCGTAGCCCGTGGCGCCCGGCGCTCCGCCGTAGCTATCCATCCATACGGTGAGGCTCTGTGCGGCTGACAGGTCTAGCGGACTAGGTGGCGCGACGGAAATGACCCGCGACGCGTCCGCGGACGCGCCTGGGCAGGTCGCCTGCAGGCAGGATTTGCCGCCGTGCGGTGTTCCTGGTCCCTCTGCGAAGCTGTCAACAACAGTCACCGACGCGACATTCGAACCGGGCTGCCAACCTTGCGTGCCGGGGATGGGGATGGGATCCGGATATTGGTCCAGATCCCAATACCGCAGAGTCCACGTGCTGAAGTTCGTTCCAAACCACGCATTAAAGCTTGGCCGCCCCGACTGAACTGCCGATGGGCTCTTATCAGCATAAAACGGGCTGCGTAGCCGGCCGTTGTAGTTCATGTATTTGCCGACGATCTCCTCAGGCGCACCTTGTCCAGCGTAGCGTCCCGTATCCGCGTCGTACTCGCCGCGGTGCGTCAACCAGTCCCGGAACTCGGCAATCGCAAACGGGCTGTAGTCCGCCAGATACTGAATATCCTGGCCGCCAATCGCGAGTTCCTCTTCGATTACGGCGTTAATGACGCTGACCACACCTGGGTAGGCGGCCATTGTGTCGAGCAGGTCATTCGCCCAATCGTTAACCACCGGAACCAAGAGGTCGCGCGTTGCGGTGTTGTACCGGGATGGCGATGGCACGTTGTGGTCACGGGCGTCGCTTGTTGGACCCGCCCAGTCGCCATTCATCCGCCATTGGTACGTACGTAGATCGGTGGTTACCTGAGCACCACTAGAATGGTATTGGTACGGCATTATGACGCCGATATACACGCCGAGATCGGACGCAGCCTGTGCAGCACTCATCAGTTGATCCCGACCACGTGGGATGAAGGAGAAACCAAGCCGCTGATAGAGGTTCTGGCCGCCGAACTGCTCGATCATTTTAGCCATTTCGCTACGGAACTGCTCGGCCGGACCGCTGGCGAAATCGTCCGCGAGCGGCAGCAGGAGAAAGCTATTTTCCGGACTTGGTTCGGGCAGCTCCCACGGCCCGGACGGTTGGGCCGCAGACGCCCGGCCCGTACAGAGCCCTCCAAGCGCGACCGTGGCGCCGACACAACCGAGAAATGCACGCCGCCCCATCCGAATCTGCAGGCGAGACGCTATTTGTTCTGCCATGTTTGCTCCTCGGCGGAGCGGCATGTGAGATGCCGCGATTTCTGATGACAGAGACAATCAGGTGCAGGCGAAGTTCTCATATACGAACTATTCTTCGAACCTTATTTAGTTTTAATTCTGCCGGGCGACCCGTCAACTACGCTGGCCATATCTGGCCAGTTATTGCGGACGCGCAAATGCCTGCGGAGTATGCCTACACAAACCTCGAGCGGCATGTCCGACAGCGGGGCAGACGACCGCGGCGTTGGTGACCTGGACAGGTGGTCACGATGGTCGAGCCTTGTTGGTAGCGGGATGCGACGACTTGGACGAGCGAGAAGTCGTTGCCTGCGGAGCTAACGTTGCGATAGATCAGCGGAATGCTGGGACCAGTTGTGGAGATGTGAACTCCATGGCGAAGCCGAATGTGCCGGGAAGCTCCCATGATATGTCGAAGGATGCGACGTACATATCGTCGATGGCGGTGACGGGAAGATATCCGAACTGTTGTGCCGAGGCGAAAGACTCGCGCATGAGCGGGACGAGATCTCGTCGGGTCTGATGCCAGCGGCCGTCTTTGATACTGCTCGTCCAGAACTCAGTTCCTGCGATGTCTTCGATGATCTGACCGGTGGATCCGGGGTGGCCGTTGTCGCCAGCCGTGTAGGGCGGCGGGATTTCGTACCGGTAATCAGCAATCGGAATACCGAACCAGATGTATTTTCCATGATCAGCCGACGACGTATTCAGATTGCCCACCGTCAAATAGATCCAACCCTGCGCGGTGTGCAGATCAGGATTGTAGTCACTCGGCTTCATGTAATTGACCATGTATGGAATACGTACATGGAAATCCAGGGTCAGGCTCGCTAATTCAGTGAGCCGCAGTGGTTTGGTGGCTACCTCAGGAAGCGTCCAGTACTGCGAAAGGTGGAGCTCGGGCCAGGCTTGGTCGGCGGTCCGAGGTCCAGCACTGTAGAACGGTCGGGCATCGTAGGACATCCAGAATTCGCCGTTGTAGCCCCGAATAATCCGATGGTCGCTGCTCGCGTACCCCACACCTGGAAACGACAGGCCAGCAACGGATCCCGGTCGGTATTGGGCCGGAACCGTGTTGGCGAGGCTATTCTTCGCCCACCACTCGGCAACCTGCCACTGGGGGCTTGTCGAGACCGGTGTGCCGAAGTCGAGCGTCTTGATGGGTGTTGTGCTCGGGACAGTGGCCATCAAATAGGCGCCGTTGTTATATCGGGGGTCTGCGATCGCATTGCTGCTCAGGCTGGCTGGCGTTTCTGCTCCGGCGCTCGGGTAAGCAGCAAGCGGCAGGAGCGCACTGGCTCCAGCAATTACCCCTGCACCACGGAGTAAGTCGCGTCGGGAGATTCCATTACGTACCGATGGCATGAGTACGACCACCTTCCAAGGCTCGAGCGTGCCTGTATTGATCTCGAAAAGAGTTGGTACGCGAGGGAAATGCCGCCTTGGCGCTCCTTAGGTATGCCGCGGGTGGTCTGCGCTGCGACGATTCCACCGGCCGTCAGCGCACTACCTGTCGTCAGCGCCCGCCGCCGGCTGATCTGCTGTGGAGACACGTGCAGACCCTCCGCTAGTAATACATTTACTTTGCGTTCTTGGCCCAGCTCTCATTGCCCCAGTTGTTGTCCTTCACCGCCTGCGTCATACCCTTTTGCCACATACTGGCCAGATACGACTGCTCGGCGGACAGACTCTTCGAACCCAGTAGGAAGCCGTCGAACAGGCTTACGGTTGTCGTGCCGGGCGGGCCGCCGGGCATTCCGCCAATAGTCATGGCCTCGCCCCACGAGCCCGCGGTGAATCCCGCGGTGGCCGGCGGTGCTTTTGCCGCCTGCACGGCGGGAATCGCTCCGGTGCCGTTGAGCCACGGCTGCAGGTTCGACCCGACGCTCATCCATTGCAGGAACTTGATCGCGGCCTTGAGTTTGTCGCCGCTCACCTTCGCCGGGATCATGTAGCTGGTTCCGCCGGTGCTGACGCCGAACTGTGCCGGTGCATTGGTGGACAGCGGCGTCGATTGCTTGGTGATGTTCGGGAACGGCATGCTGGCGTATTTGAACGACACGCTCGGCAACGCGGCGGGGGCGTAGTCGGTGCCCCAGGTCATCGCGGCATTGCCGGAGGCGAAGTCCTTGATGTTGACCATTGCGCCGGAAGTTCCGGTGATGCCGGACCAGTTCTTTGTGGCGCAGCTGTCGAAGAACTGCTTGTACAGCCGTAGCGATTCCGCGACCTCGGGCGTCTTCGGGGTGATGTGTTTGGTGAGTACAGCCTTGGCCCAGTCCTTCGGTGTCAACTGTGGATTGGTGCCCGACTTGCCCGCAGCGTCGTAGACGTTCATTTCCTTGTAGTGCTTGTTCATCAGCATGTTGAATATCGCGTTCATCGTCCAACCGAGACCGATGTCGCTGTCGTCCATGCCGAAGGGGGTATAGCCGGCCGATTTGAGCTTGTCGCAAGCGTTGAGCAGCGACGAGAACGTAGTAAGCGGCGCCTGCACCCCGGCCTTAGCGAACGCGGTCTTGTTGTAGAAGAGCCCGACAGCCACAAGGTTGAAGGGTACGAAGTCCACGTGGCCCTCGGCATCGATCGACGTTGCCTTGGTCAGTCCGTAGAACTTCGGGTTGAACAGGTCGATCCAGCGTTTGTTGCCTGAGACGTACGGATTCGGCTTCTTCAGATCGGATTCCAGGGAATGCACCATGTAGGGCTTGTACGATGCCTGGTTGAATACCAGTTCGGGTGCGGTCGCCGCCGCCAGCTGGGTGGATATCGTCTGGTTGAACTGACTAAGCGGCAGCACGACCGTTTTCACCTTGATCTTCGGATTCGCCTTTTCGAATCGGCTGATCAGGTCCTCCCAGGCCGGTCCGAAGGTCGAGCCGGAACTCGTCCACTGGTTTGGCCCCTCCAGCGTGATCGTGGTGACGCCGCCGGCCGAGCTGCCTCCCGACGAGCAGGCAGTGGCGAGGACGGACAGCGCAAGCGCGGCGACCGCGAACCGGAATCTCCTCATGACACACCCCTTATTTGCTGCCGCCGGGCACGCCGCCCTGAATTCCGGCAAGGAAGTATTTGGACAGGAAGGTGAAAAGCAGCAACAGCGGAATGGACGCCAACGTGTAGCCGGCGAACAGCGGGCCCCAATTGGTGATGTTCTGCCCCTGGAAGAATGACAACCCGACCGAGATCGTCCGCAGGTTGTTGTCGGTGACCGTAAGCAGCGGCCAGAAGAAGTCGTTCCACACACCGATAACCGTGACCAGGGCGACCGTACCGATCACCGGCAGGGACAACGGAAGCATGATGTGCCGGAACATTCGCGGACCGCCAGCCCCGTCGACCCGGGCCGAGTCGAACAATTCCTGCGGAATCGACTCCACGAACGTCTTGATGAGAATCGTGGCGAGCACCGTTCCGCCGGCCACCTGCGGGATCACCAACACGATCCGACTGTTCAGTATGCCGAGTTGCCGGCATAACACGAAAAGCGGGATCAGACTGGAGATTCCAGGAACCATCAACAGGCACGCGATCAGCCCGAACAACACGTTCCGGCCGAAGAATCGGTACCGGGCAAAAACGAACGCGGCCGTTGTGGCGAGCAGCAGGATGCCGCCGATCGATATTACGGCCACCACAACCGTGGTCACGAAATACGGCTGCACCTGATGCCAGGCCGTCGAGTAGTTGTCGAAATGCAACGGAAACGCCGGCGCCCAGTAGGAGGTGAAGAACTGTTGATTCGTCTTGAACGAGGTCACGAACATGAACAGGAACGGGAAGAGACTGACGAACACCATGACTGACAACACAGCACCAATGATCAACTGGCCGGCGGTGCCGCGGCGGCGGCGGGCCCGGGCCGGCACCGGCGCCCGGTGTACCGTCGATTTGTCGAGCACGGCGATATCAGAGGGACGCGACATTGCCGCTGTCCTTTCGTCGCACCAGCAATGCGGCCGCCGAGAAGGCCAACGTGATGACGAACAGCACGGTGGACAGGCTCGCCGCATAACCCCATTCCTGGCCCTGGAACGCGACGCCGATCATCCGCAGCACCGGCACCTGGGTCGCATTGTCTGGGCCGCCCTGCGTCACGAGGTACGCGGCGAATCCGTACTGCAGCACCGAGATCGTCGCGAGGAAGAACAACAGCCGGATCTGGCGGGCCAACAGCGGCAGGTCGATACTGATGAACCGGCGCAGCCGCCCCGCGCCATCCAAGGCAGCCGCCTCGAAGAGCTCGGCCGGAATGTTCTGCAGCTGTGACAGGAAGATCAGGAACGGCAGCGACGCGATCCACGGAAAGCCGATCGCCAGCAGTGCGTACAGCGCCGTATGCGGTTCCCCGACCCAGTTGTGTGACAGCGAGCCGAGCCCGATCGCCTTGAGAAACCGGTTGATCACGCCGTTGTTGGGGTCGTACATGAACGACCACACCAACACTGTGACTACGCCGGGAAAGGCCATCGGGGCGATCAACAGCGTACGAAATACGAACTGCGCCCGCTCACTGCGCAGCGAGATCACCAGTTCCGCCGCCAACATCGGCAGCGCCCACATCACGGTCACGCCAACCGCGAAAATGATTCCCAGATTCTTGAACGACCTCCACCACAATTCGTCGGAGGCCATTTCGCGGTAATTCGCCAGGCCGACGAATGGCGACGAGAATCCCGGCCGCCAGTCGTAGAACGAATGGAAGATGCCGCTGATCGCCGGGTAGTACGCGAACGCGACCAGCACGGCGAAAGTCGGCAGCAGAACAAGATACGGCTGCCATACGAATCGACGTCGACGATGACTTCTCAAGTTGTTCGCAACCATGACAGCGTCCGTCCGTCCGAACTACATGATTCCGTTATGAATCCAGGCCAGGTTCGGCGCTTCGGTGGGCAAGTTCGCATGCATGAACGCAGGTTCTAGTCAGCGTGATCGGGGTCCTGGTAGATGTCAATCTGGGTGCCCTGATGCGGCCAACGGCGCCGATCCGAGACCGAACGGCGCGTAATATCCCCGCACGAATCGGTTCGATATGCCGGCGTATGGTTCGAGGGAGAGTCTCCTCACGTGGAAGGCAAGCATGTGGCCGAGTCGGTGAAATCAGCCGAGCGCGCGCTGCGCATCATTGAATTGTTGACCGAGGACGGGCCGCTGGACTTCCCGGCGATCTGTGATCGGCTTCAACTGCCCAAGAGCAGCGCACACGCGCTGCTCGCAACCATGCGCGACATGGGGTTTTTGCATCTGGACGAGGCGTCGCGTCGGTACGGCCTCGGTCCACGGCTCTGGGAGGCCGGCCAGGCCTACATCGACACGCTCGATATCGCTGGGCTGGCAAAGCCGTTCATGCGTCGGGTGCGCGATCAGCTCGGCGAGACCGTGCAACTGGCGATTCTGGACGGGATCGAGAATGTGTACGTGGGGAAATTGGAGACCGATCACGCGCTGCAGTTGGTCAGCCGGCTCGGATCCCGGTTGCCGGCCTACACCACCGGCCTCGGCAAAGCCTTGCTCGGCGGGCTCTCCGACTCCGAGGTGTTGAGTCGGCTCGAAGGTGTCAAGATGCTCCGATTCACCCCGCAAACAATTACCGAACCGCGGAAACTGCTGACCGAGCTGGCGAAAATCCGACGCCGCGGATATGCGACCGACACCGGCGAATACACCGCCGGCGTCTATTGCGTCGCGGCGCCGATTCGTGGTCCACACGGGACCATCGCCGCGATGAGCGTGTCGATACCCGATGTCCGGGTCACCCCGGCCATACGCCGCAATGCCGCACAGGTGCTGATTGCCGAGACCTCCGCGCTGTCCGACCACATGTCGGGCGGTGCCCGATCGAGGAGCGCGAGCGCAATATGAAGATCGCGCTCGGCAATCACCCGCGCGGTCGCCGCGGCGATCGACGACTATCTCGGCCAACGCCTGGTCGGCGAGGACGCATTCGCCACCGAAAAGTCGTACGACATGGCGGTGCGCATGTGCACGCCATTCGGAGCCGCCGGACTTGCCTCGTTCGCGGTGAGCGCCATCGACCTGGCACTGCGGGGCCTCATGGGCCTTTGAATCGGCCGGTTTACGAATTGCTCGGTAGGGCCCGCGATTCGCTGCTTTGTTATGGGACCGGTGCCGATACGGATTGGTATACCGAATTGGACTTCATCGCGGTGAAACTGGCCTGCCCGTATGGCCCAGCTGACGGCTACGACGCTCTGCGGAAAAATGTGGAATTGGTCCGCCGCATCCGCGAACAGGTCGGAAACGAGGTCGAGATCATGCTCGACCGCTGGATGGCATTCGACGTCGACTGCACGGTGCTGCTGGCCGAGGCGTTGCGGCCTTCGAACGTATGGGGGTTCCCGGTGCCGGGGGTCAGCTCGTCCCGTACGCAGCGCCTGGCTTCGGTATGCCACTACCCTAGCTGGTTTGGCGGCTCACCCGGTTAAGTAATCGCTACTCGCGAGTCCCAGCGCACAGTTCACTCGGTGGCAACGCGGATGGTTGGCCGCGGCAGCATCGTGCCCGGCCTTCCCGGCGGGCTTAGGGATCGGGGTTAGCCAGGTAGAGGAATTTGAGCGCGACCGCTGCCCTATCCGGTGGTCTCGCGGACATACCCCGCACTCCTCACCAGCAATCCGGTCGATAGGTCGCGACAATTTCACCACCGGGCTGGATCGCTTATGTGGCGCGGATTGTGACGTGTCGGTGACCAGAAGTAATTCTTTTGTTGGGGTCGTTCTGGGCCAGGTTTTGTCGGTGGGTGGTTCTAGAGTTTGGGTATGAGCAGCGCGACGCCTTTTGACCCGGATCCGATGGAGGATCTTCTGGGGTTGATGGAGGCTGTCGCGGATCGGTTCGATAAGCATGAGTTATGGCGCTCGCGCGGTCCGAAGTTGGCCGATGCGGCGGAACGATATGAACGGGTGGTGAGGCGGTTCGAATTCGGTCGGCTCCGGTTCGTTTCTGAGTGTGCTGTGCACGATGTGGCCGGGCAGGAAGCTGGATTATCGACCGAGGCGTTTTTGCAGGCCCGGCTGCGGTTGTCGCCGGCTGAGGCGAAGGCGCGAGTCCGCTCGGCGCGGGAATTAGTCAGCTCGGTCAGTATTTCGGGTGAGATGGTCGAGCCGGAATTGCCGGCCACCGCTGCCGCTGCCTCCGAAGGCGCACTGTCTGTGGAGCATGTCGGGGTGATCGGTCAGGCGATGAAGCAGTTGCCGCCGACAGTCGGTATGCGGCAGCGAGCCGAGGCCGAGGAATTCCTCGCCGAACAATCCCGGGAAATGGCCCCCAACCGCGTCCGTATATTAGCCCGTCGATTGCACGCGGTGCTCGATCCGGACGGCACCCTCGACGAGGACAAGCCTGACCGCCGCGAACTCATCTTCCGGCGTGACGTGGGTGGCATGGACTACATACGCGGCCGGCTCGACGCTGAGGCCTCCGCCACCGTCCAAGCCGCCCTCGGGGCGTACGCCCAACCCCAAGCCGCCCAAGACGGCGTGCCCGACACCCGATCCCGCAGCCGACGCACGGCCGACGCCCTCGTCAAGATGTGCGACCGTGCCCTCGCCGGCGGTGATCTGCCGGCAGTAGGCGGGGAAAAACCGCAAGTCACCGTGACGATCGCCCTCGATGACCTACGCGGCAAGCAAACTGACGCGACGTTGCGGCGGACCGGCACCGGAACGCTCGGCACCGGAGCGGCGATTACCGCCGGAGCCGCCCGCCGGATCGCCTGCGATGCAGCCGTTATTCCGATCGTGCTCGGATCTCAAAGCGAGCCGTTGGATATCGGCCGGGCCACCCGAACAATTCCGACGGGAATTCGACGCGCCGTCGTAGCCCGCGACATCGGCTGCGTACATCCCGGCTGCACAGCACCCGCCGCCTGGTGCCAGACACATCACGTCAAACACTGGGCCAACGGCGGACCCACATCTTTAGACAATCTCGTGCTGCTATGCCATAGCCATCACTGGATCGTGCATCACGAGGGTTGGCAAATCGCGTTTCTCGGCGGAATTCCGCACGTCATCCCGCCACCGATCGTTGACCCGTCGCAACAACCGAGGCGCAACACGATGCACAACCAACCCGGCCTGCCCAGCGGATAACCCCACGCCAACGAGGAGCGAGCGCCGGCGGGGGGTGCGAAGGAAAGGTGCCGAATTTGGCTTGCCCGGCGGCCCACAGGAGGCACGAGCGTCGGCGCGGGGCTGGCCGGATGCCAGGCAGCGGGCGCGGGCTTTGGACGAGCTGCGCGGTCGCGGTGCCGACTTTGGCATGCCCGCTGACAGTCTTACTCCGGATCGGAGCATATGCCGTATTAATCCCATCGGATAACGCCCGTTGATCGGCCTGTCACATCGTTCCGGTTTGATCGGTCAGTGCAGTGAGGCACGCGAGGCGAGGATGGGACCGATGAACGAGAACGAGTTTCTGGCGGAACGTTTCGAGGAGCACCGTACGCACCTGCGCGCGGTGGCCTACCGGATGCTCGGATCGCTCACCGAAGCCGACGATGCCGTGCAGGACGCGTGGCTGCGGGTCAGCCGCGCCGGCACGGAGGGCGTGGAAAACCTCGGCGGCTGGCTCACCACGATCGTGGCCCGGGTTGCGTTGAACATGCTGCAGTCACGCAAATCCCGGCGCGAAGAGACGTACGACGACCACCTACCTGATCCGATCATCAGCAACGAGGATCCGGAAAACGAAGCCATGCTCGTCGACTCGGTCGGGCTGGCAATGCTGGTGGTGCTCGAGGCGTTGGCGCCGGGCGAGCGGTTGGCGTTCGTGCTGCACGACATGTTCGCGGTCCCGTTCGCCGACATCGCGTCCATTTTGGACACCACTCCGGCCGCAGCCCGGCAACTCGCCAGCCGCGCCCGCCGCCGGGTGCAGGGCACGACCGCGCCGCCGGAAGCCGACCTGACCCGGCAACGGGAAGTCGTCGACGCATTTCTCGCCGCGTCCCGCGACGGCGATTTCGAGGCGTTGGTATCCGTCCTCGACCCCGACGTGGTGCTGCGCGCGGACGCCGGCGCCGCGATGGGCGGCCTGCAGCTGGTCCGTGGCGCCGCGGCCGTGGCCAACCGGGCGCTGACCTTCGCGCGGGCCGCGCAAAGGCCGCACCAGCCGGTTCTCGTCAACGGCTCGGCCGGGCTCATCACACTGTCCGACGGTCAGGCGATCGGCATTATGGGCTTCACCATTGTCGACGGGCGGATTCGGGAAATCGACATTTTCGCTGACCCGGAGCGGGTCCGCCAACTGAACCTGACCATCGGTTAGGACGTAAGCCCACACCGGAATTAGCGCCCGCGCCCAATAACTGTCCACCGGGACGAAGGACCCTACGGCACCCCGGACTTCCTTGCCAGACTGGGCAAATGGGAACGACGCTACGCACGCCGCCCCGGCCGCTGCGGCTCGGTAATGCCGCCACGCCGGCGGTCGGTCGGGCCCGCATGTACGTCTGCGGCATCACGCCGTACGACGTCACACATCTGGGCCACGCCTCGACGTTCATCTGGGCCGACGCCGCGGACAAGGTCCTCTCCTGGGCCGGCAATACGGTGACCGTGGCCCGCAATGTCACCGATGTCGACGACGTGCTCTATGACGAGGCCCGCCGTCACGGGCAGGACGCGACCCTGTTCGGAGCGGTGCAGCGGGCCAAGTTCGAGGCGACGATGAGCACGCTGCGGGTCCGCACGCCGAACCTGCAACCGACTGCGGCACAGGCGATCGGGCACGTTATCCAACTCGGAGCGACGCTGCTGCGCACCGATCACGCCTACACGCGAGGTGGCACCGTCTATGCCCGTACCGCCCACGCCGCGGAGAAAGCTGGACTCGATCACGACACCGCGCTGGCCTGCGCCGCCGAGTACCACGACCAGCCGGACGATCCGAACAAGGACGATCCGCTCGACGTCGCGGTGTGGCGTCAGACGACCGACAACGAGGTGAGTTGGCCGAGCCCGTGGGGACCGGGCCGGCCCGGCTGGCACGCCGAATGCGCGGCGATGGTGCTCGCATTGTTCGGCACGGGCGTGGATATCCACGGTGGCGGGGCGGATCTGACGTACCCGCACCACGCCTGCGAAGCCGCTCTGGCCGAGGCCGCGACCGGGGTGGCGCCGTTCGCGCGGTCCTGGCTGCGGGCCGGCGTCGTGGCCCTCGACGGGGAGAAAATGGCCAAATCCACCGGCAATCTCGTATTGGTCGAGGCCCTGCTGCGGACGTACTCCCCCGCCGCGATACGGATGTTGTGTCTGAACCGGCCCCGGATGGAGCCCTGGTCCTATACGCCGGATCTGCTCGAGCAGGCGGCCGCGACGTTGGATGATTTGTACGCGGCGGCGGCCAAACCCGGGCCGGCGCATGTAGCCGACGCGCTGGCCGATGCGCTGCTCACCGATCTGGATGTCCCGGCGGCGATCACTATCGGCCTCCGCGAAGGCGGCGCGACCGCACGGGCTCTGATCGACATTCTCGCGTTGAGCTAATTCGCCTTTAACTAGTGGGCTTTGAACGCATCCCAGACCACGTCCACGGTCCGCTCCATCGCCGATGGCGGCGGCGTCTTGCCGGTGGTCAGCCATCGGAACACCACCGACCCCAGCGTCAGGTCCAACATCATCGTGGCGTCGGTATCGGCCCGCAGCACGCCGTCCGCGACCGCGTCCTCGATGATGGCGGCCAGCACGCTGCGACGTGGACCGGCCACCCGATCCTGCACCAGCTGGGTCAATCCGGGATCGGCGTGCATTTCGGCCAACAATATAATCACGGTCGCGCCCAGCGGCGGGGTGACCAGTTCGGTCGCGACCTGCCGGACCAGCCGGCGCAGGTCGGCCCGCGGATCGGCGGTACGCCGGATCGTGGCCGGCGGCGCCAGCCGCGCCATCGCGTCCACCACCAGCTCGGCCTTCGAGGGCCAGCGGCGGTAGACCGTGGGCTTGCCCACCCCGGCCCGGGCCGCTACCCCGCCGATGGTCAGCTGGGTGAAACCCACCTCGCCCAGCAATTCGACCACCGCGTCAAGGATGGCGCGCTCGGCGGCCTCGTCCCGGGGCCGGCCCGGCCGGCGAGGTGCTGATGTCATAACGAGCGGTGTACCAGACGATCACCCACGACCGGAGCGCTGTCCCGGGTTGGCGCGATCGCGGTTGGACGCGAGGCCCCGGTGGAGCGCCGCCGTACCGTCACCAACGTCGTGAGCAACACCGACGCGCCCGCGTAGATCGCGAGCACGACCAGCGGGTCGGTGATGCCGTGCGAACCGAAGTACGACACCGAGCGGACGAGCCGCATCCCGGCGGCATTCGGCAGGATCTCGGACAGGAAATGCCAACCAGAGGGCAGCATCGAAGTCGGCACCGTACCGCCGGAAACCGGGTTGCCCAGCAGCACAACGGTCGCCACCGCCGCGATCAGGCCGGCCCCGCCCAGCATGGTCAACAGGCTGATCGCGAACGTGCCCACCGCGAACAGCACCAGCGCTCCGATGCCGACCAGCGCGGCGGCATGCCCCGAAATCAGGCCCATCAGCGGATCGACCAGCACGACGCCCAGCGCGGCCGCCGCCACCGCGTAAGCGGCCTGGGCCAGCAGCAGTCCGGCCAGCCCACGCGGCGTACGAACCCGCGCACCGAAGGCCCGTACGAGCAGGATCGCGCCGAGGTAGCCGCCGATCACCCAGGACAGGACCAGGATGAATACGCTCAGACCTCGCGGGTCGCCCTGGCTCAGCGGTCGCAAATCCCTTACCTGCAACGCCATTCGGTCCGCCAGCGCCTGCGCGGTGAAGGTTTTGGTCAACGCCTGTGCGGCCACCGGACCACCCGCGGTGGCGACGAGAACCGTCTCCCGCCGCCCGTCCTGAACCACCGCCCCGGCCAATTCGCCCGTCCGTACCGCCTGCTGCGCCTGGGTCGGATCGGGCAGCGTGCGCCACGTGACCGCGTCGGCCGGGCGAACCGACAGGCGCGCCGCAGTCGGTGGCGCGACGAGACCGACCGGCTCCTCCCGTAGCGCGGGTTTGGCCATCGCGCCGGTCCAGGTGGCTACCAACGCCAACTGGACGACGATCGCGGCCACCGCGCTGATCAGGATCTTCCCGCTACGCCGGACTATTCCGGTGCCCGACTCGATGTTTTCGTGTGCCGCCATCGTCGACCTCCTTGCCGACTATCGTTACGAGGCGGCACGTAATCTAATATGACTGGACCTGCGGGTCAAGACCGATCGCGAGGTATTGGCCCGCGCCGATCGTGACGCCGGGGCTGCGAACAGCGGTCCATCGGCTTACTCAGGAAATAATTCGCCGTACTATCTGGAAATTATTTTGACCCGGACTCTCGCGGCGCGGATGCGGCCACCCGGCGCAGGCGCGGGTAGGACCATCGGCGCGGCCGAACGGACGAGTTGGGCTATTGGAAATCCACCGCTGCCCAGAAACGTCGGAATCCCGCAATGCAGTGAGTATTTGCCGGCGAAATTACCGGTCCGGCCCGCTCAGGCCGCCACGACCGGTCTCGATTTACGCTGACCGACCAGCCGTAGTCATATTCACCTGACGGAGCGCGGCGATTAATCCGGGTACGGCCACGGCGAAAGGCCGCGCTCACCCCGGTTTGCCGCCCCGCGCCCGATTTTCCGGCCCGACCATTGCTCCACTTGACGCACCGGAACCGGCACCAGAGGACTCAGATAAACGGCAACTTTCGCCCGCCCAAGGTGTTTCGCGAATTCGCCAAGTCGTTGCCATGGCGCGTTTGATAGCTGGTATCGTCGCCTTGCCCGGTGCTGGGGGGTGCCCGGGTGCGTGAATTCCGAACCGGGGGGCCGGGATGCATACTCGACATTACTAATTCCATGTTCGCCGCGTCGATTCGGACCGCGCCGACAGGGATAGTCACTGGCAATTCGATTTGTGTGCGCCCACGCAACGTGCACACAACTTATTCGCCAGTTATCTCTCACCGCCGGCGCTCTGTTCGAGACCGCCTCGCTCGGTCGCACCGACCAGGAGCAGCCGCGGCGATACGACACACAATGCACGTTTTCCTTGCCGCAGGGTGCTTTAACGGCTAGGCGTTTGTCGCAGCAGGGCGTCTTTTTTCGTACGCATTCCTCGCTCCAACGGAGCTAAGGCTACGTGTGCCGTAAACCTAGCTGACTCCGCTTTCGGCTTGCTGCGCGCGAATACGCGGGCTAAAGGCAAAAGTTCGTCAGCGCGAGTCATTTCATCTACCGGGGGATATACGTCTATGACCATCGTCGAAGGCCTTCCAGGGCCCGCCGCAGATCGTAAAGAAGCAATTTCAGCGCTTCCTGCCCCGCGCGAGGTTACGGAGGTCGAGTTCGAGTTCGACGTCGCGATCCTCGGTCTCGGTTACGTCGGTTTACCCACGGCCCTGGCCTTTCATGCCGCCGGGCGACGCGTTTTGGGAATCGATGTCAGCGCCGCGCGGCTGGAAGCGATACGCAGCGAACAGGTCGATCTGCTCGAGTCCGATCGCGAACGGCTCGCCACCGC
This sequence comes from Mycobacteriales bacterium, assembly GCA_040414495.1. Taxonomy (GTDB): domain Bacteria; phylum Actinomycetota; class Actinomycetes; order Mycobacteriales; family QHCD01; genus DATAVB01. The sequence goes on from JBEDUI010000277.1 coordinate 17,698, forward strand.
CCTTCAGGACGAGGGCCTGATGATGAGTTCGGATCCGGCTGCATTGGCCAGCGCGGCCGGCGTCATCGTCTGCGTTCCGACCCCCGTGGATGCGCACCTGGTGCCGGATCTGTCAATTCTGCAAAGCGCGTGCGAAACCGTGGTCGCGGGCGCCGCGCCCGGCCAATTACTGATGTTGACGTCGACCACCTACGTCGGCAGCACCTACGACATGCTTGTCGCGCCATTGGCCGAACGCGGCCTGCTGGCCGGACAGAACGTCTTCGTCGCATTCAGCCCAGAACGCATCGACCCGGGCAACGACCGGCATGCGCACGAGGACGTTCCCCGCGTTATCGGCGGCGTGACCGCGGAATGCTCCCGCCGGGCCGAGCGGACGCTTTCCGGTTACACCCGCAACCTGCATGTGGTATCCGCTCCGGAAGTCGCGGAAATGACCAAGCTGCTGGAGAACACGTTCCGCGCGGTGAACATCGCGATGATCAACGAATTCGCCGAGGCCAGCCGGGCGCTGCGCCTCGACGTCATGGAGGTCATTCAGGCCGCCGCCACCAAACCTTATGGCTATATGGCCTTTACGCCCGGCCCGGGCGTTGGTGGGCACTGTATTCCATGCGATCCGCATTATCTGCTGTGGCAGTTGCGCAAACAGCGAGTGTCCACGCCGCTGATCGACCAGGCGATGGAGAGCATCGCGGCCCGGCCGCATCGTGTGCTGGAACGGGCCCGCGAAGTGTTGTCGCACGGCGGAAAAGCGTTGAGTGGCGCGCGAATCGTGGTGCTCGGTGTCGCGTACAAGCCGGATGTCGGTGATCTGCGGGAATCCCCCGCCCTGGAGGTCATCGAGAAGTTATTGGCCGCCGGCGCCAAGGTCGAATACCACGACAGCTACATTCCGAGCCTGGTGTTGGCCGACGGCACCACGCTGAGCAGTGTGGACAGTCCCGATACGGCGGCGGCTGACCTGGTGGTGGCGCACACGTTGCACGGCAATCTCGACCCGAATTACGTCAAGAATGCGCAGTTGGTGCTGGACGCGACCTTCCGGCTGCCGCTGGAGACGAATCTGGTGAGGCTCTGATGTGTGGCATCGTCGCGTGCCACACCCGGGACGCGGCCCTGGATTACCTCGTTCCGGCGCTGGAACGGCTGGAATACCGCGGCTACGACTCGGCCGGGGTGGCGGTGAGCGCCTCCGATGGCAGCCTGCGACTCCTGCGATCGGTCGGCAAGCTGGAATCACTGAAAAAGGTGGTCGCCGGGTACGACGGGCCGATGCTGAACGGCACCGGTATCGGGCACACCCGGTGGGCCACTCACGGTGCGGTGAGCGAACGGAACGCCCATCCGCACCTGAGCTGTGACGGCGGTGTCGCGATCGTCCACAACGGAATCATCGACAACGCCGCCGCCTTGCGGGCCAAATTGGAAAGCGGCGGTCACCAGTTCCGGTCCGATGTGGACAGTGAGGTGGTAGCCCACCTGGTCGAGCACATGCTGCGCGGCGGGCTCAACCTGTTGGACGCGGTGAACCAGGCCGGGCGACGGCTCTCCGGATCGTGGGCAATCGCCGCCCTGGAGCGGGTTTCGGGCCGGATCGTCGTGACCGCACACCGCTGCCCGTTGGTGGTCGCGCGCAGCCGGCACGGGGATTTCGCCGCCAGCGATGTTGCGGCGCTGCTGCAGTGGGTCGATTCGGTGCAGGTACTGCGTGATGACGATGCGGTGGAAATCGGCGGGGAATGGCGCTGGGCCGGGCCGGACGGCCCGCGTACCGCACCGGCGGCGGTCGTCCCCGGCTGGCGGCCGGAGGACGTACTGACCGGTGCGTACCAGGATTTCATGGCCAAGGAAATCGCCGAACAGCCGGCCGTAGCCGCGCGCATCGTGGGCGCGCTGTCCGACGGCATCGCGGACGGCGCATTGTGGCGGGACCTGGGCTTGGCCGCACCGGAGCGGGTACGGATTCTGGCCTGCGGTACGTCATTGCACGCCGGAATGGTGATCGGCCGGGTCCTGGAGGTCGCCGGTGGCGTACCGGTGCACGCGGTCGTCGCCAGCGAGGCGGCCGAAAGCATCATCGAACCCGACACGATGACCTTGGCTATCAGCCAATCCGGCGAGACGGCCGATGTGCTGCAGGCGCTGGACCGGGTCGATTCCAGCGCTGTACTGGCGATTACGAACACCATGCACTCCACGTTGGCGCGGCGGTCCGACGCCGCGGTGAATTGCAACGCCGGACCGGAAATCGGGGTGGCCGCGACCAAGACGTTCACGGCCCAGGTGCTCACCGGGGTCGCCCTGGCGCTGTCCGGGCTTGTCTACAGTGGACGCCTCTGCTCCGAGCAGGCGCGGCATTACCTCGCGCAGCTCAGCGAGGTGCCGGGCCAGCTCGCGGCGGCCGAACGGGTCGCGGCCCGGATCCTGCCCGACCTGGCCGAATCCCTCAGCGCCGCACCGGGATTTCTGTTCATCGCCCGCAATGGCGGGGTGCCGTATGTGGCCGAGGGCGCCCTGAAACTGCAGGAAATCACCTACCGCTGGGCGCATGCGTATCCGGCCGGGGAGCTCAAGCACGGACCGATCGCGCTGATCGAGCCGGGCACGCCCGTGATTGCGATCGACGACGGAGATCGCCGCCTGCAAGCCAATCTGGCCGAGGTCGCGGCCCGCGGTGCCCGCATCATCGACCTGGGTACAGCTGGCAGCGCGGTCCCGTTGCTGGCCGAACACCGGCCCGCTCCGCCCTGGGGTCCGCTCGAATCCGTGCTCGGCCTGCAACACCTGGCCCGGTCGGTTGCGCTCGCGTTGGGACGCGACGTCGACAAGCCGCGCAATCTCGCCAAGTCCGTAACAGTCGAATAGTCCACAGTACACAGTCGATGGGGAGAGCACGTTCATGAAGGCACTTATCACCGGCGGCGCAGGGTTCATCGGATCGCACCTGACCGATTACCTCATCAGTCGGGGCTGGCAGGTGGTCATCCTCGATGACCTGTCCACCGGGCGAATGGACAATCTGGCGCACGCGCTGAACGGGCCGCACGCGGAGGCGGTCGAGTTCGTGCCGGGCTCGGTCACCGACGCCGCACTGGTGCAGCAGCTGACTGAGGGCGTGGACGTGATATTCCACCTCGCCGCCGCGGTCGGCGTTTTCACCATTCAGACCAGGACGTTGGACAGCATGCGGGTCAACCTGCACGGCACCGAAATCGTTCTGGATGCGGCGCAACGGGCTGGCACTCGGCTGCTATTGGCCTCCACCAGCGAGGTTTACGGAAAGAACACGACGATCGGTCTGACCGAGGACGCCGATCGCATCATCGGCTCGCCGCTGAAGAGCCGGTGGTCGTACGCCGAGGCCAAGGCGATCGACGAGACGCTGGCCCACCAATACGTCGTCCACAATGGACTTCGTGCGGTCATCGTCCGACTGTTCAACACCGCCGGCCCGCGTCAGACCGGCCGGTACGGCATGGTGCTCCCCCGGTTCGTCAAGCAGGCGCTGGCGGCCGAATCGCTGACGGTGTACGGCAACGGGGAGCAGACCCGGTGCTTCGCCCACGTGTCCGACGTGGTGCCGGCGCTGGTCAAACTGGTCGACACACCCGCGGCGTCCGGCGAGGTTTTCAACCTCGGCAACCCCGAGCAGATTTCGATCAACGGACTGGCCGCGCGGGTCATCGAACGGACCGGGTCGAGCAGCGACATCGTGCAGGTCCCGTACGAAACCGCCTATGGCGCCGGCTATGAGGACATGCAGCGACGCGTTCCCAACTGCGACCGGGCCCACGACCTCATCGGATACAAACCGGAGCACCATTTGGACGACATCATCGATTCCGTGGTCGCCTACGAATGCGACCGTGCGTTCTCGCTCGCGGGCGACTGACGGACGCGGTTGTGACGGCTCACGAATCCCGACTCGACGACGGCGGCAGCCACCTGCACATGGTTCCCGACGCCGATCTCGACGACGAACTGGAACCGGATGTAAGCAGCACCGGCGGGGCGACGCCACGTCGCCGCTGGCCGCGGCTGCTCATCGCACTCGTCGTTGTGCTGGGCCTGCTGACCGCCGGCGCGGCGGCCACCCACCGGTGGCCCTTTGCCGGCGGCCGGGGCGATTCCATGCTCATGATCGGCGCGCTGCCGTATTGGAACATCGGCGCGGACTCGGCGAAAATCCTCGCCAGCAAGGGCGATTTCGCCGAGGTCACGCCGTGGATGTACGGCATCGACCAATCCGGCGGAACGGTGTCGTTGCTGCCGCCCTCCAATGCGGCCCGAACCGAGGAGTCGCTGAACGAACTGCGGCAGGCCGGGATCAAGCTCGTACCCACGATCTCCAATACTCAAAACGGCGCCTGGGATTATCCAACCATCATTGCGATATTGCGCGATCCGGCGCTCCGGGCCCAGCACATCGCCAATATCGTGAAGCTGACGAAACAGAACAACTACGCCGGCATCGATATCGACTACGAAAACTTCCAGGCCCAGGATCGGGCCGTCTTCACCGCGTTCGTATCCGAGCTGGCCAATGCGCTGCATCGGGCCGGCAAGACGCTGTCGGTCGACGTATTCGCCAAAAGCTCCGATCGTGGTTATGACCAGCGCAACCAAGCCCAGGACTACCGGGCGATCGGCCAGGCAGCCGACGCGGTGCGGCTCATGGCGTACGACTGGCACTGGAATTCCTCCGAACCCGGACCGATCGCACCCATCAAATGGGTACGCAGCGTCCTGGATTACGCGCTGACCCAGATACCTCCGCACAAGATCATTCTGGGCGTGCCCGCATACGGCTACGACTGGGTAGGAAAGAAGGGGCGCCTGGTGAGTTGGTTGCAGGCATACGGATTGGAACAGAAATACGGCGCACCGGTGCATTGGGACGCCACCTCGCAGAGTCCCTGGCTCACCTACCGATCCAGTGACGGCCAACAGCACGTGGTGTGGTTCGAGAACTCGTACAGCATGCTGGCCAAATTGGGTGTGGCCCACGGCGCCCATATCGGCGGCGCCTACCTGTGGCTGGCCGGTGACGAGGACGATCTACTGTGGAAACGCCTGGATCCAACGGATATTGACCGGGCCGCCCGTTCGATGAATTCCGGGCCGCAGGATGTGGCGCCGTCATGATCACCTGGTGGCTCGCCCTGCTCGTCTTCGGCGTCAACTTCACCCTATGGGGCGCCGTCGGCGGACTTCGGCTGATCGATGACACCGTTCGCGGGCACACCAGCCGGCATCGGCCGCATGTGGACGATGAGCTGCCGAAGAGCCGGCGGATGCGGATTTCCAGCGTCGCCGTACTCATGGCCGCGCACAACGAAGAACTGGTTATCGCGGCGTCGCTGGGCCGGCTGGCCGAATTGGTTCCCGCCGCCAATATCCACGTGGTGTCGGACGGATCGAGCGACCGCACCGTCGAATTGGCCCTCGCGGCCGGTGTGAAGGTGGTCGAGACCCCGCAGAACGTGGGCAAGGCCGGCGCGCTGACCTTTGCTATCAAGCACTTCGGGCTGCTCGACCGATACCGCGCGGTCATGGTGCTCGACGCCGATACCCAGCTGGACCGGCGCTATTTCCACTACGCGCTGCCGTTGTTCGACGACCGCCGCGTGGTCGCGGTGGCCGGATGCGCGCATACACGCTGGCAGCGGCACCTCCGGCTGATCGGAAACGTCGTGGTGGCGCACCGGCAGCGGATTTACGTCCTCACCCAGCTGTTGCTCAAATACGGCCAGACCTGGCGGGGCATCAGCGCGACCCACATCGTGCCCGGTTTCGCCAGCATCTACCGAACCAATGCCCTGCGGCACATCACGATCAACCGGCCCGGCCTGGTCATCGAGGACTTCAACATGACGTTCGAGCTGAATTCCAAGCAGCTCGGCCGGGTCGCATTCCATCCGCTGGCGCGCGCCTATACGCAGGATCCGGCCCGATATCGCGATTACGTCCGGCAGACCCGGCGATGGGCGCTGGGGCTCTGGCAGACGGTGCGGTGGTCGTCGCGCAAGCACGGTGCCTTCGCTGCAGCGCTCGCGTTGACGTTGCTGGAATTGGTGACGAGCAGCCTGCTTTTCGTCGTGATCGTCCCGTTGGCGATCTTTCTCGGGCTCGACGAGTTCGTGCCCGGCGTCACCGGGTTGCCGGTGCTGGGCGTGATCTGCACGTCAATCGCCGCGCATCTCAGCTTCACCAATATCGGACTGGGCATTCTCGTGCCGGACTATCTGCTCACCTGCGTCGTTGCCGCAGTGGAACGCCGACTGCGATTCCTGCTGGTCGGCCTGCTATTTCTGCCGATGAAAATTACCGATGCCGCTGTCGCGCTCTATACCTTGCCGCGCGCTTGGCTCGACCGATCAACGGGGCAATGGGTCAGCCCTACCCGTCGCGCCGTGCCAGTCAGCGACGGAACGGAGGTGGCCTGAGATCACCGCCACTACAGAGCAAAACCGTACCTGCTCGCAAGAAAGGGCTCTTCCGTGAATCCATCGCAGGAACACCAGCGCCGACGTAGGCGCCGGATCTTGATGTCGGCGATCGCCGCGTTGATCGCGGTGGCGGGCGCGATCGTGTTCGCCACGCCATCGGGCGCCGCGGTGACGAAGCCGACCTATGTTTCCCTGACCTTCGACGACTCCAACGCCGATCAGGTGGCGGCGGAGCAGACGATGAAGGCCAATGGGCTCGTCGGCACGTTCTACACCGTCGATGAGTGGATCAACAGTCCCGATTATCTGTCCCGAACCGATTTGAGCAATTTCAACGCCGACGGCAATGAGATCGCCGGTCACACCGCCAGCCACCCCGACCTGATCCAGATCGATCCGGCCGAGGCGCAACGGCAGATCTGTAATGACCGGGCGACCCTGCAGAGCTGGGGTTATCACCCGACTGATTTCGCCTACCCATTCGCCGATGCCAACAGCACGGTAGAAAATCTGGCCAAGACGTGCGGCTACAACACCGCGCGCGGTCTGGGCGATATCCGGTCGCCGGCCAGCTGCGGCAACTGCGTTTACGCCGAAACGATGCCGCCGCCGGATCCCTATTATCTGCGCGCGGCCGACCAGGTTGATTCAACCTGGACACTCGCGCAGATGAAAGCCGAGGTCACCAATGCCGTCAACCACGGTGGTGGTTGGGTCGTCCTGACCTTCCACCACATCTGCGCGTCAATCGGAGCGGCCGATTGCCAGGCCGATCAGTCGACCACGCCGACGATCTACAACGCATTTATCAGCTGGCTCGCCAGTTATTCACGTACGGCGACGAACAAGACGAGCGTCAAGACCGTGGACCAGGTGGTCCGGCAATACCTTGGCACGAGCTATCCGGCATATCAGAACGCCACCCCGGTTCCGGCGCGGCCGCCAGCCGCGGTCGGTGTGAACGCGTTGAGCAATCCGTCGCTGGAGACGACCGACTCGTTCACCGGTTTCCCGACCTGCTTCCAGCCTGGCGGTTGGGGTACCAACACGGTCGCCTGGGCGGCGAGTTCCCCGGGCCATACGGGCAATAACGCGCAATTGCTGACGATCACCGGGTACAGCAACGGGGACGCCAAGCTGTTACCCAGCCTGGATCTGGGGACGTGTTCGCCAACGGTCGTACCGGGCAAGACATATAACCTCAGCGTCTGGTATCAGGCGACCGGTACGACGCAATTCGCCTTGTATTACCGGGATGCGCAAGGGATCTGGTACTACTGGACGTCCAGTCCGTACTTCGCGACCACGTCGACCTGGGCCCAGGCGACCTTCACCACCCCGCCGGTGCCGGCGGGCGCGGTCGGCATGTCGTTCGGATTCGCGCTGATCGCCAATGGCACTGTGCTGACCGACGATTACAGTCTGGTCGATCCGGGGACAACCGCCAGCACAGCGGCGGTTCACGCGTCGGCCGTGGGTCCGGCCCAGGCCAGCCCGGCCAAGGCTCATCCGAACCGGCACAACCGGACCTTCTCCCACCAGCGCCCGCGTATCCCTGGTGGCCACGGTGTCCGGAGTGGAACGAAGATCGTGATTCCGGAAACGGGTCAGGTCGGAAAGGGGTAATTGGCCTCTCAGCAGCCGTTGCGGTCGTTGCCGACGCGACGACCGCAACGGCGGGTACGGAGGTCTGTTGACGCCGGTCACGTCCCGGTTCCCCACGTTCCGGTCGAGCGCTCGCTCCGACCCGCCGCGACGTGACCGGCCCCCTTTTTCACTCGTATGCGTAACCACTTGACACCTCACAGGAGTCGTGCGAATGATCGATCGCATGCGGGGTGCGGTCGTCGGCGCGCTGATCGTGTTGGTCGGGGCCATCGGCGCGGGTTGTGGAGGCAATTCAGCCCCCGATCATCCGGGCGACAGTGGACACGGGTCCTATCCGCTGCACACCGATATCGTCGCCACGACGTTCTGGGTCGGTGAGATATTCGACCCGAACGCGGCCGACGGAAGCCAGGTCTATTCCACGTACGATTCTGCTTGGGAAGCCCATTACGGCGGCTGCGACGGTGTCGTGGTCAAGCGCCGCTGCCAGACCGAGCGCCGCACCGCCGCAAACGACTTCTTTCCGACCCGGATGAAACCGAAAGAAAACCCGTTCTACCTCGATGTGCCGTACGACGATCTGAACGACAAGACCGGATTTCGGATGCGATGCACGGTGGTGCCGTGGGCGTCCGACCCCGGTTACGCCGGCCATTGCAAGGACACGTCGTTCTCCTACATGAAGAATCGCTGGGTGCGAATCACCGGGCCGAACGGGCATACCTGTTACGGGCAGATCGAGGACGCCGGCCCCGGCCAATATCACGACGCGCGCTACGTTTTCGGCTCGTCGAACGCCCGCCCGGCCAACCACAGATATGGCGGAGCCGGCGCCGACGTCTCGCCGGCGCTCAATGGCTGCCTGGGCTTCGCCGAACTGAACGGCGACAACGACCACATCTCCTGGCGGTTCGTCGACGAATCCGATGTGCCGGGCGGCCCCTGGCGGCGGATCATCACGACCAGCGGAGTCGTCGAGTAGCGCCCGAATCCCGGGTTGGGTACATTCTGCCCCGGGAGGGGGGTACGTGTTGCGTGCGTACCCTCCTCCCCCATGTCCACCGAGGACAGTCCTGCCCGCATCCCCTGTCCATCTAGGACAGACTGCTTCGCCTGCGCATCAGTCCATCCAGACCGGTCTGCACGAGGCGCCTTGCTGTAATTGCCTCCGAATCAGTTTTCTGACGCAACCTAATTACCGGCCCCGGCAGACCACGTACTGATACAGGCGTTATCCATCCGGCCAAATGCCGTACCACCGCGGACAGCCCCGCACCGGCACCGGCAGCGACACCGACACCGACCAACATCGCGCTGGCATCGGCACGATTCGCGGTCCCAGCCGGTTCGAGGCACGACCTTGCCTCGCAAAAATCGAGCAAAGTCAACAAATCGGCCGTGCGCTAGCGCGCTGTGTGATCCGCCCTCGGCGGGTTTCGTGCCGTATTTCTGATTAGGCCCCACTCGGGTGATACTCCCGGCGCGGTAGGGCCGGC
>JBEDUI010000278.1:0-10874 GCA_040414495.1 Mycobacteriales bacterium
ACGACCATCACGGATGGCGCGTCGCTGAAGACGATGCTGCCGGTGAGATTCGTGAGTTCGTAGCGCGTGCCGTAGATGTACTCGATCGACGCTGGCGCGGGATCGTTGCACCGCCGAGCCTCTCTCATGATCATGCCCACGATCACGTCCTCGGACAGAGTGCTCACATCGTGGTCGCTCATTGACGTCTCCCTTGCCGCCTGTACTCACGCTGAGGGCTGCGTGGCCGGCGGTCAAATGGCGGGTCGACGACCTTCGTGATCATGCAGAAATGGTCCGCCGCTACGGCGTGTCGCGAGCCATTTCTGCATGATCACGAAGAAGGGAGCGCCGGCTCGATTCGAGCCCGACGGCGGGCAGCGGGGCGACAACGAGCGGGTCGGTGCGGCCGGCGACCGGTTCGACGGGGGGTTGCGCCTAGACTGCCGGGTACGTACCCCAGCACCCCAGCCCGCGAAACCCAAGGAGGCAACCGTGCCCGGGCGGATCTCCGACGCGGACATCGCCGACGTGCGGGCACGGGCCCGGATCGCTGACGTGGTCGGCGAATACGTCGCGTTGCGGCGAGCCGGCGGGGACGCACTCAAAGGCCTCTGCCCGTTCCACGAGGAAAAGACGCCGTCCTTCAACGTCCGGCCGAGCACTGGGTACTACCACTGCTTCGGCTGCGCGGCCAGCGGCGACGTCATCGACTTCATCGAACGCATCGAGCACCTGAACTTCGTCGAGGCGGTCGAACGGCTGGCCGACAAGGTCGGCGTGCGGCTGCGGTACGAGCAGGGCGGTATGGCGCCGGCGGCCCGCGCACCCGGCGGTCGGGCCCGACTCATCGAGGCGCACCGGATCGCGGCCGAGTTCTACGTCGAAAAGCTGGCGTCGAGCGAGGGCAAGCCGGGCCGGGATTTCCTGACCGAGCGCGGTTTTGACGCCGAGGCCGCCGCGACGTTCGGCTGCGGTTTCGCCCCGGGCGGCTGGGACCAACTCACCAAACACCTGTTGCTGAAGAAGTTCACGCCCAAGGAATTGGTGACCGCCGGGCTGTCCCGCGAGGCCCGAACCGGTTCGCTGATCGACCGGTTCCGTCGCCGGCTGCTCTGGCCGATCCGCTCGATCACCGGCGACGTCATCGGGTTCGGTGCCCGCCGGCTTTTCGACGACGATGACGGCCCGAAATACCTGAACACGCCGGAAACGCCGATATACAAGAAGAGCGAGGTGCTCTACGGCGTTGATTTGGCCAAGAGGGAAATCGCCCGGCGGCGCCAGGCCGTGGTGGTCGAGGGTTACACCGACGTGATGGCCTGCCACCTGGCCGGCGTGCCGACCGCCGTCGCGACCTGTGGCACCGCCTTCGGCAATGACCACATCGGCGTACTGCGCCGGCTGTTGATGGACTCCGACTCGTTCCGCGGCGAGGTCATCTTCACCTTCGATGGCGACGCGGCCGGCCGGAAAGCCGCGCTGCGGGCATTCGATGACGAGCAGCGATTCGTCGCGCAGACGTTCGTAGCGGTCGAGTCCAGCGGCATGGACCCGTGCGAGTTGCGGCAGGGCAAGGGCGATCTGGCCGTACGTGATCTAGTGGCGCAACGAGTGCCGCTGGTGCAGTTCGCCTTGCGCAGCACGATCGACGACTACGACCTGGAGACGGTCGAGGGGCGGGTGCAGGCGCTGCGTTCGGCCGCTCCGCTGGTGGCCAAGATCAAGGACCGGTCGATGCGGCCGGAGTACGCCCGCAAGCTCGCCGGGGACCTCGGCATGGAAATCGACGCCGTGGCCGAGGAGGTACGCCGCGCCGGCGGCGATCTGGCCAACGGAGCCAACGGAGCGAGCGGCCGAAATGGCCGTGCCAACAACAACAGACGCGCGCAGCAAAGCGCCGACGTACGCCCGATGCGCGAACCGGCCGTCACCCGGCCCAGCCCGGACGACCCGCGACTCGCGGTCGAACGCGAGGTGCTCAAGATCGCGCTGCAGGCCCCGGCCCTGGCCGGCCCGATCTTCGACGCGATCACGACCGAGGCCTACACACACCCGGTCTACGCGGCGATCCGGGCGGCGATCGAGACCGCCGGCGGCGTGCAGGGCCAGGTCACCGGGCCGGTGTGGGTGGAACGGGTCAGCGCCAGTTGCCCGGATGACCTGATCCGCTCGGTCGCTTCCGAGCTGGCGGTCGAACGGTTGCGCTGCGCCGGCGACGAGCCGACCGGCCGGTACGTGCACGAGAACCTGGCCCGGATCCAGGAATTGGCGTTCGAGCGCCGGATCGCGCAGGTCAAATCGACGTTGCAGCGGATCAACCCGGTCGAGCGACCGGAGGACCACACTCGACTGTTCGGCGAGCTGATCGCGTTGGAGCAGCAACGGCGCGGCCTGCGCGAACAGGCGTTGGGCGAGGAGCCGGCGTGAGGTGGCGCCGGGAACGTCCGCCGGCCGAGATCACCGCCAAGCTGGACGGCGACGAGCGCGTCCTGACCTGGGGCCGTACCGACACCGGCGCGGCCATCGTGGCGACCCAACGCGGACTGTGGTTGCCCGACGAAACGGACCACCGCCGGGTCGGCTGGCACGAGATCGACAAAGCGACCTGGAACGAGGGCGAGCTCACGGTCACCGAGGGCCGAATCGCCCCGGACGCGCCGGAATTCGTGGAGGACCAGCCGCCGACCGTATGGCAGGTGACCGAGCCGGGCGACCTGCCCAAAGTCGTCCGCGCCAGGGTCAATCGCAGCGTCGCGGTGACCGAACACCACCTCTTAAAACCCAGCGGTGGCGTACGGATCGTCGGGCGGCGGATCTCCGGGCGGGACGGGCTGTCCTGGCTCGCCCGCGTCGACCCCGGCACCGACCGGCACGCGCCCGAGGTGATCGCCCAAACCGATGCCTTGTTGGCCGAGGCGCGAGCACGATTCGCCGCGCCGGCCGACCAAATCTGAAAGGAAGCCCAGGATGACGCTGGTTGCCGGCGTCGACTGCTCGACGCAGTCGACCAAGGTGCTCGTATGTGATGCCGACACCGGCGAGGTGGTCCGTACCGGTACCGCGCCGCACCCGGACACCACCGAGATCGACCCGCAGATCTGGTGGGAGGCGTACGGAAAGGCCTCGGACGGGCTGCTCGAAGGCGTCGAGGCGATGGCGGTCGGCGGCCAACAGCACGGCATGGTCACCCTTGACGAGGCCGGCGACGTGGTCCGCCCGGCCCTGCTGTGGAACGACACCCGCTCGGCCCAGGCCGCGACCGACCTGACCGCGGAGCTGGGCGGGCGCGCGGCGTGGGCCGAGGCGGTCGGGCTGGTACTCGTCGCCAGCTTCACGATCACCAAGCTGCGCTGGTTCGCCGAGCACGAGCCGGAATTGGCGGCCCGGGCGCAGTCCGTACTGCTGCCGCACGACTGGCTGACCGGCAAGCTCGCGGCCGACGCGGTCGCGGTGACCGACCGCGGCGATGCCTCGGGTACCGGGTACTTCTCCGCCGCGACCGGCGAATACCGGACTGATCTGCTGCGCCGGGCGTTCGGCCGCGACCTGGCCCTGCCACGGGTCGCCGCCCCGGCCGAAATCGTTGGCGAGACCGCGGACGGCATCAAGCTGGCCGCTGGTACCGGCGACAACATGGCCGCCGCGCTGGGATTGTCATTGCAGCCGGGCGACGTGGTGGTGTCGATGGGTACGAGCGGCGCGATGTTCGCCGTGTCGGACAAGCCGTGCGCCGACCCGACCGGCCTGGTGGCTGGGTTCGCTGATGCAACCGGCAAGTTCCTGCCCTTGGCCTGCACGCTCAACGCGGCCCGGGTGCTGACCGCGGTGGCGACCCTGCTCGGCATCGACGTACACCAACTCGGCGAGCTGGCCCTGTCCGTCCCGGACAGCGGCGGCCTGGTGCTGCTGCCGTACTTCGACGGCGAACGGACCCCGGACCTGCCGCTGGCCCGTGGCCTGCTGCACGGCCTGTCCCGTCCGAACGCGACGCCGGCCACCCTGGCCCGGGCCGCGTTCGAGGGCATGCTGTGCGGGCTGGCCGATGGCGTGGATCCGTTGCGGGAGCAGGGGTTGCCGGTGCGGCGGGTGCTGTTGATCGGCGGTGCGGCGGCGGCTCCGGCGGTGCAGGCGTTGGCCCCGGCGATCTTCGGGGCGCCGGTCGCGTTGCCCGAGCCGGGGGAGTACGTGGCCCGCGGCGCCGCGCGGCAGGCGGCCTGGGCTCTGTCCGGTGCGGCCGAGCCGCCGGCGTGGCCGATTCCGGCGCAAGACCTACCGACCGCGCCGCCGGCGACCGAGGTTCGCGCGGCTTACGCGCAGGTCCGCGATGGCGCCGTACCGTTGCTGTCCGGTCCCGCGCGGTAAACGGGCGCTCTGAAAGTTTTCCGTTCACCGGCCGTGGTGTGTGCCCTTGCGCCGGCCTGTCCGACGGCCATAGTTTCACTGCGGACCGCCGAAGGTGGGCGCCGCGCTGAGCCCTATCGGCCGCGACGGCAATCCTCGTTGACAGCTCCATCGACAGCAGGGCCCGTACGACCGAAACGGAAGGGAATGGCGCATGCGTCTGGGAGTGGGACTGGTCGGCTACGCATTCATGGGTGCGGTGCATTCGCAGGCCTGGCGCACGGTGAACAAATTCTTCGACCTGGAGGCCCAGGCGGAGTTGGCCGTGCTGTGTGGCCGGAACAAGGAAGCGGCCGATGCCGCGGCTAAGAAGTTCGGCTACCCATCCGTAGAGACCGACTGGCACAACGTACTGAAGCGTGACGACGTGGACATCGTCGATGTTTGTACGCCGGGCAACAGCCACGCCGAGATCTCGATCGCGGCGCTGCAGGCCGGAAAGCACGTGCTGTGTGAGAAGCCGCTGGCCAACACCGTGGCCGAGGCGCGGGCCATGGTCGAGGCGGCCAAGGCGGCCTCGGGCACCGCGATGGTCGGCTTCAACTACCGGCGGCTGCCCGCGGTCAGCTACGCGCGGCAGTTGGTCGCCGACGGCCGGCTGGGCACGATCCGGCACATTCGCGCGGCGTACCTGCAGGACTGGATCATCGACCCGGAATTCCCGCTGACCTGGCGACTGCAGAAGGACCTCGCCGGTTCCGGCGCGCTGGGCGACCTGGGCGCGCACATCGTCGACATGGCGCAGTTCGTCTCCGGCCAGCAGATCACCGGTGTCTCGGCGTTGACCGAGACGTTCATCAAGGAGCGGCCGCTGCCGGCAGCGGCCAGTGGGCTGGCCGGTCAGGCCGGCACCGAACGCGGCGCGGTCACGGTGGATGACGCGGCCCTGTTCCTGGGCCGGCTCGATGGCGGCGCGGTCGCCTCGTTCGAGGCCACCCGGTTCGCCCAGGGTCGTAAGAACGGCCTGCACATCGAGATCAACGGCGACGGCGGCTCGCTGGTCTTCGACCTGGAACGGCTCAACGAGCTGGAATTCTTCGACGCCTCGCTCGACCCGGCCGAGGCCGGTTTCCGGCGGATTCTGGTCACCGAGCCGACGCACCCGTACGTCGAGGCCTGGTGGCCGGCCGGGCATGGCCTGGGTTACGAACACAGCTTCACCCACGAGGTACGGGATTTCCTGGAGGGAATCGCGACCAAACAGCAGCCGGCACCATCCTTTGTGGACGGACTGCAGGTGCAGCTCGTTCTCGATGCGGTGGGTCGCAGCGCTGAGCAGAACTCGGCCTGGACATCAGTCGAACAGGTCTGAACGCACAGCGGGAAAGGAAATAGACGATGAGCGACTACCAACCCACCAAGGCCGACAAATTCACGTTCGGTCTGTGGACGGTTGGCTGGCAGGGCGTCGATCCGTTCGGCACCTTTATCCGGCCGCCGATGGACCCGGTGGAGGCGGTGAACCGACTCGCCGAACTCGGCGCCGCCGGTGTGACATTTCACGACAACGATTTGATTCCGTTCGGCGCCGATGGTGGTGAGCGGCAGCGCCTTATCGACCGCTTCCGTAAGGCGCTTTCCGACACCGGGATGACCACGCCGATGGTCACCACGAACCTCTTCTACCACCCGGTTTTCAAGGACGGCGCGTTCACCTCCAACGACCGCGATATCCGGCGTTACGCGGTCGGCAAGGTGCTGCGCAATATCGACCTGGCCGCTGACTTGGGTGCGAAAACGTACGTCTGCTGGGGCGGCCGGGAAGGCGCCGAAAGCGACGCGGCCACGGATGTGCGGGTCGCGTTGGATCGCTACAAGGAAGCGATCGACACGCTCTGCACGTACATTCGCGAGCAGGGCTACGACATGCGGCTGGCCTTGGAGCCAAAGCCGAACGAGCCGCGCGGCGATATTTTCCTGGCCACGGTCGGGCACGCGTTGGCGTTCATCAACCAGCTCGAATATCCCGACATGGTCGGCATCAACCCCGAGGTCGGACACGAGACGATGGCCGGGTTGAATTTCGTGCACGGTGTCTCGCAGGCATTGTGGTCCGGAAAGCTGTTCCACATCGACCTGAACGGCCAGCATGGCATCAAATACGACCAGGACCTGCGGTTCGGTGCGGCCGATCAGAAGGGCGCGTTCTTCCTGGTCGACCTGCTCGAGGCGGCCGGGTACGACGGGCCGCGGCATTTCGATTTCAAGCCGCCGCGCACCGAGGACATCGAAGGCGTCTGGACCTCGGCCGCCGGCTGCATGCGGAACTACCTGATTTTCAAGGAAAAGGCGAAGGCGTTCCGCGCCGATCCCGAGGTGCAGGAGGCAATGGCCGCGTCCCGGCTGCCCGAACTGGCCACGCCGACGCTGGACGCGGGCGAATCGCTGACCGCGCTGCGGGACGAGGCGATCTCGTTCGACGCGGACAAGGCGGCCGACCGCGGGCTGCACTACGAACGGCTTGACCAGTTGGCGCTCGATCATCTCTTCGGTGTTCGCTAGAGGAGGCATTTGCACATGGCTCGTCCATTCACGCTTTTCACCGGCCAGTGGGCCGATCTGCCGTTCGAGAAGGTGTGCGAACTCGTTTCCGGCTGGGGTTATGACGGCCTGGAAATCGCCACCTGGGGTGACCACTTCGAGGTCGACAAGGCACTGGCCGACGACGGTTATGTCGAAGAGCGGCGTTCGATCCTGAAGAAGTACAACCTCGACTGCTGGGCCATTTCCGCGCACCTGGTCGGGCAGGCGGTCTGCGACAACCCGATTGATGAGCGGCACAAGGCGATCGTGCCGGCCCGGGTGTGGGGCGACGGAGATCCCGAGGGTGTCCGGCAGCGGGCGGCGCAGGAGGTCATGGATACCGCCCGGGCGGCGGCGAAATTCGGCGTGAAGACCGTCACCGGCTTCACCGGATCGTCCATTTGGTACACGGTGGCGATGTTCCCGCCCACCCCGGACGAAATGGTGGAACGCGGTTTCGCCGATTTCGCCGCGCGGTGGAATCCGATCATCGACGTTTTCGACGAGGTCGGCGTGCGGTTCGCGTTGGAGGTGCACCCCTCCGAAATCGCGTACGACTACTGGACGGCCAAGCGCACGCTCGAAGCGATCGGCAACCGGCCCGGGTTCGGCCTGAACTTCGACCCGAGCCACTTCATGTGGCAGGACCTGGACCCGGTCGGATTCCTTTACGATTTCGCCGACCGGATCTACAACGTGCACTGCAAGGAATCCAAGCGCCAGCTCAACGGGCGTAACGGTCGCCTTGCCTCGCACCTGCCGTGGGCCGATTCCCGTCGCGGTTGGGACTTTGTCTCCATTGGACACGGCGACGTGCCGTGGGGTGGAATCATCCGGATGCTCAACGAGATCGGCTATGAAGGTCCACTGTCGATCGAGTGGGAAGACGCGGGCATGGACCGGCTGCGTGGTGCACCCGAGTCGCTGGAATACCTGCGTAAGCAGGTGTTCGAGAAGCCGGGTGCGGCCTTCGACGCGGCGTTCTCCAGCCAGAACTGAGGTTGTCGCTCTATCCGCGCGGACGAGCCGTTCGCGCGGATAGAGCTGGCCGATCGCTCGCTCGCCGGGCAAAGTCACAGACCCGCGCTTACAAAGCCCGAGAGGGCTTGGCCCCGGGATCCGCCCGCGCTAGCCTCTTGCTTGGCCGCCCTCGGCGGCCTATTTTTCGTACAGCTCAGCAATCGATTTCTGAAAGCTTCGAAAGGACTGGATGATGACGTTCTCCGGCCTCGGCGTCGGGCTGCACAATCTCAGCCTGCTCTCGCATGCCAAGACCCGTTCGATCAGCGCCGAGAACCCGACTGGCGAGAAGGGCCGCGGCGGCATGTCGATCGACGGGCCGGCCGCGCACGCCGCCCGCGATCTCGGCCGGGGCTGGAAAGTCTCGCCGTACACACATGTGCCGGCGCATCAGACCGTGACTCTTGCCGAAATCGAGGGACCGGGGGAGATCCAGCACATCTGGTTGACGATTGACCCGAAGTGGTGGCGGCGTCTGGTGTTCCGGGTCTACTGGGACGGCGAGGAGACGCCGAGCATCGAGGTGCCGCTGGGCGATTTCTTCTGCAACGGCTGGTGCGAACCGTCGTTGGTGAATTCGCTGCCGATTTCGGTGAACCCGTTATGCGGTTTCAATTCGTACTGGCCGATGCCGTTCCGCGGCTCGGCCCGTATCACGGTCGAGAATCTGTACGAAGAGGACTCATCGTCGCTGTATTACCAAGTGGACTATGCATTGTCCGACGTACCGGAGGACGCGGCATATCTGCACGCGCAATGGCGACGCAGTAATCCGTTGCAGTACGGGACTGTCCACACGATCCTGGACGGAGTGCGCGGGCACGGTCATTACGTCGGAACGTATTTGGCCTGGCAGTCCAACAACACCGGCTGGTGGGGTGAGGGCGAGGTCAAGTTCTATCTCGACGGTGACGAGGAATTCCCGACGATCTGCGGCACCGGAACCGAGGACTATTTCGGTGGCGCCTGGGATTTCGAATTCCCGCGCGGACAGTACCGGGAGTATTCGACGCCGTACCTGGGCCTGCCGCAGGTGATCAGCGCCGGCGAGGGCGGGCTGTACCGCTCGCAGCAGCGGTTCGGCATGTACCGCTGGCATATCGCTGACACCGTACGGTTCGAGGAGGACCTGCGGGTCACCGTGCAGGCGCTGGGTTGGAGCGAACCGGGTCGGTATCTGCCGCTGCAGGACGACATCGCCTCGACCGCGTTCTGGTATCAGGATGCGCCGCACACGCCGCTGCCATCGCTGACCGATTGGCAGGAACTGCGGGTCGTCTGATGGTGCCGTAGCTGGCCGGGTCTGGACTCTGGTCTGGCCGCGCCGTAGCTGCGAAGATGTCGAGTTGGAATCGTCGCCTTCCTTTCAGGGGTCCACATGCCGTTGTTCGATTTCTCACCCGAAAAACTCCGCGAATACCTTCCCGAGCGGGGTGAGCCGGCCGACTTCGACGCGTTCTGGTCCAGCACGCTCGAGCAGGTGCGGCAGCACCCGTTGGACGCGCAGTTCACTCCGTACGACAACGGGTTGGCGAGCATCGACAGCTTCGATGTGACGTTCGCCGGCTGGAACGGGGAGCGGGTGCACGGATGGCTGCAGTTGCCGCGCGAGCGGACCGAGCCGTTGCCGTGCGTCGTGGAGTACATCGGGTACAGCGGCGGGCGTGGGTTGGCGATCGACCACCTGCTGTACGCCTCGGCCGGCTACGCGCACTTCGTGATGGACAGTCGTGGGCAGAGCGGGGCCGACACCGGTGACGCGCACGGTGTCGGCAGCCCGCACACGGTCGGCTTCATGACCGACGGGGTGCTCGACCCGCAGACGTACTACTACCGCCGGATCATGAGCGATGTGGTGCGGGCGATCGAGACGGCCCGTTCGCATGCCGCGGTCGACGCGTCGAAGATCGTCGCGGCCGGCGGTAGCCAGGGCGGCGGGTTGACGTTGGCCGCGGCCGGGCTGGTGCCGGACATCGTCGGCGCGATGCCGGATGTTCCATTCCTGTGCCACTACCGGCGGGCGTCGGAAATCACAGCAAAGAACCCGTACGGCGAGATCGCGACCTTCTGTAACAAGCGACCGGAGCATGTGGACACCGTGTTCTCGACGCTCGCGTACTTCGACGGTGTGAACTTCGCCGCCCGGGCGAAGGCGAATGCGCTGTTCTCGGTCGGCATGATGGACGACGTCTGTCCACCCTCGACGGTGTATGCCGCGTACAACCACTACGCCGGGCCGAAGGAGATCACGGTCTGGCCGTTCAACGGGCACGAGGGCGG
Source organism: Mycobacteriales bacterium (assembly GCA_040414495.1). Classification (GTDB taxonomy): domain Bacteria; phylum Actinomycetota; class Actinomycetes; order Mycobacteriales; family QHCD01; genus DATAVB01. The sequence continues at coordinate 10,207 of JBEDUI010000278.1, forward strand.
TGGCCACCTGCAGGCGAAGGCGCGGGTGGAGTTCCTGCACAAACTCTTCAGCTGAGCTGTTTGGGCCCGGCCGACATTGCGTCCGGCCGGGCCCTGTTGTGTTTGCTTAGTGCTGCTGGGTGCCGTTGTGCGAAGGCGTGGGCAGGTGGTGGCGGGCGGCGTCGAGCTTCTCCCGGACCGGGCGTAGGACCGACTCGGTAGGGATGCGACCCACGGCCGACCCCGCCTGTTCGCGCAGGACACCGGCGGCGCTCTGGACGGTTTGGCTGGACTTGATACGGGAGGCGGTGCTGGCGATGGTCTCGTACCGCTCGCGGCCCGCCTTGGCACCGAGTACGTAGCCGGTCGCCAGACCGAGCAAGAAGGCCAGTTTGCGCATGTTTGTGACACCTCTCAGCGTTGCTCTCAGCGTGGAACAGGCCGTGCACGAGGACGGTTCCGGATACGGTACGCTGTTGCATCGATGCGGTCGAACGCATCGCGGTCCTCCGTAGCTCAATTGGCAGAGCATGCGACTGTTAATCGCAGGGTTGTTGGTTCGAGTCCAACCGGGGGAGCATCACTTCCAGGCCGGCGAGCTGGCCGGCCGTCCGGGGCGGTAGCTCAGCCGGTTAGAGCAGCGGACTCATAATCCGTCGGTCGTGGGTTCGAGCCCCACCCGCCCCACG
>JBEDUI010000279.1:0-6614 GCA_040414495.1 Mycobacteriales bacterium
CGCCTACCGGGCATTACGCGGCTACGACCCGAACCGCATCCGCGACCTGCAGCCACGGGCCTGGCTGCTGAGGATCCTGCTCAACGCGTGGCGCAACCTGCAACGTACCCGGGCCCGGCACGTAACCGAAGAGCCGCTGGCCGACATCGATCCGGCCGACCCGGCCGATGGCGCCGAGGCACTGGCCGAACGCGACGAGACCCGGCACGAGCTCGCGGCGCTGTTGCTGCACCTGCCCGAGGTGCAGCGCATCGCCGTCGTGCTGCGGCATGTCAACGATCTGCCGATCACCGAAATCGCGGCCGTACTGGGTTGCCCCGAAGGCACCGCCAAATCCCACATTTCGCGCGGTATGCGTCGGCTGCGCGAGCTGAATCCTGCACCACAGGAGATGTCCCGATGACCGACCTCACGCAACTAGCTGTCGATCCCCCGTCCGGACTGTTCGACCAGATCGCGGCCCGGTGGGTGCGCGTCCCCGGCCCGACCGGAGATCTCTACGTAGCCAGCACCGATCACGGAATCGCCTATGTACGAACCGAAGCGTCGCTCGCCGACGGTGGCTTCGCGCAAGCCTTTGCCGACCGGTTCGGCCGGCCGTTGCTGCCGGCGGACCGGCCCCCGACCGGCCTGCTGACCGCGCTGCGTACCGGCCGCACCGGCAATCTGCATTTCGATCTGCGCGGCCTGCCGGACTTTGCCCGGGACGTTTTGCTTGCCACGGCGCGGATTCCGGCCGGTCAGGTGCGCACGTACTCCTGGTTGGCGCAGCAGATCGGCCGACCCAAGGCGGTGCGCGCGGTCGGTACGGCGCTGGGCCACAATCCGGTGCCGATCCTCATTGGCTGTCACCGCATCGTGCGCAGCGACGGCGCGGTCGGTGACTACGTTTTCGGGCCCGAGACGAAACGGCGGTTGCTGCAAACCGAAGGCGTCGACCTGGCCGAGGTACGGTCGCTGGGCCGGCGCGGTGTGCATTATCTGGCCAGCGATACGACCGGGGTCGTGTGCTTCGCCAGTTGCCCGGACGCACGGCGGATTACGGTGGCGCACCGGCACGGATTTGCCACGATCCAGGCCGCGACCGATGCCGGCTACCGCCCGTGCGAACGCTGCCGGCCGGCCGCCTGAATTCCGGTGTCGACAGTGGACGGGCAAATCGTGGATTTCGATAATCCGAGTTCCGTGCAGCGGTCACGGCCGCGGCTTCCGCGGCCGGGTGGGAAAACAATCAGCCGTGCGAGCCGGCCACTCGTGATCGTGATGGGTTTCGTATCGATTCCGTTGACGAAAGCCATCACGATCACGCACGGCGGCGGGCGCGACCGGGAAATGAGAAGCAAACCGTAAGGGAGGGAATTGCTATGACTGCAGCGACGACCCGTACGCCGGCCATCATCCGTACCATCGCCGGTTGGGATTGGCCGGGACTGTATTCGTCGCTGGATCGGGACGGTTACGTGGTCACGCCGCAGATCCTGTCCGCGCGCGATTGCCGGCAACTAATAGCGTTGTACGACGAGCCCGAGCACTGGCGATCCACAGTAGACATGGCCCGGCATCGTTTCGGTTCGGGGGAATATCGTTATTTCGCGCATCCGCTGCCGGAGCTGGTAACGCAATTACGAACAGCGTTCTACCCACGCCTGGTTGATATCGCGAATACCTGGAACGAACGGCTGCGTATCGACGACCGTTTTCCGGATGAGCTGGATGAATTCCTGGACCGGTGTCATGCCGCCGGGCAGAATCGTCCAACGCCATTGGTGTTGCGTTATCACGAGGGCGACTACAACTGCCTGCACCAGGATATCTACGGCGAAGTTGCCTTTCCGCTCCAGGTCATGGTCATGCTCTCGGGGCGCGAGGTCGATTACACCGGCGGGGAATTCCTGTTGGTGGAGAACCTGCCCCGGGCCCAGTCGCGCGGCACCGCGATCACGCTCCAACAGGGGCAGGCGGTGATCTGGCCGACTCGGCACCGGCCCGGTGAAGGCAGCCGTGGCTACTACCGCATCGCCGTGCGGCACGGGGTGAGCGTGCTGCGTAGCGGCCATCGGCATACGCTCGGCGTCATCTTCCACGACGCCGCCTGACCCGCCGCCCGGAGCGCGCCTCCGCGATCATGCGGAAATGGCTCGCGACACGCCGAAAAGACAAGCCATTTCCGCATGATCACCGTGATATCGGGCGGTAATCGTACAACGCGTCTATTTCGGATCGGCCCGATTAAAGCGATAACGCGCGATCGGCGCGATTCGGAGATAGGGTGCGGACCGGTAGCCAAATATGTTCGCGCCCAAGAAATGCGTGTTGTCGGAGTCGATGCACGCGAGGCCGGGTATCGATGTCGGGCGCGTACGCGCAGCGGCATAGATACGGGTGGTGCAGGCATGACGCAGGCGAAGGAATCCGACGCCAACGACAGATTGGCACCCAACGACAGACTGGCACCCAACGACAGATTGGCACCGTTACTCCCAGGCGGTGAACCGGTCGAAACCCTGCTGCGGCAGGCCCAGTTCTTCACCGCGGGCGAGCCCAGTGGCGACTACCGCGAGGTGCATCGCCGCGGCGGTCGCGCGGCCGAGGAGTTCTACCGGGAACGCTGGCGGCACGACAAAGAGGTCCGCTCCACCCACGGCGTGAACTGCACCGGTTCGTGCTCGTGGAAGATCTACGTCAAAGACGGCATCATCACCTGGGAAACGCAGCAGACCGACTATCCCTCGGTCGGCGCGGACAGCCCGGAATACGAGCCGCGCGGCTGCCCCCGCGGCGCCTCGTTCTCCTGGTACACCTACTCCCCCTCGCGGGTGCGGTACCCGTATGTGCGCGGGCCGCTGCTCGAGCTGTGGCAGGAGGCCCGGGCCCGGATCGGCGACCCCGTAAGAGCCTGGAACGAGATCGTCAGCAACCCGGACAAGGTCGCCCGCTACAAGAGCGCCCGCGGCATGGGCGGGTTCGTGCGGGCCACCTGGTCCGAGGTGAGCGAGCTGATCGCGGCCGCGCACGTGCACACGGTCAAGGAGTACGGGCCGGATCGGGTGGTCGGTTTCTCCCCGATCCCGGCGATGTCGCAGGTGTCGTATTCGGCCGGGACCCGGTTTCTGTCGATGATCGGCGGCACGATCCTGTCGTTCTACGACTGGTACGCCGACATGCCGATCGCCTCGCCGCAGGTCTTCGGCGACCAGACCGACGTACCGGAATCCGGCGACTGGTGGAATTCCTCGTACCTGATGATCTGGGGCACCAACCTGCCGATCACCCGGACGCCGGACGCGCATTTCATGACCGAGGCGCGGTACCGCGGCCAGAAGGTCGTGGTGGTCAGCCCCGATTATTCGGACCACACGAAATTCGCCGACGACTGGCTGCCGTGCGCGCCGGGTACGGACGCCGCCCTGGCCATGGCGATGGGGCACGTCATCCTGACCGAATTCTTCCGGGACCGGCAGGTACCGTATTTCACCAATTACGTGAAGACGTACACCGACCTGCCGTTCCTGGTGACCCTGCGCGAACGGGACGACGCCTATGTCCCGGACCGGTTCCTCACCGCCGCGGATCTGGGCCGGGACGCCGACAACGCCGCCCATCAGACCGTGCTGCTCGACGCCGCCACCGGCGAACCGTTCCTGCCCGGCGGCACGCTGGCCTCCCATTTCTCCGCGGCCGGCAAGGGCCGGTGGAACCTGGATCTCGGCGGGCTCGACCCGATGCTCAGCCTGTACGGCGATCACGAGTCGGCGGTGCCGGTTGACCTGCCGCGGTTCGATGTCGGCGAGACCGAGGGCGGCGGGATCATCCGGCGCGGCGTGCCGGTCCGGCGACTGGGCGGGCGCCTGGTGACCACGGTGTTCGACCTGCTGATGGCGCAGTACGCGGTGGCCCGCGATGGGTTGCCGGGCGAGTGGCCGGCCGATTACGCCGACCCGGAGCCGTACACACCGGCCTGGCAGCAGGCGATCACCTCGGTGCCGGCCGAGGCGGTCACGCGGGTGGCGAGGGAATTCGCCCGCAACGCCGAACGGTCGCACGGCCGGTCGATGATCGCGATGGGTGCCGGCACGAACCACTGGTTCCACTCCGACCAGATCTACCGGACGTTCTTCACGTTGCTGATGCTGTGCGGTTGTCAGGGCGTGAACGGCGGCGGCTGGGCCCATTACGTCGGGCAGGAAAAGGTACGGCCGTTGACCGGATTCCAGCAGATGGCGTTCGCTTTGGACTGGCAGCGCCCGACCCGGCACATGACCGGCACCTCGTTCTTTTATCTCAACAGCGACCAGTGGCGGTACGAGAGCTTTAACGCTGAGGAGCTCGCGAGCCCGCTGGGCCGTGGTCTGTTCCGGGACCGCTCGTTCGCCGACACGTTGGCGCAGGCGACCCGGATGGGCTGGACTCCGTCACATCCGGCCTTCGATCGCAACCCGCTCGATCTGGCCGATGAGGCGGCGCGGGCTGGCAAAAGCGCGCCCGACTACGTGGTGGAGGAGTTGAAAGCCGGTCGGTTGCATTTCGCCGGCGAGGACCCCGACAATCCGCGCAACTTCCCCCGGGTGATGACCGTGTGGCGGGCCAACCTACTCGGCTCCTCGGGCAAGGGCATGGAGTACTTCATGCGCCATCTGCTCGGGGCCGAGGCAGCGGTGCGGGCCGACGAGTCGCCCGAGCGGATCCGCCCGCAGGAGGTGCGTTGGCGCGACCCGGCCCCGCGCGGCAAGGTCGATCTGATCACGACGATCGATTTCCGGATGACCAGCACCTGCACGTATTCCGATGTCGTACTGCCGGCCGCGACCTGGTACGAGAAACACGACATCTCCACCACCGACATGCACCCGTTCGTGCATTCGTTCAACCCGGCGATCGCCCCGCCGTGGGAGACCCGGACCGATTTCGAGGCGTTCGCGACCATTGCCGCCGATTTCTCCCGTCTAGCCGCCACGCATTTAGGCAAACGCACTGACGTGATCGCAGCGCCATTACTGCACGACAGCGCCGACGAGTTGGCCCAGCCCGGCGGCGTGGTCCGCGATTGGGCCCGGGATGAATGCGAGCCGATTCCCGGTCGCACCATGCCGCGGTTGGTCAGCGTGGAACGCGATTACGGCGCGGTGGCGGCGAAAATGGCCGCGCTGGGGCCGTTGGTCGAGAAGCTGGGCACCGGGGTGAAGGGCGTGTCGTGGAAGCCGACCGAGGCGGTGGAACGGCTCGGTCGGACCAACGGCCGGATCCGAGGCGGGATCGCCGACGGCCGCCCGGCGCTGACCCGCGATATCCACCTGGCCGAGGCGATTCTGGCGCTGTCGGGCACTACCAACGGCGAGGTCGCACTGGCCGGCTGGCGGGATCTGGAGGAACGTACCGGCCTCGGGTTGGCCGATCTGGCGCAGGAGCGGGCCGGCGAGCGGATCAGCTTCGCCGATACCCAGGTGCAACCGCGGTCGGTCATCACCTCGCCGGAATGGTCCGGCAGCGAAACCGGCGGCCGGCGGTATTCGCCGTTCGTGGTCAACGTGGAACGCAAGAAACCGTGGCATACCCTCACCGGCCGGATGCATTTCTTCCTCGACCACGACTGGATCACCGAATACGGCGAGGGACTGCCGACGTACCGGCCGCCGCTGGATTACGTACGGCATTTCGGCGAACAGGGATTACGCGAGGCGGGCCGGCCGGAAATCACGGTCCGCTATCTCACCCCGCATTCGAAATGGTCGATCCACTCCGAATACCAGGACAATTTACATATGCTGCGGCTTTTCCGCGGTGGTCCGGTGATCTGGATGAGCCCGGCCGACGCCGGCAAGATCGGAGTCCGGGACAACGACTGGATCGAGGCGTTCAACCGCAACGGCGTGGTCGCCTGCCGGGCGGTTGTGACGCACCGAATGCCCGAGGGCACGGTCTTCATGTATCACGCCAAGGACCGGCACCTGATGACGCCGAAATCCGAGGTGTCCGGTTGGCACGGTGGCGGTGACAATTCGCTCACCCGCCTGGTGGTCAAGCCGACGCACATGATCGGTGGTTACGGGCAGCTGTCGTACGGCTTCAACTATTACGGCCCCACCGGAAATCAACGTGATGAGATCACGGTGATCAGGCGCCGTGCGCAGAAGGTGGAATACCGATGAGGATCATGGCGAACGTCGCGATGGTGATGAACCTCGACAAGTGCATCGGCTGCCATACCTGCTCGGTCACGTGCAAACAGGTGTGGACCAACCGGCCCGGCACCGAATACGTCTATTTCAACAATGTGGAGACCAAACCCGGGGTCGGCTACCCGAAACGGTATGAGGACCAGGAACAGTGGCATGGCGGCTGGACCCTCGACCGGAAAGGCCGGCTACAGCTGAAGGCCGGCGGCCGGCTCAAGAAACTGCTAGAAATCTTCTACAACCCCGACCTGCCCACGATCGACGATTACGGCGACCCGTGGACGTACGACTACCAGACCGTCCTGAATGCACCCCTGGGCACGCCGAATCCCAGCTCGCACTCGATTTCGGCGTTGACCGGCAAGGACATGGACGTCAAGTGGGGCAGCAATTTCGAGGACGATCTGGCCGGCGCGCCCGAGCATGCGATCGCCGATCCCA